>JAHFOV010000070.1 GCA_023261505.1 Planctomycetota bacterium
AGGGGCAAACACGCAGGTTTGCCCCTACCAAAGGGGCAACGACGCCGTAAGCAGGTAGGGGCAGACCTATGTGTCTGCCCAAAAATGTATCTGCCCGACAAAGGGGCAAACACGCAGGTTTGCCCCTACCAAAGGGGCAACGACGCCGTGAGAAAAAACAGTAGGCAGTAGGGAGTAGGCAGTAGGTAGTAGACAGTGGTTTAGGACAAGGCTGAGGCCTGTCCAAACGCAGAGTCCTATAACCTCCCCTGTATCCCCTCCTTTCTAAGGAGGGGATAGGGGTGGTAAAATCAGTAGAGAGTAGACAGTAGAAGACAGGGCTTAGTCCTGTCTAAACGCAGAGTCCTATAACCTCCCCTGTATCCCCTCCTTTCTAAGGAGGGGATAGGGGTGGTAATTTACGACCCTAACTATCTTCCCGCTTGACACTTTGCCTATATACTCCACAATTTAAATACTCGTTTTCCTTGACAGAAGGTCTTTGATTTGTTATCGTTTTGCTTTGTTATCTTTTTTCGATTTGGGTGGCAGGTTTTTGAGGCAAATTTAAGCAACTATGATAGTCTTATTTGTTCTTCTTGGAAGTCTCTTATTTTTACCCCTCCTGGCCCAGAGCAAAGACAAAGATGAGGTTATCCAAAAATCTGACATAATATTTAAGACCGAGGCTGATGAATCCTCACAGGAGAAAAAACCAGCCACTCCTAAGGCAACTCCCACCCAACCGGTAACGCCTGCTCAGGAAAAAGAGGGCTCACAAAAAGCAAAGCCATCGTCAGCTACACCTCAGGGTACAACCCCTAGCTCTGCACCATCCAGCACAGGCGCCAGCCATGAGAAGGAAAAAGCGCCAGACACAAAGGCACCCGTTAAGGCTCCCTCTCCTGTAGTTAGTAAGCCCGGTGAGGCTTCCTCGGGGGAAACCAAACAGGCAGGTACTCCAATCCCTTCTGAACCTAAAAAAGAAGGCTCTACCCCTTCTAGTACATCGGCAGTGCCGGCATCTACCACGAGCAGCCAGGCCTCTCTCCAAGAAATCCTTCAGCAGGCCTATGAATGCCTACAGAAAGACAAGAAATACGAGGCCAGGAACCTTTACTCCCAGGCCCTTTTCATGGAAACCTCTGAAGAAAGACGCCAGATGATTCGGAAGCACCTGGAAGAATTAAATAATGCCCTTGTTTTCTCTTCTACTCCCAGCCCCGATTTCATTGTTTACAAGATACAGCCTGGCGATAACCTCACTAGGATTGCAAAACAGTATAACACTACAGCAGAACTCCTTATGAGACTTAATCGGAAGTCCTCTACTTTATTACGTGTAGGAGAGCCATTGAAGATTTTGAGGGGAAAGACCAGCCTCCTGGTTGATAAGAGTGATTTCACACTAACCCTACTCCTGGATGGATATTATCTTAAACAATACCCAATAGGGACAGGAAAGAATGACAAGACCCCTGAAGGAAAATTCATTATTGATAAGAAGATTAAAGAGCCCACATGGTACCCGCCTGATGGTAAGGTCTATCCCTACGGCACTCCCCAAAATATTCTGGGTACGCGTTGGATGGGCTTTCAGGATCAGCCTGGCTTAACGGGCTACGGCATTCATGGTACTACAGAACCTGAGAGTATAGGTACAGAATCTTCTAACGGGTGCATCCGCATGTACAATCAGGATGTAGAAGAGCTTTACGACTATATAACACCAGGTACAGAGGTAATTATCCAGCGATAGGAAATAATAGAAAACAACATGGCAAAGATACTTTACACGAAAGAACCCTTAGAAAGATACCTTGAAGACGCCGCCGCCGGGACTCCCACCCCCGGGGGCGGAAGTGTATCGGCCCTGGTGGGAGCCCTGGCCACTACCATGGCTAGCATGGCTGCCAACATGACCGTAGGCAGGCCAGAATTTAAAGAGGTTGAAGCGCCATTAAATGAGATGGCTTTTGATATTCAGCGGATGAGAAAAGAGTTCCTGGAACTTATGCACAAAGACATGGATGCCTACCAATCGGTCCTCGATACTTATCGGCTACCTAAATCCACACCTGAGGAAAAGAGCTTTCGCTCACAGGCCATTCAGGCGGCCCTGAAAGGGGCCATGGAGGTGCCCCTCCATACGGCGAGGCTGTCTCTAAACCTTTTAGAACATGCCAATAAAATGGTAGATATGTCCAATCCCAACCTCCTGGGTGATGTTATAGTTGCTGCAGTCCTGGCCAAAGCAGCCTTCACGGGAGGAAGGGTTAATGTAGAGGTAAACCTTTCCCTTATAAAAGACAAGGACCTGGTAAAAAATACCCAGGATGAAATCCTGGAAGCCTCAAAAAGGACTCAGGTTCTCTGGGAGGGGGTCATGAAAAAAGCAGAAAAGGCCATTGCTCCGCCTAAGGCGGACTAGCTCATGGAATGGAACATCTCCAAAGGTACAAGCCGGTGCATGACCTGCGAGAGGGTCTTTGTTGAAGAGGAAACTTTTTACTCCACACTCTGCCTGGAACCGGCTAGCTTCCTACGAAAAGACTTCTGTCTGGAATGCTGGAAGGGGCAGAACCCTGAGGGCTTTTTTTCCTTCTGGCGAACCAGGATGCCTAAAAAAGAGGAGCCCAGGCGAAAAGTAGTAGATAATGCGACGATACTAAACCTCTTTTTAAGGTTACAAGAGCTAACAGAATCTTGGGCAAAAAATATGAGATACGTCCTCGGCCTATTTCTGCTCAGAAAGAAAGTTTTAAAATTAAAAGGACATGGAAAGGATGAGCAGGGAATTTTTATGGAATTATATAACCCGGGGGAGGATAAGACCTACAGAACCTACAATACCAACCTTACTGAAGAAGAAATAGAAAAGATTAACAACGATGTCCTTAAGCTTCTTGACCCTGCCGCCGGGCAAGATGCCTCTTTGGCTCTTGAACAATCCACCTAGCAGCTTTTTTCTAACTATTTTAAAAGTAAAAAGGCCAGTCACTATTATGCGGGACTGGCCTTTTATTTTTATGGAATAAACCTTTATTTTCTTGCAGATTCCTGTGCTTCTGACAATTGTTTTTCCATTTCTACCTTTTCCTCTTTCTCCTCGTCTTTCCTTGTAACAGCGTCAGCCACCAAGGCCCCAACGGTAGCCCCTACAGCGCCTCCAGCCGCGGCTCCCAGCCCCGGCGCACCCACAAGCATACCAGCCCCCGCCCCTACCGCCGCTCCACTAGCCGCACCAATAGCGGCACCCTTCTGAACAGGACTGCTAAGAATACAACCTGCCGACATGAACATCACTAGCAGGCCCACAAGGATGCACTTTATACACATACCTACCTCCCAGACATCTTGAGACCTGCCACCCTCTAGGAAAGAGTTTAATAAATTTTCTGTTATATATCAATAAACAATTGCTCCTGTGACTGGCCAGGCTTTAATGAGAGAGTAAAAGGTAGAATCTATTAGCGTTCCTCACGATCCTCCAGCACCTTGTATTTTACGTCCTCTATCCCTTTAAAATCAATGTAGCCACGCTTATAGGCCAGAAGAAAGGCCACTAGCGCACCCAGGAAGAAGATTCCACCTATGAAGAGCATAAGCGAGTTGGTGTAAAGGGGTGTATCCTTCACAGAGTCCAGAAGACAGGCGCAGGGGAGAAATTTAAGATTACAGATTACAGATTGCAATCTACTACTTACCTCCCCTTTATCCCCTCCTTCAGAAGGAGGGGGAAGGGGGTGGTAAATACTAAGCGGCAATTTGAAATTTGTAATTTGCTTCATTTTTCATCACCTCAAGCTTTGCAAATAAGCTACCAGGGCATCTATCTCTTCTTTAGATAGAAAAGAAAAAGGGGGCATCACTGAGCCCAAAACCTTTCCAGCCATACCTGCCTCCTGTAGGGTCCTGGGTCTAGGATTTATAAGATGGTTCTTGTGCCATTCGTCCTCGTACTTGCCTGCTACATGGGAGAGGTCAGGACCTGTGCGCTCTGTCCCCAATACATGAGGGTAGTCGTACTGATAGTCGCCAGGTTGGGAGATATTCCCCAGGCCCTCATCTTGTCTTATGGGCCTTACCTGCTGTGTATGACAGTACCAGCATCCTTCCCTTACGTAAATCTGCCTGCCCAGTAGAGCCTTTTCTGAATAGGGTACACCCTTTTCGGTAGCAGGAATCTTTTCCCTGTAAGGTAGCACAACTGTGGAAAGGAAAGCAATGATTATCAGTAGCACCGCCCCTGGCACCAGAAGCCCTAAGGCGATGCTCTTTCGGTAATATATCCCGCCCAGGCATATTATGGTGCCAGCCAGGATAAATAATATAAGGGCAGTATACATTACTGTACTTTTCCTGCCTTATAAAAGGTGAGCAGTACGTTTAACACAAAAAGCATCACCCCGAATACCATAAGCCCTGCCCCTATCCAGAGTGTGAAGTAAAAGGGATGTAGAAGTCTAACAATGTCGATAAACTCTACGGCAGGTTTAAAGATTGTACGGCCAGTTATAAAGTCGAATTCCTCTAGCTTGGCTGACCACATGGCCCCCTGAACTATACTTGCGGCAAACAGTATGCCCAGGAAAATTATTAGACCAGAGCATAAAAGCCAGAAGTGCCAGTGGGCCAACCTCATATTAACGCTCGTATTTAAGAGCCTTGGTAGAATATAGTAGATGCACGCCATGCTTATGAATGAGAATGTGGCCAGGAAGGCCAGGTGGGCATGACCCACTACCCAATAAGATAAATGAAAATTAGAGTTGATTGTCTTAAGGGCCTGAAAAGGGCCCTGGGTACAGGTGAGGAAATAAGCTAGCCCACCGACCATAAAAAACTTCAATGGCATATGCTCAGCAGAATTATCAAACATAAGGTGCCACTTTCCCTGGGCTGTCTTAAAGAAGTTGTATAC
Source organism: Planctomycetota bacterium (assembly GCA_023261505.1). Lineage (GTDB taxonomy): Bacteria > Planctomycetota > Brocadiia > Brocadiales > Bathyanammoxibiaceae > JAHFOV01. The sequence continues at coordinate 4,904 of JAHFOV010000070.1, forward strand.
TACAGCAAAGACAGGTATGAGCATAAGGACACTGAAAGTTATGGCCACGTTCTCCAGCCAGTCTGGCCCTGGACCATAAATAAGATGGTGCTGGCCATTCCAGACGTAAAAGAAGGCAAGTGTCCAAAAACCTATTAGAGAGAGCCTGTGGCTATACAGTGGGTTTTTAGTTAATACTGGAAGAAAGTAATAGAAGATACCCAGCCCCATGGTGCTGAACCACATCCCGATGAGGTTATGTCCGTACCACCAGTTTAGCATTGCGTCGTTCACTCCAGGTACGGGTCCCTTCCCGCCCAGGCCAGTTATATCCAGGAGAAAATTGTTGCCTACAAAGTAAGTAATAGGCACCCAAACTAGCGAGCCCAGGAAGTACCACAGGCTCACGTACATAGCCTTCTCTTTCATCTGGGCAACGGTTTTGAATACATTGTAAGCCAGCAGGGCAAGGACAATCATAAGGAGATAATCTAGAGGCAGTATAAACTCTGCGTATTCCCTCCCCTGGGTGTATCCTAAAGGTAGGGTAATAGCGGCCCCAAGTAGTAGCAGGTTCCATAAAAAGCAGGCAAAGTTGCCAAGCCTTTCACTGTATAGTTTTACTCCGGTTAGCTTGGGGAGGATGTACAGCATTATTCCTGCGCTGGACATGGAGAGCCATCCAAAGAGGGCGCCATTAACGTGTAATGGCCTTAGTCTGCCAAAGGAGAGCCATGCAACGCCGGCCAGGAAGTCAGGCCAAACGAACTTGGTAGCCACGATAAGGGCTACGGAAACTACAAGGGCGAGCCATATTACAGAGGAGAGGATGAAGTTCCTGGCTGCAGAATTTTCTTCGTCACTCCAACCGCTCAAGGTGGATAAAATACCCAAACTACCAGGCCTTGCAGCCTTTACTTCTTCTTCCATATTACTGCGACGCTTTTTCTCTTGCGTGACCGTACTTCTCTTGGAAAGCAGCGAGGATCTGGTCTATATGCTTATTCCAGGCATCAGGGTTTGAAAGTTTTCTGACCTTAGAATCATATACCAGGAAGTCAAATATCTGCTTACCCTCCACAGGCGTTATCCCGGAGCCTGGCTTTCGCATCATCTTGTTTACATAGTTATTCCACTCTTCGGCTGTGCAATAAGGGGAATTGAGCGGGCGGGCAAGGGTGTGACACTTGCCACATTTGGTAGCAAAGACCTTGTAGTCCGCCTGTATTTCAGGGGGATATTGTGATATGTCCACCATTTCTGGGCCGAGATCCCACGCCATAGGTTTCTTGGCCCTCTCTATCTCCAGTTCCAGACCTGAAGGGGTATCAGAATATACATCAGAAGAAATAAAAATTGCTAGAGCAAAAGAAAAAAAGAGTGGTAAAAAGGTTGACCTCATAAGGTTAGTTCCTCGCTCATTACCCTTTGTCTGAGATTGGTAAGATTATTTTTGAACAATTTATTGAAAATTGTCGAAACCGCCAAATACTAACACACAAAATTTATAAAGTCAAAGTGTTTTGGAAGCCTGGAGAATCGCTGCCAAATCATTTCCACGCTCTCGTAATTATTTCGGGCACAAATATTGTAGGGGCCAACTAATCACATCCACGGAATACTATCCATTGTAGGGGCAGACCAATATGTCTGCCCCAATAAAGAAAAGGGCAAACACACAGGTTTGCCCCTACACGACGAAAACTATATACGGCAAGGCTAAAAAATAATTCTCGCAAAATCACTTCACCAAGTCTTGCTTTTTAAGAAATACCTTAAATGCCTCGGGTAGCTTTTCCAGTACGTCTGTGGCAATCATGGAAACCTCTCCTTTTTCTTCAGAGGCGAGGTTACCGGCTAGGCCATGAAGATAAACCCCCAACTGGGCAGCTTCAAAGGTAGTTAGCCCCTGGGCAATAAGACCAGCAATGAGGCCGGTAAGGACGTCACCAGTACCAGCTGTAGCCATCCCTGGATTGCCTGTAGTGTTTATATAGAATTGCTGATTATCAGCTACAATGGTTCTGTGTCCCTTAAGTACCAATGTCCAACTAGGATACCTTTTAATAAATTCTTCCACCGCCTTAGCTCTATCCCTTTGTACCTCCACTGCAGAGGACCATCCCAGCAGTCTCGCCATCTCCCCGGGATGAGGAGTAGCGATGCAACCCGCTTTGACCTTTTCTAACGCCGCTGGCTTTTGTGCCAAGGCGGTGAGGGCATCGGCGTCAATAACCATACGTACAGCAATATTCTCCAGTAGCCATATAACTAATCTTTGGGTCTCCGGATTTCTTGAAAGGCCTGGCCCAATGGCCAGCACGTCTAATCTATTGGCCACTTCACTTATTTTCTGCCTGGCCCTGTATGAGAGCGTTTTTTGCATGGTCTCTGGTAAGGGGTGTGTCATTACCGCAAAGGATAGACTGGAGGCTACTATTGGATAAAGACTCTCTGGAATTCCAAGGGTAACCAGCCCTGCCCCACCCCTCAGGACGGCCTCACTGCACATACAGGCCGCCCCGGTCATCCCCACCGAACCTGCCAGCACTAACGTCCGCCCATAGTCACCCTTATGGGTGTCCGCCTTGCGTTCAGGAAGGGTGGGCAAAGTCGTAATATTGAGCATGCAGTTAAACCTCTACTTTAGACATTAGACACACCTGTTTTGTCTACTGTCTACTGTCTACTGTCTACTTGTTTTATACTTTAAGTTCATAGGGCCAGGCTTTAAGGCTTCCATCCATGTACTTTACATCCTTGAAATTAGCATTCTTCAAAATGCGACAGGCCAGGGCAGCCCTAAGCCCGCTACCGCAATATGTAACTACCTCCTTTTGACTATCCAGTTCCCCTGTCTTTTTTGCTAGCTCATAAATATGTATGTGGCGACAGCCCTCTATTCGGGCCTCTTGATATTCCCTGGGTGACCTCACATCCAATAGTATAAAGTCTTCTCTTCTTTCCAACTTGGCCTTTACCTGCTCTGCTGAAATCCCTACAGTCTCCCCAGCTAGTTTATTACGCAGTACATTAGCACTGGTGATAAGAGGGTCCATTGCAGTTCCATACTGTGGTGCATAAGCAAGGTCTAGTTTGGATAGCTGCTCTACTGTAGCGCCGAAGTTCAGGGCAGTAGCTACCACGTCTATTCTCTTGTCCACGTTCCCTTGTCCGATTATCTGTGCCCCCAGGAGGCAGCCGCTCGTCTTATCTGCTATTAACTTTACCATTATTTCTTTTGAGTCGAGAGACTTATCTGGGCCAACGGCAATGGTCGTCTCGGGTTTAAAGCCTTCCCGCAGCGCCTCCTTCTCAGAAAGCCCAGCCTTAGCAACGTTAAGGTCAAAAACTCTTACCACCAAAGTACCCACAACCCCTTTAAAACTATCGTAACCCCCAGTAGCATTTATAGCGGCAACCCTGCCCTGTTTGGCTGCAGTGGTTGCAAGGGGTATCCAGGCGGTCTTGCCTGTAACAAGATTAATAGTCTCAGCGCAGTCACCTGCTGCATAGACATCGGGTACAGTGGTTTCCATTCGCTCGTTGACTTTAATAGCCCCTGTAGTACCTAATTCTATCCCCGCCTCTTTGGCTAACTGGACATTGGGTCTGACGCCGACGGACATTACTACCAGTTCTGCTGATATTTTTCTCTTTCCTGTATTTACAATGTAGACCTTTCCATCCCGCTTTCCTTCAAAGCTCTCCACACCGTCTGAGGTAGAGACGTCTACACCCTTCGCTTTTATATGTTTTTCTACAAGTAAAGCCATATCTCTATCTAGAGGCGGGAGTATCTGGTCGAGTTTTTCAATAACAGTAGTCTCTAATCCCCTTTTTGCCAGGTTCTCCGCTACCTCAAGACCAATTAACCCTCCTCCAACCACTACAGCCCTTTGGGCCTGTTCTGCAGCAGATTTAATTTTTATGGCGTCGGGGATGGTTCTGAGGGTAAAAATATTCTGGAATTCTATACCCTTTATGGGGGGCCTAATGGGGCTGGCACCTGTGGCCAGGATTAATTTATCGTAAGGGAAGGACTTTTCTTTTTGCGTCTCCAAATCCAAAACTTTTACTTCTTTTTTAGCGGTGTCTATTTTAATGGCCCTGTGGCATAAGAGGGTATCTATATTGAATATATTTTTAAAATAGGCTGGCTCACGTACTAGGAGTTCTTTTGGGTTTTTCACAATGTCCCCTATGAAATAGGGTAAATTGCATATAGAATAGGAGAGGTACTCCTCTTCTGTGAGGAGGGTAATATTTGCCGTTGGGTCTTGCCTGCGTACCTTTGCAGCCACCTTGGGTCCCGCCGCCACACCTCCGATAACTACAATATTTTCCACCTTTTCCATAGAAGTCCTCCTTTTAAATCTCTTTTTGCAGTCCTTTATTTACAAATTATAAGCTCATTTTCTAAGGCTCATTTGATTGTTGGAAATCCTTTCTTCCATCCGCCAATTCAGGCTTTCACCAGTTCGCTGTCAGATTAGCAAAATAATCCTGAAAAAGCTAACTCATATCCATATACTTCACGACTATAGCAAATTTTTTTGTTGACAAATGAATTTGTCTCCGTATTATATATGGGCCTGTGGCTTGGATCGGATGACCCCCTTACAAAGGATACGGTATTTATTCCATCCACAGGGGGGAGGATATAGTTTGTATCTTGCGGGAGGAAAGGTATATTAGAAAGGAGACTGGGTTAAGATGAAAAAGATGTTAACGCTAGCAACCTGTTTAGCCTTATTCCTAGGGATAGGGGCCCCGGTAGCTAAGGCAGAGGAGTCTGTGACGGTTCAGATAATCGTTATAGCCCTGGGAAATGCCCCTGTAAAGGATGCTGCCGTAACTATAGGAGATAGGGAAGATACTACAAAGAATAACGGTAGTTGTGTATTTACCCTGCCTCCTGGGGATTACACGGTATGCGCTAAGGGTGAATGGGGTGGAATGAGTGGCCAGAAGTGTCAGGATGTTACCTTAAAGGGCAGCAACCGCTTTGTAGTTCTTGAGCTCTTCCAGAAACCCTCTACTGTTTGGTAAAAATTTTTCATTGGCTCTTTACAGGACTTCGGGTGTCCGCCTAAGGCGGATATCCCGAAGTCCTTTCACTTATGCTCCAGAAGCTCTCCATCTTCTAAACGGTAAGGTGCGCCATGCCCCTTTCTACTAGAGAGTTTGGCAGTGTAAGTAACTGTATCCCCCTCCTGCAAAGAAAGTATGTCCTCCATGTTTCTCGAATTAAAAGAGACCTCTACATCTGCTTCTTTTCCCTGGTTATGACTTAGCCCTACCCTATTCCAGTCCATACGACCAACCCCTTTGTATACAACAATTCCCTGCCACTGCACATATTTACCGCGGTAGTTTTCCCAGACCTTCTTTTTTTGGCTACCTGTCAGAGAGCTTTCTTCGCCAAAGATGTTGTCTAACTCCTGAAAGGAGGTATCGAGGAATTCTTTCCCTTCTGTCTCTTTTTGGGAGGGTGGCTTTAAAGGTGCAGGTCTCAGGAGAGGTTTTTTAACCGGCGTTTCCTTTGATAGCCCAATAAGACGGTCAAACTCTTTTAAATAGGTTTCTACCACTTTCGGTTCGTCTGTTAGGAGTACACTTTCGAGGTTAAACCTCTGGGACCTCTCCGTCCAGTAGTAAGAACCGGTAAGCAGTTCTTTCCTGTCAAATATGGCAAAATTATTGTCCATGCGCCCTCCTGCGTCCCCCCTGAGGAGCCTGACCTCCAGCCCCCCCTCTTGCAAGAATTTTACCTGCGTGGGATTTTCTAGGACACTTTCCCCATCAATAATTAACTGAATCTTTACCCCCTTTTTTTTGGCCTCAATAAGTGCCTGAACTAACTCCCCTGAGTCTATTGAGGAAATTGCTGCATACAGACTGTCCTTTGTAAGATTTACTTGCTGTAAGAGGAGTTGAAGTATGTCGGTCTCTGGAGAAAAGTATACTTCCGTCTCTCCAAAGATAGGAGTTGTGAAAAATAGGAGGGTTATTATTAAAAATGCAGGGAGGGCATTACTACGAATTTTCACCCTTTAATTGACCTTCCCAGATCTCTAGGAATCTTCGGCAAACATCGGTCTGGGAGACGATGCCTATCAACTTGCTGCCTTTAACAACAGGAAGATGCTTGAAGCCGTTTTTCCGCATCAAGGCAATGGCCACAAGTAAATCGCTATCCTCGTCTACGGTAATAACGTTTCTTGCCATTATGTCTCCCACCTTTGTCTTCTCCAGTTCCCGAACATCCTTCACCCTGATATCCAGTGCCCCGTAGTCCTTAATAAAACTCAAATCCTTCAATAGAGGCAAAAAATCCGGGCTGAAGGTATTAAGTATATCTATTATGGAAATAATACCCACCAAATGACCCTCTTTGTCCACCACAGGTGCCGCCCCAAACTTCTTGTCCAAAAACAAAGAGGCCGCCTTTCTAACCCCGTCCTCGGGCCCCAAGACTAAAGGCCGTTTTGTCATGCAGTGCCTTACTTTCACCCTTTTGCTCCTCTTTTATGCAGAAAACCCAAAGCCCTATACCAAACACGGAGATAAATATAGCATAGTGTATTGTTTTTTCAAAGTCAATTTTTGTGACCTTCGGACAAAAGTTCGGACATTGCGTAACTTCTTTTGCTGTCAGTTGTTTAGACTATAAGCACTAAAGTTCCCTCCCCCTTGAGGGGGGAGGGAAGGGTGGGGGTGACCACCTCCCCCTTCCCCCTCCTTCGTAAGGAGGGGGTTTTCCTAACCATTTCTGGCTAATCCGCCTGGGGCGGAGTATAGGGTTCCAACTTTTGTCCGAACTTCAGAATTCTTAGATAGCACATGGGGCGTGTGTGGATGGACAATCGTTGAAAAGCCCCGGGTAAAGATCATTGTAATGAAACACCTTAAAATCTATAATACGTCGGCCATAGATAGATACGCAAATGCCAAAACCTCCAGCAAAAACTCTACGGGTAATCAAAATATTTATAGCCTCCCCTGGGGATGTGCAGGCCGAACGTACCATATTCAGAGACATCGTTAATGAAGTTAATGAAATAAAAGCTAACTCTCTTGAAATAGCGTTAAAACCGTTGGGCTGGGAGGATACCCTGCCAGGCAAGGGGCGGCCCCAAGCGTTGATTAATAAAGACATAGAAGACTGCGACCTTATCATCATGCTCTTGTGGAAAAGGTGGGGGACACCCACAGGAAAATATACGTCAGGATTTGAAGAAGAATATGAACTGGCAAAACGCCTGAACGAAGAAAGAGGTGGCAGGCCCGAAATCTGGCTCCACTTTCGGGCTGTTTCAGAGGAAATGATGGCAGACCCAGGAGAACAGTTGCGGAAGGTTTTGGAGTTCAGAAAACATATTGAGGCAGAAAAAGGATTTTTGTGTCAGGTTTATGAAGATGAAGGTCAATGGGAGAAATTATTCAGAGTGCACCTTTGCCGTTGGCTTGACAATTTAGTCATTATACGTGAAATATTATTTAAACCAGAACAGATACGCTTTTCCTCTCCCTAACTTGGATTTGAACGTAAGATAAGAAGTATGTTCTGGCTTATACAAGAGAATATAAAAAACACGGACAAGGGCTACAGAAAGTACCAACTCAAAAAGGAATAAGTATTTTGGATTGACAAATTGCAAATTCTACCTGAAAAATGTCTCAAAGAATGAGTGAAGAAAAAATTAAGCAGTTAAAAGATATTGTAAAAAAGAGTAAAGACAAACAACTCCTGTCTTCCGCCTATGCCGACTTAGGCAAGCTTTACCTGACTTGTGGGAACTTTACCTCTGCCGAGGAGATGTACAGAAAGGCCCTGACAATAAATGAGGAGTTGGGGATGAAGCAGGGCATGGCAAGTCAATACGGCAACCTTGGCATCCTTTACAAGACCCGTGGAGACCTCAAGGCCGCAGAGGAGATGTACAGGAAGTCGCTGGCTATCAATGAGGAACTGGGGCGCAAGGAGGGCATGGCAAA
>JAHFOV010000010.1 GCA_023261505.1 Planctomycetota bacterium
GAGCTTAAGTGGCGCTACGGCAGACAGAGCGGAAATCTGCAGGCTATGAATGACGAGGCCATGGCCTATTCCTTCCCAGGGGACAAATATATTATATCCCCCGCTATAAACAAGGGCCTAGGCATGATAGAAGAGAAAGGTGTCAAGCCTGAGGATATACTCGGTAAGGGGGAAAAATTACAAGACGGACAATGGCAGTTATCATTAAATGTTATTGACATCCAGGGGGACACCTACGCACAGAGATGGATGTACAATCCAAAGTCCGGTGGTCTCATTCCTCAGCACTTTGACCATTCGGCCATGGACAAGGTCCTCGCCAACTGCTTAACGGCTAAGGGAGTAAACTACACGGTACTAAAAAAGAACCCCAATTTGCAAGAATTCTTCAAAACTGTCTCTTATGTGTATAAAGAGGACCTAGAGGCCCTTCCCAGAGAGGAACAAATTGCCTTCTGGATAGACGTGTATAATGCTACCGTTCTAAAGCGGGTGGGTGAAAAGTATCCCATTAAGGGTGTTAAAGAGATAAAAGGCTTCTTTGACAAGGACAAGATCAAGGTTGCTGGCAAGGCCTTCACCCTTAATGACCTCCAAAACTACCTCCTTGACGATCTTAAGGAGCCTAAGGCCCTTTTCGCTTTGGTTTCAGGCACAAAAAGCTCACCTCCACTCCGCAAAGAGGCCTATTGTGGCAGATACCTGGAGAAGCAACTAAATGATGATACTAAGACCTTCCTTAATAGTCCCGCCAACCTCTACGTCACAGAAGCGGGAATACTCTTATCCCCCATTCTAGAACCTTTGGCAAAAAGAGGCCTCTTACGTGCATTTCTCAACAGTCTCAGCGACCTCCTTCCATCAGGCGTATCCAAATCTATAATGGATGAGAAAAAAGAGATTAAGTTTATAGAATATGATTGGGGGCTGAACGAATAGGAATCGAAGAGTCTCCTCTGGAAGTCATCGTAAAGGGCAGGGTACGGCAACCTTCAGGTATGCTTTTAAGCAACGCTGAAGGCTTGACTCACTATTTAACGTGTTTTAAATCTACCACCCCTTTCCCCTCCTTACAAAGGAGGGGATTAAGGGGAGGTTAAAGCCGAATGTCGAAGCTCAAATTACATGATGAAATGCAAAGCCCAAATCAAAAATTGTCCTCCCCTTTTCCCCTCTAAAAAGAGGGGACCAAGGGGTGTGTACTTTCCCCTCTTACAAAGGAGGGGATTAAGGGGAGGTTAAAAAATTTGCAGGTGCTCTTTTTGTATTATCAGGTCAAAAACTGCAGGTTCTTGGGGTCTTAAGTAGGCAGAATCATGCAATATGAAATAGGAGGTTGGCCCATAGTCCGCAAACAATGGCTGTGACTGGTCGCATTTAAGTTGTTCATTTCTACGAGGCCAAAATTCAATTATAATAAAAAAAGCTGGAGGAGAATTTATGATAGAGTGGGATGAGTTTGGCCCGGAGAAAGTGCTCGAGGTTTATGACCCTGTAATGGGGATGCATGGGTTTCTGGTCATTGATAATACTGCCCTTGGCCCTGGAAAGGGGGGAATCAGGATGACCTCCAGCGTAACTGTTCAGGAGGTGTTTCGTCTGGCCAGGACTATGACCTGGAAAAATGCCCTGGCTAAGATACCCTTTGGCGGGGCCAAATCAGGCATAGTTGCTGAACCTCGGGAAATCACCGCTGAAACTAGAAAAGCTCTCATTCAATCCTTCGCCAGGGCTATTAAACCCCTCTCGCCTTCTCTTTATATCGCCGGGCCTGACGTAGGTACTGGACAGGAAGATATGCGCTGGTACGCCGAGGCCAACGGCTCCCTCAAATCCTGCACAGGCAAACCCGCCGAAATGTGCGTCAAGCCAGGCGAAGAATGTGGCATACCCCACGAGTTCGGTTCAACTGGCTTCGGAGTGGTACATTCTACCGCCGAGACAATTTCCTTTCTCGGACTTAATATAAAGGACATTACAGTGGCCATCGAAGGCTTCGGTAACGTGGGTTCCTTTGTAGCCAGGCATATTTCAGTACTGGGGGCAAGGGTGGTAGCAGTCTCCGATAGAAAAGGTACTGTTTATAATGAGGCAGGTCTTGAGATAGAGACTCTGATAAAACGAAAAGAGGCGACGGGGAGCGTCACAAACTATAAACCAGGAACCGTATTACCGACAAAAGAACTTTTTGAATTGAAGGTAGACATTCTCATCCCTGCTGCCCTTTCCGATGTGATTACTTCTGAGAACGTAAATAAAATAAAAGCAAGATTGATAGTGGAGGGCTCCAATATCCCAATGACCCCCAATATGGAAGAAATTCTCCATAAAAAGGGTATACTGGTGGTGCCAGACCTTGTGGCCAATGCAGGTGGGGTAATATCCTCCTATGCTGAGTACAGGGGTTATAATCCCAAAAAGATGTTTGAGATGGTTGAAAGAAAAATCAAGAATAATACACGCACAGTGCTGGAACATGCCAGGTCTAAAGGTATAAAACCGAGGGACGCCGCCATGGAGATAGCCGTGGAGCGGGTCAGAAAGGCAACCCGCCTCCGGCGGGAAACACTGGAGGTGGCACATGTACGAGGATGAAAAGTTTGCCCAGGTCTTTTACGATGAATTGGAAGGAGGGGGGTTGGGAACCCTCTCTTTTGTAGGCAGGATGGTCTTTGACATAAGTGGATTTTTCTATGTAGGAAATCTATTGAGACACTGCAGATTAAGGTCCAGCCATCGAGTTTTAGAGATTGGCTGTGGGGCGGCCAGCATCCTTACCAGGGCCTATTCTGTGAATGGCTCTAATAAAACATACTTTGGCATAGATATTTCACCTGTCATGTTAGATAGGGCAAGACAAAACATTCAGAAGAAGGGATTAAATGACCGCATATTCCTGGTAGAATCTCCAGCCTCCACCTTGCCCTTCAAGTCCCAGAGCTTTGACCTCGTGTTCCTGGCCTATGTAATAAAACATTTATCAGATGAGAGTCTGGCCTCATGCCTGAGGGAGGCATATAGAGTGCTGATTCCCGGGGGAAACCTGGCCCTTTGGGAATTTTTGCCCTCGCCAATTTCATGGATAAATAGATATATTTATGCTATTACAAGGGCCCAAAAGTTAAGGACATTGCCTGAGGTCCTTTCCTTCCTGGGAGACGGTGGTTTTCCTGTGGCAAGGAGTTTTACAGTCATAGCCCCCTGGCTACCCACAAAGACCCTGGCCCTGGTAGCGGGGGAAAATAGGAGTTAGGGGTCAGGGATTAGGGGTTAGTTTCTGCTAGCCCCTGTCCTTTTAGTCCCTAATTATTGATAAAGGTAGAATAGACAATGAGACCCTTGAAAAAGTGCAGGGCTACCCAATTTTCCTCACCCTTGAGGGGGGAGGGTAGGGTCGGGGTGAACATCACCCTCCCCCCGCCTAAAAGATGGCGGATTTTCAACCTTCCCCCTCACGTCAAGGGAGGGGGACTATCAAAGTACAAGCTAGTAGCTTTTTTGGTGGGTTTGCTGATTTTCCTATCTCCCTGCCTCTTAGGAGCCGAAGAGGCTGAGGCGTTTCTACAAAAAGGCCGCTCTTACCTTCAAGAGGGGCGGCTGGATGAGGCCCTTGCGGAGTTAAAGAGGGCAGTAGAAATTGACCCGAAACTCTCAGAAGCCAGAAAACTCCTGGGCCAGGCATGTAAGGAAAAGGGATTTTTGGACGAGGCTGTAATCCAGTTCAAGAATGCCATAACCCTTGACCCAAAAGACGCAGAACTTAGGTCCCTGCTCGGCTACACGTATTTAGAGAAGGGGAACAGGGAAGAGGCTATTAATGAGTTCAACCAGGCAATAAAACTGAAACCTAAAGAGGGTAAATATCAGATGGCTCTCGGACTGGCCTTCCTCCAGGAGGGGAATTATGAAGAGGCTATGCACCATCTAAAGAAGGCCATCAAGCTGCAACCCACCCTGGCAGAGGCTCACATGCACTTAGGGGAGATTTACCTGGCCACAACGGAATTAGATGAGTCTATAAAAGAGCTGCAAGAGGCCGTAAAGCTAGACCCCTTTCATGCCTCATGGTACACCCTCCTGGGCAGTGCCTATTTTGCCAAAGGACTTTACAACGAGGCGGTGAAAGAATACATGGAGTCCCTTAGAGCGGACCCAAATCAGGTAGAACCCCATCTCCTCATAGGCCGGGCCTATACTGCTATGGGCCTTTTTGATGAGGCTATCGGAGAGTACAAAAAAGCCCTTGGGCTAGACCCCAACTCTCCAGAGGCCCACATGCACCTTGCCTCCATATACCGAAAATTGGGCAGAAACGCAGAGGCAGACAGGGAGTTCAGGAGGTACCAGGAGATTATGAAGGAGAGAGAGAAAAGCAGAGGCCAAGGGTTAGGAATTGTGAAGTAAATACTTAATAAATTAAATCCCTTTAATGCCTAAATAGGTGGGCTTTTCACAGCGACAACTCCTATATGAGCCCTTTGGCATTTTGAACGTTCTTTGCCATTTCAACGTGGAGTATACCCTTTAAAAGCGCCTCAGTGAAATCAGTATCATAAAGGTCGGCCTCATTTAGGTCGGCCCCTTCAAGGACAGCCTTCCTCAGGTTGGCCCCGCTTAGGTTGGCCTTCCTAAGGATAGCTCCTCTCATGTTGGCCCCGCTAAGGTCAACCCCGCTCAGAGTAGCCCCGACCAAGCTGGCCTTGTTTAAGTCACTCCCTCTTAGGTTGGCCTTGCTGAGGTTAGCCCCGGTCAGGTTGGCCCCGCGAAGGTCTGCCTCGCTAAGGTTTGCCCCGCTAAGGTTGGCCTCGTTCAGATCGGCATCTCTCAGGTCAGCCCCGCTAAGGTTGGCCCCGCTAAGGTTGGCCCCGCGCAGGTCGGCCTCGCTTAGGTCGGCCGCGGTCAGGTCGGCCTCGCTAAGGTTGGCCTTGACCAGGTAGCACCTGCTCAGGTCTAGCCTATGCAGATGCATCTTGCTTAAGTTTTTATACCCAAAATCTTTACTTATTTTACTGATCTGTTTTACTTGTTCCAAGGTCAGTCTATCAGGGTAATCAGGCATAGTTTTCATCTCCTAGAAACTTCAAGTGCTACCTTAGCCTTAGTGAGACTCGATCTTTACCGGAGCTTAGTTTAGAGCCATTGGCCACTAATTACTAATCTTCCAACGTAGAGAGGTCACCTTCCGGCAGGCCCAGTTCCCTGGCCTTGAGTAGCCCGAACCTAGTACCTCTAATCTGGGCCAAGATAAATAAGAATCCAATCCAACCTCTTCTCCAAAAGGGTACCTTTTCTCAAGATTAACAGATTAACTTCTGTTGTTCTCCCGTTTTCTTCAGATACTTTAACAAACTCTTCCAGTGTCTTCACTTTTTGCCCATTTATGACCAGAATGAGATCCTCTACCTGCAACCCTGCCCTCGCAGAAGGGCATCCAGGTTTAATTTCTATCACCCTTACCCACTGCTCACCCTGGGAAACTACAAGTCCTGTAAAAAGGCTTAGAGGAGGTGGGCTTTCCGATACTTTTGGAATACTAAGAGTGTATTTCTTCTCAAACCTATCTTTTAGAAGTTGCCTTAATTGAGGAGAGTCTTGGTAGCCCTCAGAGGTAAGTGCTTTTATCATATCTTCTACATATGATTCTAGTGTTGGCATTGTTCCCTCACTTTGAAGGGAAATAACATATTCGATTGGTACTGCAAAATTGAGGTTTTGACCCTTCTCGACATACATTGTCGCAATACCTACACACTGCCCTAACATATTTATTACTGGACTACCACTTGACCCAGGAGAAATAGGCGCACTTATTTGCAAGATTTTAATTCTTTTATCTTCTGAAACTCTAATGGCAGATACAATTCCCTCCGTGACTGTATTTTGTAATCCGAGCAGACTCCCAATAACTACTATCTTATCCCCAACAGATATTTTACCTGACTCTCCTAAGGGTATTATGGGAAGATTGTCAGCCTTTATCTTTAAAATAGCAATATCATTGATACTGTCCCTCTTTAAAACACTTGCATAATAATAAGTCTTATTGGGAAAGATTATAAGGGGCGTCTGACCAGGTTTTACGACATGATTATTGGTAACTATTACCCCATCAGGGCTGACCACAAACCCGCTTCCTTGTCCCACATTTTGTGAATAAGAGTCATAGGTCGAAATTGAAACTGCTGAGTTCCAATACATGGAGGCAATATCTTGGGTGGACAATGTGCTAGTTCCAGTTTCTTGACGGGGTAACGACGATCTTTCGGCGTGCTTTGGTGGTTGTGCGACCATGGAAACTTGTGAAGGAGTAGTTTTTTCAAAATTTTCTTTACGTGCTGCAGACTCCACCCATGCCCAAAAAATCAGTAGTCCTATTGGTAGAACAAATCTAATTCTTGCAACTTTTCTTATTTGTAAGACTTGTGTTTTTATAATCACATCTGCAATACTTTGTTTTGAATTTAAAAGAGAAGGTATAGTCGCTAAACCATAAAAAGGTATTAAACAGCATAAATACCTTAATACGGCTTTCTTTTTTGTGAGCAGTGCTTCGGAAAGTGGAAAAACTTTAATACCTACAAATCTTTCACCGATGGTCTGTCTGCCGTGTGATTGCAGAAACATGAAGTAGACAAAATATAGTGGAAAGACTAGAAAATACCCAAGAAATATTACTTGGTTAGGATAAATCGAAAGATATACATACCACAAAAGAGCTTCCATACCACACGCAAGAATTGAAAAATCTATAGTGTAGGCAAAAACCCTTAACCAAATGCCTATTCTAGGTAACTCACCAGAGGTGGGTGGCTCAGCTTGTTTAGATTTCTCTCCCATACCCTCACGGGACTTATTTTGATACTGAAATTGCTCATCCCAACTCCGTTCTGTTCCACGATGCTCTTCTTTAGGTGTTTCTTCAATTTTTATCCTTAAATCTTTTCCCAAAGGGCTTTGATAGTACTCATAAACTTTGTCATCTCTGAAAATTATGTATGAAGAGCCATAATACCACTTTCTACTTACCGAGAAAGATATTGATACCGATAGCGTAGTTTTATCGGGTTGACCAAGCACCTCTAAAACCTCTTCTTTTGAAGAACCTATAGTAATAAAATCTTTTTTCTTAGAGTGTTCTGTAAAGGGATATACGAAGATTTCATCACAAGAAGGACATCGAACTTGCAAAACCTGTCCCTCAGGCACTCGGAGTTTCTGCTCGCAGTATGGGCAAGTAATAACTACCCCCTCTCGCTCTTGTTCAGTATCGGGTTCTTCATCTGCACTTGGCGCTTCGTGGTAATCCTTCGCATGATATTTACTTGCTTTCTCTGTCTCTCTGAGAACCTCTAGGTAGGCATCGTATTGCCTCCGTTTCTCTGGGTCGCTTAAAACACAATAGGCCTCATTTATCTCCTTAAACTTCTCCTGTGCCTCATGCTTTAATCGTGACAGATCTAAGGGAACTCTATCAGGGTGGTATTCTTTAGATAGTCGCCGAAATGCAGTGGAAATTTCTTCCTGGCTTGCTGTTTCATTAACTTCTAAGATTTTATAATAATGAGGATTATCAAACGTACGCATTTCACAAAATGTATAACCTCAATCTTCCAGTGTTGAAAGGTCCCCCTCTGGCAGGCCCAGCTCCCTGGCCTTGAGTAATCGTCGCATTATCTTGCCACTGCGGGTCTTGGGGATGCCGTCCATGAATTGTATCTCTCTTGGGTAAGCGTGGGCGGAGAGGCGATGCTTGATGAACTCCTTTATATCTTCCTCCAATTCTTTGGAGGGTTTAAACCCGTGCCTTAGGACGATGAAGGCCTTGATAATCTCCCCTCGCTCTGGGTCTGGTTTACCGATAACTCCGGACTCGGCCACCGCCCTATGCTCCACGAGTGCGCTCTCTACCTCAAAGGGGCCTACCCTGTGGCCCGCAGTCATTATTACATCATCAGCACGCCCGATAAACCAGAAGTAGCCTTCATTATCCATATAGGCGGTATCCCCTGTGGTGTACCAGCCAGGAATCGTAAAGTACTCTTTGTATCGTTTCTCATCCCCCCAAAGGGCCCGCATCATAGAGGGCCAGCCGGGCTTCAGGGCCAGGATACCACGGGTTCCAGGTGGAAGCTTGTTGCCCTTATTATCAATAATGGCCGCCTCTGTTCCAGGGAAGGGTTTCCCCATTGAACCGGGTCTTACTGGCATGCTGGGGTAATTGGCTATCATTATAGCTCCGGTCTCCGTCTGCCACCAGGTATCGTGGATGCACAGACCAAAGACCTCCAGCCCCCAGCGAATCACCTCAGGGTTAAGGGGTTCTCCCACGCTCAGGATATACCGAAGGCCCTTGAGGTTATACTTCTTCACTACCTCCGGGCCTGCCTTCATGAGCATCCTGAGGGCTGTCGGTGCAGTGTACCAGACTGTCACGCCGTAGTGCTCAATGATAGAGTACCAGTGTTCCGCATCGAAACGGCCCTCAAAGGTTACCTGAGAACAACCATTTAGCCAGGGCCCCCAAATACCATAGACCGTACCTGTTACCCACCCCGGGTCAGCCGTGCACCAGTAGACATCTTCTTCCCTCAAATCCAGCACCAATTTAGTGGTAATATAGTGTGAAACCATATCGTGGCAAACATGCACGACCCCCTTTGGCTTCCCTGTGGTGCCAGAGGTGTAAAGGATGTACAGAGGGTCTTCCAGGTCCATATCCTCCACCTCCAGTTCCCTGGAAGACTTCTCTACCTCCCTTTCAAAACTTACCTCCCCTTTCCATAGTCTGTCCCTATCTCCCACCACTACCACATGTTTTAGCTCCGGCAGTTCATCCCACACCTGATGTATTCGTTCTCTGAGAGAGGCATGGGTGATAAGTACCCTGGCACCACTATCCAGGAGGCGGTCCCTGATGGCCTCTGGCCCGAAGGCCGAGAACATCGGCCCCGCCACTGCCCCTATCTTTGCTATGGCAATAATACTGGTGTAAAGTTCTGGTATTCTCGGTAGGAAGACAAATACCCTGTCACCCCGCCTTACCCCCAGGTTAAGCAGCATATTGCCTATACGGTTGGATTCGGTACTCAACTCGGCGAAGGTAAAGTTGCGGCCTGAACGCATGTCTGCCTCTGGCTGATTACTGCCTCGCCCTCTTGCCCCTTCCCAATAGAGGGCTACCTTGTTCTTCCTCCATGACCCTGTATGCTGGTCAATGGCCTTAATAGCGATGTTAAGTTTTCCAGAGTCGAGGGCTAGCTCCTTCCCTACCGCCTCCCAACGAAAGCCATGGCATGTCTTTTTGTAGTCGGCAAGGTGGGGTATAAAGCGGTTCTCTTTATGTATCTCTTTTTCCATCGGCTTTCAGTTTCTCTAACCCGTTACATACTTCCCTATAATTAGGTCTAGCTCTTCTTTTCGATTCTGGGGGATGGCCTCTGGCCTGGTGATAATTGCATCCTTTAGGGCAACGGAGCAGGGGCAGTTGCGTACCATAGGTAGTTGGGGAATGGCCACCTTGATAATCTTTTTGGCGTTTTCTACATTCTTCTTTAGGTTTGCTATAACCATCTCGGCTGTAACTGGTTTCTCTTCCGCATGCCAGCAGTCGTAATCTGTTGATAACGCCAGGGTAGCGTAGCATATCTCAGCCTCTCTGGCCAGCCTGGCCTCCTGGAGGTTGGTCATACCAATTACTGATACGCCTAGCATACGATAGACAAGGGATTCTGCCCTGGTGGAGAATTGGGGACCCTCAATACAGATGTAAGTACCTCCCTTGTGAACCCTTAAGCTTAACTCTTTTGCAGCCCTATGAAGACCATCTGCTACCCCAGCGCACACAGGATCGGCCATGCTAACATGGGCCACAATCCCATCCCCAAAGAAGGTATCTACGCGGGCCTTAGTGCGGTCAAAAAATTGGTCAGGTATGACAATATCCAGGGGCCTTATCTCCTCCTTCATACTTCCTACGGCGCTAACAGCAATAATCTGCACCACCCCCAATTTCTTCATCCCATAGATATTAGCCCTGAAAGGTAGCTGAGTGGGAGCGATGGTGTGCCCTGAGCCATGCCTTGGAAGAAAAACCACTTCCCTTCCTGAGAGTTTCCCCATAGTAAAGACATCCGAAGGCTTTCCATAAGGCGTTCCTACCTCTACCTTCTGAATGTCCTTTATGCCCTCTATATCGTAAAGCCCACTACCGCCGATAATCCCTACCCTATTCATTGGACATTTCTCCCATTAATGTAGGGACAGACCTTTAGGTCTGTCCGATGGACAGGTCTAAAGACCTGTCCCTACGTGTCTTTTCTTGCAGACTGGCCCGCCCGGGGTGGGCTTTTTTTATATGTCATTTCCCTTCTAAAATCAACGGCAAATGAAAATCCGCAAATTTTTAGTATGTAATTTGTAATTTGTAATTATTTTTTTAAAGGCCCTTTATCTGCCCCAGGTAACCCGTATAATTCCTTTTCACCTCCTGCAGAGAGTCACCCCCAAATTTTTCCAGGAAGGCGGAGGCTAGTTCAAAGGCCACCACTGCCTCCACCACTACGGAGGCGGCGGGGACGGCGCAGACATCGGAACGCTCCGCAGCCGCTTGCACAGGCGTTTTGCTAGAGAGTTCTACTGAGGAAAGGGGCTTTCTGAGGGTAGGTATGGGCTTCATGGCAGCCCTTAAGACTACAGGTTCTCCATTTGTTACGCCTCCTTCAAGACCGCCTGCGTTATTGGTCTTTCTGTAGAACCCGCTTGTCAGGCCCTTTAATGCCCCTATATCCCCCTTTTCTAAAGGGGGACTAAGGGGAATTTTATCATAAAATATCTCATCATGCACCAGGGAGCCTAACCTTTCTGCCACCTCAAAGCCTAGCCCTATCTCTACCCCCTTTATGGCCTGGACGGCCATGACAGCCCTTGCCAACCTCCCGTCCAGCCTCTCCGTCCATTGGGCATAACTGCCCAGGCCAGGTGGCACCCCAAAGGCCGCCACCTCTATTATCCCCCCCACAGTATCCCCTGCCTTTTCAGCCTCCTTTATCCTCCCCATCATACCCCTTTCTGCCTCTTTATCAGGACAGTAGAGGGGGCTTGAGTCCCTACAGCGTTGTAACTCCTGAGGGTCACCCGGGATGGCGGTAGCCAGAAAACCTCCAATACCCACAACATATCCCAGTACATCGATATTGAATTCCTTGAGGAGTGTCTTTGTAAGCGCACCCGCGGCCACCCGGGCGGCAGTCTCCCTGGCGCTGGCCCTCTCCAGGACATTACGCATGTCGTGAAACCCATGCTTCATGGCCCCCGCCAAATCGGCATGGCCAGGCCTTGCCCTGGTAAGCTCTGGGAGGTCCTCTATAGAATAATCCAGATTTCTTATCTTGAGGGAAACAGGGCTACCGATACTGAGGCCCTTTCTTGTGCCAGAAAGGAGTTCTACCTCATCCTTTTCGATCTTCATCCTCGGTCCACGGCCGTAGCCTCCCTGTCGTCGGACAAGTTCTGCGTTCATTGTTTCGGTATCTATCTTGAGTCCGGCGGGCAGACCCTCCACCACTGCTATCAGGCACTTGCCGTGGGACTCTCCTGCGGTTAGGTATCTCAGCATATAATCCTCCAGTGTAGCGTGCCAGTCATGCCTTAGGTCCACCACAAAGATAGGCGGATTCGCCAATTATTATGGCGAACAGATCCGCCCTCCAAACTAATTGGCGGGCTTTCAGCCTTTGGCGGACTTGTCTGGCATGTCCTTCTATCGTGCGACACAAGGTCGCACGCTACATTTCAATTAATAATAGAACTCTTTAAAATTCTATCAAAATGCATTATATACTCTACAAGTTTTTATCAAAATTCATTATCTATGATAGAAATGTGTGATAAAATAGCTCACAAATACGAATTCCAAATAACAAATGTTCAAATTACAAATGTTCAAATGTATAAATTTTTCATAGCCTTACGGTATTTAAAGAAGAAAAAGAGCAGCTACATAGCAGTTGCTGCCGTAGCCCTTAGTGTAATGACATATATTATTGTTATCTCTGTTATGAGCGGATTTGACAGGGAGCTAAGGACAAGAATACGTGGTACCCTCGCCCATGTGGTTATCATGAAGATAGGTGGGCTTTATGCCTTTGATAACTATAAAGAGGTTATGGAAGTGGTAAAGGGCGTTGAACATGTAAAGGCCTGCGCTCCCTTTGTGGAAGGGCCTGCCCTGGCCAGGGTAAGGGGAAACAGGGAGTTTGCTTATTTCAGAGGTATAGACCCCGTACAGGAGGCAAAGGTGGGGGATTTCGCCTCCTATATAGGCAAGTTTGGTAAGAAGCCGGAAGACCTCCTTAAGGTGCACGGGGAAACCAATGCACCCAGCATCTTCGGAGGTACGGAACTCCTGAGGCTAGCACCAGGAGACACTGTGAAAAACCCCGAGAGTTTCATACCTGCGGGGGAGAAAATTACATTAGTGACGGTAAAAGGCTGGGACAAGATAAGCGTAAAGGCCTTTGTGATAGAGGGAATGTTCCAATCTGGGATGTACGACTTTGATAAGACCTCTGTATATATCCCGCTGGAGGCCGCCCAGGAACTGGTGGGCGCTTCTAATGCCGTAACAGGGATAAGTCTGCAATTAGATGATTACCGCCACGGCCCTCAAGTAAGGGAAAACCTACAGAAGCAATTGGGCCCTGGCTATTTTGTACAGACCTGGGAAGATTTACGCAAGACCTTCCTAAGGGCGGTGACACTGGAAAGGAGGGTCATGGCTGTCATTCTCTTTTTCTTCCTTCTAGTGGCGGCTTTCTGCATTATGGCTATCCTTCGTATGATAGTCTTTATTGTCGCCAAGGATATAGGCATCCTGAAGGCCCTGGGCGCCACTCAGACAGGCATCTCAAGCATCTTCCTCTTTAAAGGTTTTTCTATCGGGTTTATCGGTGCCGCTATTGGTGTGGGATTTGGATTATTGATAGTTGCTCAAGTGAACTGGTTTGAAGGCCAGCTCTATCACATCACAGGTTGGAGGCCCTTTCCACCCGAAGTCTATTACTTTGAAAAAATACCTACTGAAGTAAACCCCTGGAGTATAGCCATTATAGCCGGAGTGGCTATATTCCTAAGCACCCTTGCCAGCGTTTACCCCGCCGTGAAAGCTGCCAGGTTGGACCCCGTGGAGATACTCCGCTACGAGTAAATTCGACTGAGATCCCCGAGCGGCTATCTATATTGTTTAACAGCCCAAATATATTCGTTGGTAGTCATTGTTTTGAACCATTGTATTATCTTATGTAGGGCTTATGTAGGGGCGAACCTATGTGTTCGCCCCTTTTGTGTTTAACCGATAACGGCTTGATGCACGAGTCAGGGCAGACACACAGGTCTGCCCCTACGATGGCCAAAATTCCGTGAGAATCGTTGGGCATGAGAACGTATTCGTCCGTCTCAACCAAGGGAAATTTATGTGGCACCCCTTCGCGCTTGTAGTTAATTGAAAGGAAGCGGCGGCAGATAATAACAAGAGGCAAAAAAATACAATCGAGGATGGGCTTAAAGCGGATTACTTGTTTTCCTGGTCTTCCAGGAACATGAGGAGTTGTTTTTCTACCTCTTCCATGGTAACGTCGGTGTCTTTGCAGTAACCATGGGGGCGGAGGTTCGGGACGGCCATGATGGCCTTGGGCAGGGCGGCCATTAGTCCAATGCGCAATTCCTTTTCGCAGGCTACCGCTATTACCCCGCGGATTTCCTCCGACTTCACCTTCTGAAGTGCTAACCTTCCGCCTGTGGCCACCGCAATCTGCACCCCATATTTTTCTGAAAGCTCTAAAAGGTTTTTCACCTTGCATTTGCCACAGCGTTTGCATTCGCCAAGGTCAAGGGTAATCTTCTGAGGACATTTGGAATACTGGATACAATGGGGAAATAGTATGAGAAGGCTGCTAGGGGGGTGCTTGGCCGCCCTCAGCCTATTTACCAGATTGCTCAGCGATACAAATTTCGCATCAATGGTCTCACTTATTGTCATAGTAACCAAGATTTTACCCACCCAGATAGGAAAGTCAAGAAAGTTCTGTAGAAATCGATGGTCGTTGCGAACCGGCTCAGGCGGAGAAGCAATTCACTGAGTTTCCATTAATGCCCCTTAGTCCCCCTTTAGGAAAGGGGGATTTAGGGGGGATTTGTTGTGTCTCAAGCCACTGTTTTCTCACACACGCCGCTCAAGAGATTATCCTCTAGAGACGGAACCGCTAGTTTGTTTATCGGACTTTGGGATTACGCCGACGAAATCGAAATATTATGAGATAAAGACCCAATGAAGAGCCAATGGACTTTTGCTTAATTTCCTGTAGGCTAATTTGGCGTTACCTTAGACCTACCAGATTTAGCTTTTGGTATATAGAAGACCATGACCTCCTGGCAAACAGGATAGGTATGCTTTTTGATCTTGCGAGGTCTTTTACCCTTTGGGTAAGGTTATGGCTGGCGTAATCGTAAAGGACTATTATAAGGTCCATGCTTTCAGGCAGTCCATTCCTGAATCCAGATTGGTCCCTACCGCTTAAGTGGATTAGACGCGTAACTCCCAGCTTGTTCAGCTCCCTCGGTATAGAACCTAAATGGTCACCTCCAACTATGAGAACAGACATCTTTTAACCTCCTTTCAATTTAAAGTGTTCTAACCTCCCCTTTATCCCCTCCTTTGTAAGAAGGGGAAAATACACACCCCTTAATCCCCTCTTTCTAGAGGGGAAGAGGAGAGGTAAATATAAATGTATTGAAGTTGAGTCTCAATCGCACCAACTTCTAAAATTTTTTACTCCTCGTTTACCATCCCTTTCCACCCCTCCTCTCTAATGCCCCACATCTCGTACATAGGACACGCAATATACACAATTAAGGTGGAAGCCAATACAATGTATGAAAAAAGGAGCAGTAGAGAAAACCCCGGATATACATACCTGACCAACCACGGCCCTATAAGGATGCAGCCAATACCCACGAAGGAGGCCACGTAAGTGGCCATCTTTACTCCCTCTCTTATCGTCGTCATAGAAAGAATCCTGGATAGTACAAAAAATATCAATGGTATTGAAAAGGTGTGCACGTGGGTCACTTCTAGCAGTTCCCTTCTTGTCTTGGGGAAGAGCATGCCTTCTTTGGGAAGTGGCGCATCCTCCGGCTCGCCCTCCCGAAGGTTGCCCAGATAATAGCTCTCCACCTTTTCTGGGCTGAATTTCGTTCTTTCTATGAAATTCAGAAAGGCAACGCCCATGCTTATTCCCATGAAAATGAGAAAGAAGCTGAAGAATACCTTATTACTCAAGGAGGCTGAGGCTAAGCCCCTTCGCATCCTTTTGGACCCTCTTGCTTTCTTCCTTTAAAATCTTTTCCATACCTCTTGTAACCTTGAGGTTTATCTCGCCATCCCTTTCACAAACAACGATTGCTGAGGTCCCCTTAAGGCTTTCCAGAAGTTCCCGCCCATTTTCCTCCCCAAGCACAAAAACACTGGTAGATAGGGCGTCAGCCTCGGTGGCGTCGGGTGCAACCACCGTTACGCTCACCATCCCCTCCACCGGCCACCCTGTCCTTGGGTCCAAAATATGGCAGTATCTCTTACCGTTTACGTTAAAGAATCTCTCATAATCTCCAGAGGTAGCCACCGCACAATCTTTTAACTCCAGATGGCCCAGCAGGCGGCCTTTTTCTCGGGGGTGCTGGACTCCTATCTTCCAACAGTCCCTGCCTGGAGGGCTTCCAAGGGCGTAAATATTACCCCCAAGGTTGACGCAGGCAGCCTCTATGCCATTATCTTTTAATGCCTCCACTGCCCTATCTACGGCATAACCCTTGCCAATAGCGCCCAGGTCTAGCCTGGTGGAGGGATTATTAAAGGAGACGCTCCCTTTCCCGCCCGATGCCGATTCACTGCCAGCTTGCTTTTGAATGATTATATTCTTGTAAGATACAGCAGGGAGCACCGACTTTATATCTTCCTGAGAGGGGATACTTACTTTGCCGTCGTAGAAGCCCCATAGATTCACCAAAGGCTCCACGGTTATATCAAAGGCCCCCTGGGTTAGATTACTGTAATGTAAGGACCTTTCAATAATTGCTAAAAGCTCGCCGTCACAGTCAACTGGCCCCTTTCCAGCCTCTCTATTAATCTTAGATAGTTCGCTTTCAGGCTTATAATTGCTCATCAGCCTATCCAGCCTCTCCATCTCCCCGAAGGCCGCCTTTATCGCCTCCGACGCCGCTTCCTTATTGGGCGCATAGAGTGAGACCTCGGCATAGGTGCCCATTATAAGCCTCGCCTCTTTGTAAAGCTCTTGCGAGTTTCCATCATAAGATACAGGTCGTGTCATGTCTTGCCTACGGCAGATTCGCTGTGGCGAACCTTCGGCAGATTCGCTGTGGCGAACCTTTGGCAGATCCGCTGTGGCGGGCCTAGAATAAGGCAGTGCATGGGATAAATCCCTGCGCCCACTGAGATAGAAATTATCTACCAGGGCCAGCACTTTCCTCACTCCTTCACACATGCACACTACTGACATGGTGGCACCGGTGATATTTATAATGTCCTTATCTATGCTGAGAGGATTTTTCAATGACTTGCCAATGAACTGGTGGGTGAAACGCTTTCTGGCCACCTCTCCGCCACGGCTCTCCCTGTAAACCAATACGACAATATTCTTTATCTTTCCATCTGGTCTCACTGCAACAATAAAGTCAAATGGATGGAACTTACCCACCTCCTGGGTTATCACCGCATAGCCCAGGACTTCGCCACCCTTCCTGCCGATATAGACCAGAAAGCCCTCCTCAAAGAGTTTTCTTCCAAGTCTGTCTTCCAGTGTCTTCCTATCCTCTGCGGAAAGAAGAAGTCTATCGGTCAATATCTCCTCCGCCTCCGGGAAGACCCGTTTCAGGGCCTCCTCTTCGGTGAGGAAGACTTGCACTTCATAATTATCCTGAGGCTCGGTCCCCTGGGAAACTGCATTTGCAGACAGTAAGAAAACTAAGAATACACTAAAGACACCCCAGCCCGGCCTCATTTTTCCTCCTTACTTGCCAACGTCTTTCCTATCTCAGTAAGTAAAAATTCTTCTACTTCTCCCGTGGAGGCCTTTCTTGTCCACTTGTAGGCTTGTGTCCCGCCAGGTGCCTTTTCCTCTGCCCTGGAGCGAATATTTACCACAGTAGTATCTCCTCTCGGCGCCAGGGTCAAAAACACTTCATAACGCTCCTTCCAGTAACCTCTATGTAATATACTCATGGCCTGTTCGCCTTCTCTGTAAAACCAATTGGTTTCTATCTCCCCTGTATCCTTCTTTGCCTCTTTTATGTCTATGCCGAGTTCTTCAAGTGTCTTCATGGCACCCTGCCAGGTCTCTTCGAAGCCAGCCTTGTAGCCCCTGGAATATTGAGGCTGAGCAACCTCCAGCCCTTTTGTACTCGCACAGCCCATCAGAAGGAAAATGGAACACAAAAGGATATAAACCATTAATTTTAAGTGAACCAAGCCCTCTTTACAATAGATTTAGCTAACCCTTGAAACATATATAAACCATTTAAAGCTAATCCACCTCAACAGTTAAGGTTATACTAAGCTCAACAGAATCGTCTTTAAATACGCCAGCCTTGGTATAATCCCCTGAAAGGGGGAGATTTGCCCAATGACCTGTTCCTTCTCGGTAAATAAAGTTACCTTGTGCACTTTCAAGAGTGGCCTTTCCAGCGGACTTCAGGTCGGCCCTACCTGAGAAATTCAAAAGGATGGTATCTCCATTTCTATCAGTAATGGTTATCGTTCCCTTTTCCACCGCTTCTTCAGGCTCGGGCGCTAATCCATGCTTTTCTTCCCACACGAAAGTACCTGTAATGTAACCTTCAGCTTTACCTTCCACATGTATCATTTCTACTTCTTGCTTCTTTACCACCATCCCCTTCCCGTTTAGGGTTACGGTGGTAATCGCATCCTTAGCCACTAAGACGACTAAACCATCTATCCAGAAAAAACAAAAAAGACTTAATATGCTCAAAAGCAGTCTCATTTTATTTCCTCCTATTCTTAACGCTTACACTGTAGGTAACCCAGAATGCCGTGCTATATTTTACTTAATTGTTTACAAAATTCACCTACAATAGCCCAACATCCAGTTTATCAACAATGTGCGGAGGGCTAGCCAGCCTTAGGCGGGTTAAACCCTCCAGAGGTCTTCAGGCCGGTGGCCGTTCAATTTCGCCACAATAATTGGCGAACCGTCTTTGGCGTACCTGAAGCACCTGTTTTCCTCAAAGAGGATGCAGGGGTATTAGATTGATTTCTCTTTGGGAAACTCCTATCACAACTTAAAACATTCGGACTAGAAATAAGTTGCCCATCCAAAGACAAAGACATTGTTGGTCCTATCGTGTCCTGATTGCTCAATGTTCCACTCGTAGTCAACCTTAAAAACGGTGTCCATCGTGTAGCGGTAGTTTAGCCCGATAGTTGCCCTCTGCCGACGACGGTCTGCCGGCTTGCCTTCTCCAACAGTAAACCCATTGCCCAGGTCAACCTGGTCCCACCTGCCGACCAGGGTAAAAGTGGAGCGCTCGGTAAAAATCTTTGGGGCAAGCTCACGCAGGAATTTTGGCATAAAGTGGAACCTGGGCTCCACGTAATAGCCAAACATGTTGCTCGGGGGTACCTCCTCCTCGCTCTTAACAATTTGTCCCCTATCGAGAAGCACAACTGCACCCTCACCCACTAGCTCAAAGGGCCCCTTCTGGTATGCAAAATCTAGGGCAGGCAGCACGAAGTTACTCTTGCCCTCACCGGTGCTTGAAAACTTATTAAAAAGCACAGACCCGCCGACCTCCAGGCCAAGGAAGGGGCTAAAACCTACCCTTGTTACAAGGGCTGGGTTTGAGTTGTTGTCCCTATCAAACCTGAAAAGGCGTGCCTCCATCAAGCCTTGGGATGAGTTTATGTCATTACCAAAGCCGTTAGTTGCGTATATCTCGTAGTCCAGCTTGGACATCTCCGTTGGATATAACGTACCAAAGAAACCCATGCCGGCCTGCGAAAGGGTGGTGGGGATGATGAAGGTGTCTACAAGGGGCCTATCCACCAGTTCCTGCAGGGGGGCGTCATGAACCAGGTTAAATTTGCCTAGAGGCACAAGGATAATGCCAGCCCTCATGTTAATCCACTCTTTGATTTGGAAATCTATGGTTGCAAACTCAAGTTTTGCCTCTCCATCGAGTATAGGAACTGATTTCCCATTAACGTCAGTAGCTGCATCACCACGTACGCCCTCCTTCTCGGCCGCCCCACCGTGTTCAAACTCTATTTCGGAGGCCACCTTTACCCTGTCAGAGACATCGGCATAAATAAAGGGCACGAACCGTAGGACCTCAAACCTGTCTTTACCGGATTGTTGCATCCTGTAACTAGCATCCATATAGCCACCCAAATAGGTATTTCTCCCTGCCCTGCGGAGGAAGGGCTTTGTATATATCCCTGAGAACTGAGGGGATAAATCTTTCCCGTAGAATTCTTGGGACTTCTTTGGGAAGTAGAACTCCTCCAGGGTAAACTTCTTTTCCAGTACCTCGTGGGCCTGGCTTATCTCCTCTATCTTTTTGGTCTGCTGATTGTTCTGCTCCTCAAGTTCAGTAATCAGCGCCTGGTCTTTTGTGGCCTTTTCCTCCTGTTTGGTCAGAGCGGCCTTTAGAATCTGGAGTTCCTTTTCCATGGTCTCAACCCTGGCCTTCAAATCCTCCTCGGCGGCTAATGAAGCACCGCCACAAAAAAACGCTAGGACGAAAGGAAACAATAACACCAAAAGGTTCATATTACCCCTTCTTTCTGTAATTGAGTCTCTTTCTCTACAACTCCTCAAAAATTAGCCTTTTTGATATTTCAGGGATTTTAAGCGAAATAAAATATGGTATAAGTTGCAAATGAGTCTCAATATATACATTAAAATATTATTTTGTCAAGGTCTTTTTACATTTTTTTTCTACCAAATATGGGGCCTACAACTAAGGGGCGGCCTCTGCCCCAGTTCTGACTTTCTTTAAAATTGCTTCTGCGGCCTCCCAGTTTGCGCCGCGCCATTCATGTAACCCTGAAAATTGTAGCTTGTATGGTCACCTATAGATTAATGGAAGTAGCTTACGTTGCTGAATACGGGCTGGATATCGATCGATAAGCTTACCCTAAAATATGTAGATGATAAAGGATTGTTATTTAGTGACCCTATACTACGCCTGTACCACAGATATAAACATACTAGCAGTAACAGGAAATGGGGATATCATCAGGGCATTTAATTCCGCATCAGAAGTGAGAAAATGTTTGTAGAAAGTGTGGAGAGTGTAGATAGGACTTCGGGGCGAACTTCAAGCGTATAAAAGGGACCCCCCACCTTTTACGGTGGGGATCCCTTTTTCAGCATAAACTTATGTCGGGCTCATACGCTATAATTAGTCGTCTTTAAGAAGAAGCTTATTATATAATATGAACGTGCAACATAAACTATTGCTTGACTACTTTGGCGGCCTTACGCCCTTTAGCGTCTTCGACTATATCAAACGTCACCTTGTCACCTTCAGATAAGGACCTGAACCCCGTGGTTTCGATGGCACTCTGGTGAACAAATACGTCTTTGTCGCCACTGTCTGGGGCTATAAAACCAAAGCCCTTAGCGTCGTTAAACCATTTCACTGTACCTGTAGCCATATCTTTATCACCTCCTTTCCTTTTTCCAAAAAGTCTAGAATTCACAAAAAACTCAAAAGCCACTATACTAGGAAGGCGGTGAAGATTTTCACTTTCAGGCGTCTCGCTATCCCACCTTCAAATTAAAGTTCCAAATTATACCATTTTACGGTTTATATTTAAAGGTTAAAATCCTACGTGTATTCTTTACTTGTTGAAAATCACAACGCCTTATCGTAAACTGGGACAGCTTTGTAGTCTATAAAGGAATTCAAACGGTAAGAAAGAAGAGGACCACTTTCAGAAATAAGATACGATCCTGGTTTAGCCTGTTAAAAAATCCGATAGGCCAAAATTTTCTTTAAAAAAATTTTTTCCACCCCCTCAAGGGGAAAAGGAGGAAAAAGTGGTAAGCCTATCTACATTCTTTGAAAGAAAGGGCGTACCTGTAAAAAAGCGTCCTTATCCGGCGGGAAGTAGGATATTCTCTCAAGCAGACCTAGCCAACGAAATCTATTTCCTTGAGTCGGGGCAGGTAAATATAACTAAGAAAGCACTCTTAGGCCAGAAGGAGATAAACCTGGCCACTCTGGGACCGGGAGACTTCTTTGGTGTCTTATCCTTTACTTCGGGAAGTACTCGCCTAGCCGATGCTACTGCCTTAACAGACTGTACCTTGTGGGAGATAGACAAAAAAGCCTTCGAAGAGGCGCTGGATATCAGTCCAGAATTCTCCATGTTTTTTATAAGTGACCTAGCAAAGAGATTGGAGAGTCTAAACAAAAGGATGCTTGAGATATCGGATGGTTTAAGAGAGTTCACCAGACGCATTGAAGACCTCTCTACCCTTTGGCAATCCCTGATACCAATGTGAGGATTAGGATAAAAAAAGAGATATGCTTTTTTTCACTACAACAAGGTCGTTCATAGCGAAGTCCTAGGGGCGACTCTTTAATGCAGATTTAAGGAGAAAAGAGATGAACGTAATATCAGAGTGGCTCAAGAAGAATGTGCCAACCAGGAGGAAGAACTACCCCGCAGGCGCTTTAATTTTCTCAACAGGAGATAGCGCTAACATAGTATACTTTATTGAGTCTGGGGATGTAAGGATAACACGAAAGATGCCTGATATCGGTAGCGATATAAGTCTTGGCGTTCTAGGGCCAGAGGAATTGTTTGGAATTATCGCCTTTATGACGGGAAAGCCACGAACAGCCGACGCAAGGGCCGTAACAGATTGTGTCCTCTGGGAGATCGATAAGGAGACCTTTCGTGAAGCAGTAACTAAAGATCCAAAATTTACCAGGTTTGTTATAAAAGGGATGACAAGGAGGCTTGAAGACCTTCACACCAAATTAAAGAATACCACTGAGTTGATGACGGACTTCACCCGACGGATGGAAGACCTCTCTGTCGTCTGGCATTCTTTGATCACATGGGGATGAGGGTCTTAAAAGGGTTCCCTTTCTCAGACCCCTTCAGGTTATCATAACTCCTTAAAAATCAAGGCTTGGGAATAGCCATTGTCTGTTACCTTTTTTAGACTCCCGCTACGGTTGAATAAGGAAGCTCTGGATACGAGTACAAAATAGACCTTTTTGATGCATGCTTTTTCACACTTGGATTGTCCCTTAATTGTCAATCTCGCTAAAAACAAAAAAGGCTTGCACTTAGGTCATAAGTACAAGCCTTTGTTTAAGAATGACCCCTATGGGATTTGAACCCATGTTCTCAGATCGAAAATCTGATGTCCTAGACCGGGCTAGACGAAGGGGCCATATCCAGATTTTGATTACCCATATATGGGGTCTTGCTTAAATACCTCTAGCAACTACAACCTTAAACCCTATCCGCCCGAGACGGAAGAAGCCCGATGAGGGCAGCAGGATTCGAACCTGCGACCTACGGCTTAAAAGGCCGTTGCTCTACCAACTGAGCTATGCCCCCCAAGTCTACAAATCTAAAACCTGTATATCTCCCTCCGATGCTTTACAAGATGAATAGTGATTACTTTCTCGATAGAATAGGATTTTTTGGAAAAAGGTTCAGAAAGTAATTTTTCTTCACTCCCAATAGTGTAAAGAACCCTCCAATCCCCTACCCTGAGTTTACAGACCTCGGTGTATTTACCTTTCAAGGGTGTGGGGTGGATGTTATTAACATTCTGGGAGAGCCATCTAATTTTCTCTAATATCCTCTGCGCAACTGCCTTATCTAACCTTCCCAAACCCTCTCTACCCTTAGGGGTAAAGTTAACCTTGCAGGCTACCATTTAAGCCCTAATTCCTTGGCTACATCCTCAACTGGTATCCTCTCCTTGGAAGCTAAAGACGCCTTTATCTCCTCTAAAATATCTTCCTTTAACTCCAGTTCTTTATCTGGGTCTTCTAGGAGTCCTTCAATCTCCTCTCTGACCGCCTCCTTAATCAATGCTTTTAATTCTTCCAGAGTTAAATCACTTACCTTCATAATCCCTACATCTATGTTACAGCGAAAATGATAGGCGGAGCCATGCCAGAAACAATTCCATCTCTGACGGACTTTCCACCAGCCCGACCTACGGCTTAAAAGGCCGTTGCTCTACCAACTGAGCTATGCCCCCATAAGCTCCTTATGATATAAGTTTTTTACCTCTATATCAATATAATTTTCAAGTTAGTTTTCATCTTCCCCACACAGAAAACCTTGCAACCCAATTAATATTTATTCAACGTTGAGAATTATTCATTAACTTATTTTGAAAATTTAAAGACTTGACAACTACAGCTATATTTGGTATTTTTTTGTATCCCATATATTTTGGATGGGGGTTTATTACATCCAGACTTGGGACAAACTTTGAATCTTACGCCGCCAAGCAAAAGAGGGTCCTTCCTACCTAATGGGATTCTCTGTTGTGCAACTGCCCCCGTTGCATAGCTCTTGGCGGCTTTTTTCACAACTTCAACGAAACAGTACTTTTAGCAATCTTTTAAATAACGATTTCTATAAAGTTCATCAAGGTATTTTTTGTACCCTAAAGAGCTTTTTATCTTGTATTCTTAAAGAAACTAACAATCTCTGGCAATATTTCTCCAGCCTTCCCTAGGAGGGCATAATCGGAAACGGGTGGGGTATTGGTGTTGGCCCAAAGCCCGGTCTGGGCATCTCTGAAGGTCGTTATGCCGCTTTCTTGTGACACTCCCGAACCTGTAAGAGCCACCACGAAGCTGACCCGGCTCAGGCGGTTGAGGATTTCTTTGGTGCCGGCAACAAGCACAGATAGAGACCTCTGCAAAATGCAAAATTTTAGAGTCCCCGCCTGCGGCGGATTTTCAACATTGATCCGCCTAAGGCTGACAATGGAATATTTCCCATCCGCCTGAGGCGGACTGGACTCCATAAAAGGGAGGTTTTCAGAGGTCTAAGATAATACAATATACCAAAAAATCCTTTCTGGCTTGTAATTTTTAGTAGCATTATTTATAATTTTGTGTCATGGAGACATTAGTACTATCAGCGCTGGGCATTGGTTTGATTCACTCCCTTGCCCCAGATCATTGGGCGCCCTTTGCTTCCCTGGCCAAGGCACAGGGATGGTCAAAGAAGAAGCTGCTTTTTATAAGTTTCCTGGCAGGGCTAGGTCACGTGGGTTCCAGTTTTATCCTGGGGGCTATTGGTATTGTCCTCGGTATGGGGCTAGCCCGCCTTGAAGGCATAGAATCCTTCAGGGGCAATATTGCTGGTTTTCTCCTTATCGGTTTTGGCGTTGCGTATGCGCTCTGGGGGCTCAAGCACATAAGGGACCAGCATTTCCATCTCACCAAAGAGCAAATGATTACCTTATGGACACTTATGGCCATTTTTGTCTTCGGTCCCTGCGAACCTCTCATACCGTTGATGTTCCTCGCTGTCCAGCATGGCTGGACTGGAATATGGCTAACTACAATAGCCTTTTCTGTAACCACCGTATTTATGGTGGTGGCCCAGAGTATGCTGGCCTTTATGGGGTTTAATCTTTTACCCCAGCATTCGCTTGAGAAATGGTCTCACGTCATGGCGGGTGGGGTTATAGCACTTACCGGGCTTGCAGTTATGCTGCTTGGCATATAACTCTAATTCCAAATTTCAAAATCCAAATTCAGATGATAATGTAGGGGCAGACCTGTGTGTCTGCCCAAAAATCAAATTATTCGGGGGACGAACACATAGGTTCGCCCCTACAAAGAAATTTGTATGGGTTTTTTCGCCGTGAAGGTGGCACCAATTGTGTAGCGTGAGGTACGATAACCTGTCTTGCCTATCATCTTCACATCTACAAAACCTGTCTTTTCTAATAGCTCCAGGAAGGACCTCCCTGAGATGGTACCGCAGATTCAGTCGGACCACTGGCCCAACTTCTCTACCGTTGCCTGGGCTACTCCTTCTTCCAGTATGATGTCGGCTGCATAAATACGTCCCCCAGGCCTCAAGACCCTGTAAATCTCTGCCACCACTTGGCCTTTTTGAGGTGAGAGATTTAAAAGCCCGTTGAAAATGACCAAATTCACAGAGTCATTTTCCAGAGGGAGCTTTTCTGCCAATCCTTCACGAAACTCTGCGTTGGTAATACCAAGCCTCTGCCGATTGGTCTCCGCCTTCTCTACCATCTCTGGGGTCATATCTACGCCTATGACTTTTCCCCTGGGTCCTACCCGCCTTGAAGCGAGAAATGCGTCCAGACCGGCACCAGAGCCTATATCGAGAACCGTTTCCCCTTCGCATACAGGGCCTAGGCCTAAGGGATAGCCCACCCCCGCGAAGGATTCGGTAACAGGGGAGGGCATGGAGTCTATCTCCTGCGGGTCGTAGCCCAAATTTTTGGCGCTTTCAGGGCCTACAGAAAACCTTGTTTCTGAGGATGGCTCACTGGCAATCCGTCGGAAACGGGCCTGAACTTGTTCCTTTATATCTTTATCTTCCATTAGTACGTTGTAGGGATAGGTCTCTAGTCCGCCTGAGGCAAATCCCAACTATAAATGGATAGACCTTCAGGTCTGTCCCTACATTTCTTTAGATGACTATACTACTCCTCTTTACCCACCACACTCAGGCCGCTGAAGTAGAGGGCGGGGACATAGTTAGAACCGTACCACTCGGGCCGGCTTCCTATGGCGGCAAGCTTGTTGAAGACCTCGTAAACGTTCCCTGCAATCATGCAGTCCTTTACCCTGCCTACTAGTTCTCCCTTTTCAATGAGGAATCCAAGGTCGAGGTTTACTGAAAACTCCCCGGCCAGTGTGTTACTCTGTCCACCACCGAGTACCTGGTCTACCAGAACCCCGTACTTTATGTCTTTTATCATATCCTCCAGTTTCATGTCCCCTGGCTCTATGGTTATATTAGTACAAGCGGGGGCAGGCTGGGAGGAAAAGCCACGGATTCCATTTCCTGTTGACCTGGCGGACAACATCCCTGCCGTTTGCAGGTCAAAGAGATAGTTTTTTAGCACCCCTCTTTCCAGAAGGGGTTTGCGCTGGGACTGGACTCCCTCACCGTCCAGGGGGTAGCTCCCCAGGGCAAAGTCTATTGTAGGGTCGTCATAGATGGTCAGCCTTTCGTCTGCTATCTTTTCGCCAAGCCGGCCTATAAGGGGTGAGGCGCCTTTTTGGATTAGCTTACCGTTGCAACCCATTTCCAGAGGTGCCACTAAGAGTCCCACTGCCTTTGGAGTAAAGATTACAGGAAGGATACCAGAATTTATTTTGACCTCTTGCTCCGCCAGTCGGAGCTTTTCCAGAACCTTTTCAGTAACCCTCAGCAGCCCATCTATTTTTCTCCTGGAACTCTCCCCCTCTCCAACCCAAACTAATCCCTTATCCTTTACCAATACAATGTCTATACCCATTCCGTAGAAGGTGGAGTTCCTGGAGACATCTAATCCTCTGGAGTTCAGAAGACGGCGTGTGCCAAAAGACTTTCCAACTTCCACCGAGCACTGATAATCAGGGCAGACGCTGAGGGCCTTATCAATGGCTTCTTTACCAAAGCTTATAGCATTTTCGATAGGAAAATCTATTACCTCTTTGTCAAAGATTTTTACCTCAAAAAATTTGCTCGGTGAAGGGAACTCAAACTTGGCCTCCTGGCCGAACTGTGCAGAAGCGAGGGCCCTTTCTACAAGCTTTTCTGGGATCCTGAGGTCTGTAGTGCTGGAAAAGCCTATCTTGCCGTTCTTTATAATCCTCAGGCCCACCCCACGAATGGACTTGTTATGGATATATTTTAGTTTGTTGTGATCAAAACTTACCGAGCGGGATTCCCCTTCTTCGTATATGACCTCCACAGCATCGGCCAGTTTTAAGGCTGTTTCGAGTATCTTTTCTTCAACTTTCACGTTTGAACCCTTGAACCTTTTAGCCCTTGAACCTTATCTACCGCCTACCACCACGTTCCTTATACGGATGTGCGGGCCTCCATCGCTCACCCTGAGCGGAAATTGTCCACCCTTACCGCACCCACCGAGCCCCCCATGCAGTTTTAGGTCGTTCCCTATGGCCTCTATATTCATTAGAGTCTCAAAGACGTTGCCTGTAAGTACTACGTCCCTCAACCTCTCGGCCAGCTTTCCATTTCTTATGCGAAAGGCCTCGGCTGGGCTGAAGGTGAACATTTCCATATTGGTCTGTCCGCCTAAGGCCCCCTTACAATAGATACCCTCGGGGGTATCCTCTAGCATCTTCTCGAAGCTCCAATCTCTTGGTTCCATGTAGGTATTGGACATCCTGATTATTGGCTCGTTAACGTAACCAAGGGCCCTGGCATTGCCTGTAGGTTTTTCTCCCATCTTTGCGGCAGTTTCTCTTGAATGGAGCCGGCTGGTAAGGATTCCATTCTTTATAAGATAAATTTTCTGAGTGGGTGTGCCTTCGTTGTCATACTTATTAGTACCCGCCTCTCCTGGGAGTGTCCCATCATCTATAATAGAAAGTTCGTCTCTACCGAAGCGCTTGCCGATTTGCATTATCTCCAGGAGCTTCTCGTTCTCGTAGATAAAGTCAGCCTCACTGAGATGGCCGAAGGCCTCGTGAGTGAATACCCCGCAGAGCAGGGGGTCTGCTATCACAGTATAAATCCCACCTTCCACAGATTCAGCATGTAGCAGGTCAACGGCGCGTTGCGTAATTT
Source organism: Planctomycetota bacterium (assembly GCA_023261505.1). Classification (GTDB taxonomy): domain Bacteria; phylum Planctomycetota; class Brocadiia; order Brocadiales; family Bathyanammoxibiaceae; genus JAHFOV01. The sequence goes on from JAHFOV010000010.1 coordinate 27,872, forward strand.
CCTCACATTTTGCCTCTAACCCGAGGACGTTCTGGTAGCCCCTAAGGTCTCCCACTGATTCAAAGGCCCTCTGTACGTTTGCCCCTTCTTTGGCAATGGCCAGCAGGGACATCCCGCAGAAAATTGTTTCCTGGGCTATATAGCCGCCCTCTGAGTTCGCAAAGTAGGTGAACCCGTAGGAGTCCATGTAACGAACACTGGAGGTCTGGATGAGTTTGGAGGAGAGGATGATATTATTATATTTCTGGCAGATGGCGTGTTTTTTAGACAGAGGTATATCCCTGGGGTCTATATTCACACTGGCCTTTACATACTCAGTGGTAATTGGAATGGGGGCGAGGGATATGGGGGAATTTCTTAGAATTGAAGCCTGCTCAACGGCAGCCACGACATGGTCGGGCAGGTTTTCGATATCGTTGAATGCCACGAAACCCCAGCCCCCTTTTACAAGGGCCCGCACACAGCCACCAATACTATCACTCTCGGAGATGGCCTCTAGCTCTTTACCTGTATAGTTTATGTTGGTAACAGAGCCTTCGTGGATTCTAATCTCTAGATAATCCGCTTTGGCAGTTTTTAATGCGCGTTTGATGCGTTCTTCCATGCGTATTTTCCAATGTAGCCGCAACCTTTAGGTTGCGTTATTTTATCAGATCGCAGGCTAAAGCCTGCGGCTACAGTGCAACTGCGTTTACGCTAATTTAAAACCCATGCCTTTTTGCAAAGGCAGCAGCCCATTCATATTGCCGCATCTTAGTAGCTTGAGCATACATCTCATCGAGCATTTCCTTTTTGAATTTCAAAGACAATGTATTTTCCAGGCTATGCTCTGCAACCAGGTTATCAACTTTCTTAAGATGCTCCTCAAACAATTCTTTATCTATTTTTTCGAAATCTTCCACCTTGCGAGCGGAGCGTATCTTACTCAATAGCTCTCCCCTTAATCTTTCCACGGCTCTTAACGCTGCTTCCTGTGCCTTTGATCTTACGGCTTCCGGCTCCCGTTTCTTAAACACACCCTTAAACTTTAACATGGTGTTTCCTCCAAAAGCGTTTTAATTCTATGTGGACTCTAAAATCCTGACAATTCCTGTCGTACGGCAAGCTCATACCCTACATATTACGCATTATGCAATGAGTTTCTCAAATTCTTTCTCGTTAATAGTCTTTACCCCTAGCTGCCTGGCCTTCTCCAGTTTGGATCCAGGGGATTCCCCTACTACCACAAAATCTGTCTGTTTACTAACACCGGAAGAAATTCTGCCACCCAGGTTCTTGATGAGGGACTCTATCTCATGCCTGGAATATTTTCCGAAGATACCTGTCACTACAAAGGTTTTTCCGGATAATTTTAGCTCTTTTAACGGCCTTTTTTCTGCAAGGCTGTAGGTGTTGACCCCTGCGGCCTTGAGCTTCTTAATAATTTCCCTGGTTCTAGGGTCAGAAAAGAATCTAACGATACTCCTGGCCATAACCGGCCCCACCTCGTAGACCTCTTCCAATTCTTCCTGAGAGGCCTGCATCAGCCTATCCAGGGAGCCAAAATGCTCGGCAAGTACTTCTGCGGCATGGGTTCCTACATGGTGGATACCCAGGGCCGCAATGAGGCGAGAGAGGTCTCTGTTCTTGCTGGCCTCTATGCCGTTCAGAAGATTTTGGGCAGATTTTTCACCCATCCTCTCCAAATTTACCAGGTCTTCAAACTTGAGATAGTAAATATCTCCATAATCCTTAATAAGGCCCTTGTCTACCAATTGTTCAATTATAGCAGTGCCCATGCCGTCAATGTCCATTGCGTCCCTGCTTGCAAAATACCTGACACGCCTTTTTACCTGGGCGGGACATACCGGATTATAACAGCGCAGATAGACCTCTTCGCCCTCTTCACCCTCTCTGCCTACTTCCCCCCCGCACTCCGGGCAGGCCTTAGGTAGAGTGAATACCTTCTCATTACCTGTACGCTTTTCCTTTATTACCTTTACTACCTGGGGGATTATCTCGCCTGCCTTCTGGACCATTACGTAGTCGTGTAGTCTTATGTCTTTTCTGGCCATCTCCTCAAAGTTGTGGAGGGTAGCACGGCTAACAGTGGTACCTGCCAGATGTACGGGTTCAAGATGGGCAACTGGAGTTATGACACCCGTCTTCCCTACCTGGAGGACGATATTTTTTATCCGTGAAACTGCCTGCTCAGGGGGATATTTGTACGCTACCACCCACCTTGGGGCTTTGCTGGTGGCCCCAAGGATCTTCCACTGGTCAAAGGAACTTACTTTGACTACGATGCCATCTGCCATATATTCAATTTCATGCTTACGGGTACACCACTCGTCGATGTACTGCTTAACTTCATTAAGACTTTTACAGAAGCGGTAATGTGGGCTTACAGGTAAGCCAAGCTCTTTGAAGGTCTCCAGGCATTCCAACTGGCTGCTGATGGAGGGTCCTTCAAAGTAACCGATAGAGTGGGCCTGGAAACGGAGACGACGTTTGGCAACGAGCCTCGGATCAAGGAGCTTCAGGCTGCCCGCAGCGGCGTTTCTCGGGTTTGCAAACTGTGGCTCGCCTTTTTCCTCCCTTTCCTCGTTTAAGGCCTGAAAGTCCTTATTCAGCATGTACACCTCTCCCCTCGCTTCAAGAGTCGTGAACTTTTCGCCAGGAGGTTCTAGCCTTAGAGGTATTTGCTTTATTGTCTTAAGATTGGTTGTAATGTCATCGCCGCGGTAACCATCCCCCCTGGTGGCACCTAAGCGGAATAGCCCCTTCTCGTAAATTAAATTTACGGCTACTCCGTCTATTTTTAATTCTGCCACGAAGTTTATCTCTCTATTGCCTAACATACGTTTGAGGCGCTGGTAGAATTCTTTCAGTTCTTCCTCAGAATAAACATTATCGATGCTGAGCATCTGTAGCTTATGCTCAACAGATGCGAACTCTGTGAGAGGTTCACCTCCAACCCTTTGGGTGGGACTATCGGGGGTGACAAATTCTGGGTGTTCCTTTTCCAGCCTTTGCAATTCTTTGACAAGCTGGTCATACTCAAAGTCCGTTATCTCAGGATTTGCCTCAATATAATACTTCCGGTCATGATAATGGATGCATCGGCGTAATTCCTCAATTCTAGACCCTATGTCCTTTTGCATGGTCTTGTCGTGCCTGAGGCAGATTCGCCTTTGGCTAAGGTACGAGAATCAGGAAGGTATTAACTCTTCAGGCCAAGTTCAAGTATATCATTTATACTAGACCTGTCAATTAACCGTCCGCGAGGGAAAACAAGCACAGTCATACATTGTTGGTTATCTGAGGGCCTTTTACGATAAAAGAATTTATTCGCATAAAGGCGGTCCGTATCTTTCCAAAATTCAGGCCAATAAATGCTTGACAAGAGGGGCGATTTTGGTATAAAAGGAATTTAGGCGTTCTCCAGCCATGGGATTCTTATTTTTGCAAAGGTAAGAAGCTAGATAACTTACGCAAAGGGGAAGTAAAATGACTAAGGAAGGTAAGACCTTTTTTGAGGTCTTTAGCCAGAGTGGTGTTGGGAAGGAGGGAAAGGGTTCGGCTGGAGGGCGGCCTGGAGAAGACCTCCTGGTAGTTTCCGAGGTTAGCAATAGTAACAAGCCCAAGAGGAGTTGGAGAGGGCCTTACAGGGTCGGATTAGAGACCATAGTGCTAGGGGCAGTTGGCGGCGTACTCCTGGCGGTAGGTTGTTTTTTTCTGGGACATAAGTTAGGAACATACAAAGCCTTATCCAAAGCTCAAGCCAAGACAGAAAAGATTGCATATAATGAGAAAACCATTCCCAAGCAAGCTTCTTCCAGTCTTAAGCCAACTTCAGCCAGCTCCAAGCCAGCTTCTCCTGTATCTAAAGCGAATCATGAGAAGCCACAGCAGGTACCTACAGAAACTGCTAAAGCACAGCATGAGAAGCCACAGCAGGCATCAACAGAGAAGGTATCCCTTACCCCAAAGACTGTTGCCCCTAGTAAAGATATATGGAGTCTAAGGGTGATTTCTTTCAAAGAAGGGACTAAGAGTGAGGAGAAGGCTTCTGACCTTGCTAAAGTCCTTAAAGAACGTACAGGACAAAGTGCCTTCGTGGCAAAACAGGGTTCTCAGATAGTGGTATGTGTTGGAGAGTTTGATTCAAAGGATAGCGCCCAATTGACGGAACTCCAGAAGCAAATTAAAGAGTTTAAGCATGAAGGTAAAGTGCAATTTGCAGGGTGCTACCCTGTAAGAGTAAAGTAACGATCTAACTGTACTTACTATACTGCTTATGGCAGTGTTTATTTGAAGCATAAAGGAGTAGTAACCATTGAGCATAGACAAGAGCCTTGTTATTAAAGGTCGATTAGCTGAAAAGAAGAGTGTCCTGAGAAGGGCAGAGAGACTAAAAATACTTAAGCAAGAAGGAAAGTGGAAGGAAGGGGCATCCATTTTTGGCCTCCCAAAGGTCAAGGTGCTAAAAGCGAGTAAAAAATAAATTTTGATAAGCTTCCACTTAAATAGCTTTGCAGGCCTTATGGAGTAAAAGTGCTGTGTCACGACTATGTTCCATAATAACAGCTTCTTTCCTAGTCTTCCTTTTGCCCTCCCGTCAAGTAGAGGCAGCTGATAACGTTCACGACTTCCAGGTTCACGTGGATGAGGCCTCAGAGCTTTTAAACAAAGCCAAAAATAGCTACGCCAACCTGCAGGATTATGTCGCAGAGATTCACAAAGAGGTATATAAGCACGGAGAACTAGACAAAGACGAGCGGACGATTATAAAGTTTCAGAAACCCTTCAAGCTCTACCTAAAATGGCTTTCAGGAAAAAATGATGGAGCAGAGTTGTTGTACGTGGATGGGCAAAACGACGGCAAAATGATAGTCCACAAGAAGGTGCTATTCGGCATAAACAAGACCATGAAATTAGACCCGGATGGCTTCTGGGTCAGAAATTTTAGTAAACATTCTATCACAGATGCAGGCTTTGCTGGAATTATTTCCAAGTCCTGTAAGCAGTTTGAGGATGGCAAAAAGAATAACGACATAATAGCAATAAGTTGCACTTTAGAAGAGGTAGATGGACGCCGCGTTCATAAGATAGGCTTTGCAGTATCCCCACAGGGGAGACACAATGGCTACTACTGTTATTCAGCAGTGGAGTACTTCGACGCTGAGAATTTCCTACCAATTAAGGCCAGCTTCTGGCTGTGGGACGATGACGAGGTAGAGTCTTTCACCTTCAGTAACGTGAAATTGAACGTGGGACTTAACGCTAAGGACTTCGACAAGGATAATAAAGAGTACAATTTTTAGCCCCTCTATTTAGGACCAAAAGAGCTATAACGAGGCAAATAGATTCACTAGCTCACCACAGTTTTTTGATATTAAGCATTTAAATTGTGCAGAACCCTCTTGTCTCCTTCCCTCCTGGTAAAGTGTATCTTGTCAAAGTATTCCAGAAGCGGCACGGCATATTTCCTTGAGGTATTAACAATATCCCTAAGGTCTGCTACAGTTATTGAACCCCTTTCCTTTACAAAGCTCGCAACAACCCCCTTTAATTCCTCAACTGCCTTTGCATGAAAGTAAAGACCCTCTTCCACCTTTATCAGGGTCTTTTGTTCTAGAAGTAAAGAGAGTAGGTTTTGGTGTTTCTGCCGTAAGGGAGGTTCTTGAGGTACAAGCGTTTCCAGACCGGGTGGGCTAAATTTATCCCGCAAGAAGGCCTCCTCTATCTCTTCCATTATCTTTTTTTCCTCCTGGGATAGCCTGACCTGAAAACCCACAGTAGAAATCTTGTGGTCTGTTACAGTGACAAAACCCTCCTTGCTTAACTCAGAAATGACCAGAGAAAAAAGGGAGGGGGATACCTGCCTAGGAAGTTGTAACCTTAGAAGTGACTCCTCCAGGCCTAACCTCATGGGGTTATCGGTGTGAAAATCTTCTAATTTCTTCAGTATCTCTATCTTTAAGGACTCCAACCTCTGCTTATGCGCAAACAGCACCTTTGAATCCTCTTTAATTACTGCCAGGGTACCTTTTGCTGTTAATTCGTCTATTACCTCCTTTACTCTGGATGGGTAAATATTGAGGGATTTTACTAGCTCCTCCGAAGAGAGAAGGTAATCTTTGCTTTTGAGAAGGGCTTGCTCAATTACCTCTTTTTCGTCTCCCACGAGGAGTAACTGCAGTTCCTTGATAGCATCCTCCTTAAAGCGCCTGAGCCTGGAGGTACAGCACCTCAAGACCTTTCCCCCACCGATAGTGCGGCAGGGGGAGTAAGAGCGAATTACGTAGTGGTCGCCCCTTTCAGCCACAACAGGCCCCTCCAGGCGAAACTGAACGAAACATTCCTCTCCCGCCCTTAAGACCTCCCTATCCAGAAGTACAACCCTACCCATTACCTCAGTAGTGGCAATATGGAACCTCACCCTTTCTCCATTCTGGATGGGACGGCGAGAACTAGAGAGATGATGAAGATGACAATCTACAAGTTCAGTAGGGTCAAGGTAACCTGGTATTGACAACCCAAAACCTCGCCTGACTTCAGAGGTTTTTACACCTCCCAGGTTAAGGGCCGCCCTCTGCCCCCTTACGGCGCACTCTACTTTCTCCCCATGAACCTCTATACCCCTTACCCTTAATACCTCCTTGACCGGAAGCAGTTCCACCTCCTCCCCCACCTTTACTTGACCGCTAAGCACGGTCCCAGTAATTACACAACCAAAGCCCTGGATAGTAAAGGCCCTATCTATAGGAAGCCGAAAGAGGCCTTGGACAGCCTCCTCTTTGGCATTTTCCAGTAACTCTCTTATAACCCCCTTCAGCTCTGCTATACCTTCACCTTTTGGAGAAGCAACTTCTACCAGCGGAGCTCCTTCAAGAAATGTACCCTTTGTTAATTCCTTAATATCCTCTTTAACCAGTCCAAGCCATTCCCTTTCCACCAGGTCCTTCTTTGTAACAACCACCACACCCTGCTTTAGCCCCAGGAGTTCAAGTATCTCCAGATGTTCTACAGTCTGGGGCATAACACCGTCATCGGCAGCTATTACAAGGAGAGCTATATCAATACCTGTGGCTCCAGCCAGCATGTTCTTTACAAAGCGTTCGTGCCCGGGAACATCTACGATGCCTACCCTCCAGCCCCCTTCAAGGTCCATGTAGGCGAAACCCAGGTCTATAGTTATCCCACGGGCCTTCTCTTCTGGCAGGCGATCCGTATCTATCCCCGTCAGGGCCTTCACCAGGGCAGTCTTACCATGGTCTATATGCCCTGCAGTACCAATTACAACCCTCTTCACTTTAACTCTTGAATCTTTGGACTCTTAAAACTTTGAACCCTTCAACCTTTGAACTCTTAAACCTTAAACATCTAGCCCCTAACACCTGTCCCCTGACCCCTCGTATAGCAACTTACCAGTGCGGAAAGAATTTCCCATATTTCCTCTTTGTTCCTTACAGTGCGTAGGTCCAGGAGCACTCTGTCCTTTTCTATCCTTCCAAGGATTGAGGGTGCGTTCAATCTCAGCATATCGGCTAGTTCTTGGGCGCTGTGCGGCCTGGGGTTTATAGAAAGGAGCCTTGTAGGTATCTCCTCTCCAGGGAGAGAACCCCCGCCAATAGTAGAGAACCCTTCCTCTATTGAAACCTCCACTGCGGGTGCCCTCCGTGAGAGTTCCTCTACGAACTCCTTGCACTGCCTTTCTGTCTCACCCAGAGGTCGGGCAATCATCTCCAGGATGGGAAGTGTTTCCTGGAGATTTTCCTTATCCATGTACAGCCTCAGAGTTGCCTCCAGGGCAGCAAGGGAGAGCTTACCTGTCCTCAGGGCCCTTGCAATCGGATTTTTCTTCATAAGATTAACAAATTCTTTTTTACCAACTATCAGCCCCCCTTGAGGCCCTCCCAGGAGCTTATCTGTGCTAAAGGTTGTAATACCAACCCCTGCCTCCACGCTCTCCTGGACAGTGGGTTCGTGAGAAAGGCCATATGCGGCGAAGTCAATCAGTGCCCCGCTCCCCAGGTCATACATTACAGGGAGGCCGTGCTCTCGCCCCAGGGCTACAAGCTCTTGAGCGCTCACTGTGGCAGTGAAACCCACCATTCTAAAGTTGCTAGGGTGAACCAGGAGGAGAAGGGCTGTGTTTGGGGTTATCGCCTCTTTATAGTCAGAAAGATAAGTCTTATTCGTTGTACCTACCTCCCTGAGTATAGCCCCGCTTTTTTCCATTACCTCAGGCATACGGAAGGAGCCTCCTATCTCTACAAGTTGGGAGCGGGATACTATTACCTCTTTGCCCCTGGCCAGGGTGTCCAGGGCGAGGAGAACCGTGGCCGCATTATTATTCACCACCATGGCCGCTTCAGCCCCAGTCAAGCTACAAATCAGGGCCTCAAGGTATTCTCCCCTGGGCGCCCTTTTTCCTGTAGAAAGGTCAATTTCCAGGGAACAGTAACCAGAGGCCAGGTCCCTGACATTTTCCAGAGCCCGCACAGGTAACGGTGAACGCCCCAGGCAGGTGTGAATGATAACCCCTGTGGCATTGATTACCCTCTGGAAGGGGAGGCTAGCCTTTTCAATGAGCCTAGCCTTTACTTGAGAAACAATAGCGTCAGGTAGGGGCAATTCATGAATTGCCCCTTTCAATTGTTCCCTCAGACCTTCAAGTACTTCCCTCACTGTAGATACTACTAAAGTCCTGGGATAGGTACCGTACAGATGAGTTAGCTCCTGGCTTTCCAGCAACTCATGAACAGAAGGTATGTTTCTCAGGATTTTAGATTCGCTATGCTCGTCTTCAAACTTTCCTACCTTTTTCATCCTCTTCCCTGTCACCTGTTTATTGTTACTTATTCCCCTCAGGAATGACGAAATATAATAAGGGCCAAACCTATAAGGATTAATGCTGCGCCGACTATCTGTTTTTCATAATCTTCAAGCCATTCTAATTTAAGTACTTTTATTCCATTATAAGCCAGGGCAGTCAAGAAGACCATCCCCAGGATATTGGCCATGGTGAAGGCAAGGGCCATGGTCAGCAGGACTGGCCATGTAAAGCTGCTGGCCGCCAGGAATATGGGGAGGAGATCTACGCAAGGAGAGAAAACGGACATTGTAAAAAGAGAAAGGGTTGCGGTCTTATCTGAAAGAATAGGACCGGTAGCCTCATTATGATGCTCGTGTTTTCTGGCAAAGATAATAAAACCCAAACCCATAAGTATCAGTAAAACACTTGTTAGCACTTCCCCGCCTTTCATATATCTGGTAATTTGTAGGCCTAGAAAGACCACACCAAAACCCATTGCCACACTCACAACAGATTTGCCCAGCCCGCTCACGGCAGTTATGCCCAGGGTCTTTGCCATAGACCACCTCTGCCCCCTGCCCACTAGCGCAAAGGGTATCCAGTGATGTGGCTGTATCGTATGAAACAGGGTGATGATAAATATGGCAAAGACAAGACTAAGGGGTTGATAATGCATACGTTCCTTTAAATTCAAGATTGGAGATTGGAAATTTAAAATTTCCAATCTTCATCCTACAATCCTCCGACAGGGGTAGATACTGCATGGGAGGTCTTCTTTAAAGAATTCTAGCAGGTTTTTCTCAGGCTTTCAAATAGTAAGGAGTAAGGGTACGTTAAGGTTGAAGCGGAAGTTTAAGAGAGGTTGCCTGACCCGAACACAATATTATTAAGTAATTGGAAACTGTGGATATAGGAAACAGGTATCTTTACTTTAATCCTTCTAAGTTTGTATAAAAGTAAAACGGCTTATACTGCCAGGTCTCAAATAGGGACTTTTGGTCGTTACTGTGGGGATCGGGAACTCCACCTTCTCCAACCGTCCCACTTTCCCCAGGAGGAAGGATATTCACCGCCTGACCTCCCAATTCCACCACCTGCTGATAAGTGCCATGACTGTCTATCTTCTGCGGTACTGCCTTAAGGTCTTCATAACTCAATTTTCCCTTACCCACAGCTGATAATATCTTCGCCACTCTGTGTTGCCCCGCCCAGGGCACATTGTCGCCATTAGGCCAATCCCTTGAGGGTTTGTTATTCCAGTTGACGAGAAGCCCTTCTGGAGGGTTTATCTTATGGGGCAGCCAATCCTGCGGTATAAATCCCCTCCACTCCTCCAGCCCAGTACCAGAAAGAGGGAGCCGGGGGTCTGCCCCAGGGGGCAATATCCTGTACTTCCCTGTATGCCAGTAACCAATCTCGCCAGTGACTGTGGCACAAAACAGATTAAAACTGAAAGGAATGCCCTCCACGGCCTTTTCAAAATCCTCCAGATTCCCTGCCCTGTTAATACTCAAGAAGGCCCCCAGGGCACTTAACTCATCTCCCCAAAAGGTCTTCTTATGGCTAAACGCCTGCCCTTCCTCCAGGAGAAAGACAGGGCCATGGGCACTCCGGTAAAAGATTTCTCTGTGAGGTTCCGCGCCCTTCACCTTGAAGACTTCTTCTCTAGGTTCTAACTCTAACCACTCTCTTTGAAAGAGATACCTGGTGGAATCCTTTGGGTTTAACTCTTCAACAAATACATCTACATTGTCAGACAGTCCACTGGTTACCGTCCAGGCAACGTCTTTGTTCCTCCCAATAAGCACCATAGGCACCCCCGGGAAGGTCATACCAGCCACATCAAATCCACCACCATGGAGGTCTATTTCGTAGCCTGGCTGTGGGCCTTCCAGTCCCATCTGTGGACAGCCCAGGAGCATAGCCCTGCCGCTGGTAGACCTCGCGGGCGATACCAGAACGGCATAACTTCCCAGTTTTTTTGGTAAGCCAACCCAGTCTTCACTGCGTTTAAGCTCCAAATTACAAAGCTCAAATGCCAAAATAAATTCTTCTTTTGTCATTTGGGCTTTGGATTTTATTTGACATTTGGGCTTTGGAATTTGAAATTCCAAATTATAAGCCACCGTAGTCGGCGCCGATGGGTCATTTAATGGATATTTCCTCTCAAATTCCTCTTTACCCAGTTTCTTTAGCTCCTTCAGGTTCTCCAGTTCCTTTCCGCCGAACTCACCAAACCTTCTGCCCGCCGCAATCATAGCCGCCAGGCAATCGGTTGCCTTCCATGGTTCAGGTTCTATTCCCCACTGCCTAAACTCCCATGGCAAATGGCCCCCTTTAATGCACTCCGCCCTCCAGCGATTTATACCCCTTGTGTAAGCCTCTATTAACCCTCCTATTTCTTTCTTTAAAGAGTGGAACTGCCTTGTGAGTTCCTCTTCAGTATAAGATTCTCTTCGTGCGGCTATATCAGCGTGAAGCATATCAGGCCCAAAGAGTTCAGCTAATTGACCCCTGGCCTCCCTTCTAGAGAGCTCCAGTTGGGTCAGACGGTCCTGGGCCACTACATAACCAAAGGCCTCAAAAAGGGCAGGGATATTGGGGGACTTGATGTGTGGCAGACCAAACTCATCCCTGAAAATTCGTACCTCTTCACCCCCAACCGCTAATCTGGATAGCTCCTGGGACTCACAGGGCGGGCAGGATGATAAAAGGATTACAGAGATGAGAAAGAAAGCCGAACCCTTCATAAAGTTTTACGGTTATGCCAGAAAAATTTTAATGTCTTCTACCTTTTCAAAATGTAAATGTTCTCTAGGTGCGTGACGTACACATCTTACATTTATGAAGTCTTTTTCTCTTCGGCCTTTTTCTCTTCAGCAGCCTTCTTTGGAGCAAAAAGGGTTTCAAATACTTCTCTGAGCTTGTCCATGGCCTCTTTAGCGAACATCCCCACAAGTCCACTAACCCCTGCAACGGAAGCCCGCATTATGTCAAGTGGATCACCCTCTTTAGGTATATGCACATCTCCTCCAGAAAAGGCAATGAGGCCGCCCCTTATCAGAAAATAGAAGATAAGGGCCAATAAACTCCCGTATAAGGGACGGAAGAGGAGGGCCATATATCCTGCAGTGGTAAGAGAAGGCTTCTCGACCGTCCCTTCAAACAGAGACTTAAAACAGAAAATAACACTCCCTACACCCCCCATAATGAAGGCAATGATTGCACCAATAATAATTTCATTTGGTTTCCCTCCTTGAGACTTCAGAAGAAGCGCTTCTATAGCCTTTTGATAAGAATTATCTTTTGATAGCCCTAATAGTTTATTCTCTTCCTCTTCCGTCATAATGCCTTTGAAAATTAGGAGTTTCTTGTCATTGTCGTAATGTATCCTGTCCCCTAGGGAGTTAGTAAATTTCACCTCAGGCAGATTTTCGAGTTTTACAAAGATTTCATCCGGACCCCTAAGGGAGTAGGGCTCCGCCAACTGGTATGAGAGAAGGTAGAGGAATGGACTTGGCATAATAACGTCTTTTTGCCAGAGTATTAATAAGACGTAGAGCATGTGAAAGGTTAAGAAAACTAATACACCCATTGTCAGCCACCATCCGAGACCTTGTCCAAGAAATTTTATATTTTGTTGAAGCCAGGAGATTAAGTCACTGAGCAGGCTTCCCTCTGGTACTTCAGGTGTCCCCTTTTTTTCTGGTTCGGTATACATCTTGCACCTCCTTTAGGATAAAAAAAAGCTTACCTTGAAATTGGGCTAGTAGCACGCAATATTTTAATTCAATTCTTCTCTTATTTTTAATATCTTTTTCTTTAAATCTGGAAGGTCGCTTACTACAACTTCCCATGCCAGCTCTAAATCTATTCCGCAATATTCGTGGATGAGAATATCTTGCATACCTGCAATCTTCTTCCGGGGAATTTCCGGATATCTTTCTTTTATTTCCTCTGGAATGTTTTTAACTGCTTCCCCAATAATTTCTATACGCCGTATAACTGCATCTTAAAGTTAGGTAGAGCTGAAGAATTCTTTTTCTGTTTTGTTTTCCGTATATTTTTCAATCAACTCAATACACTCTAATATATGTTCAATGAATATTCTGGCGTCTTTCTTCAAAAAATTACCTCTTGTTCGCTCAATATCATTTCCTTGAGGAGAGGATGGAGAGAACCGTAAGTAAGAACGTCTACCTTCCTTTTCAGCATTTCTTGAAGTTCTAATTTTAAACCTGCAAGGTCTAATAAACTTCTTTTTCCCTCAAATTCAATTAGCAAGTCAATATCACTTTCTTCGGTAGCCTCTCCCCTTACAAGAGAGCCGAAAAGCGCCGCCCTTTTTACTTTATACCTTTTCAACACCTCAACAATCATCTTCTTTATCTCATCTATCCGTTCATCCATACCCTCACCTTTTAACGCTGAACCACCTCCAGTCCACCCATATATGGCCTCAGTACCTCAGGGATTATCACTGAGCCATCTTCCTGCTGATAATTCTCCAGAATGGCTATTAGTGTCCTTGGCAGGGCAACGCCTGAGCCGTTTAGGGTGTGGACGTATCTGACCTTTCCGCCTGAGGCGGATTCGTCCCTGAAGCGTACGTTTATCCTGCGGGCCTGGAAGTCCTCAAAATTACTGCAGGAAGAGACCTCAAGCCATTTATCTACCCCAGGGGCCCAGGCCTCAAGGTCATACGTCTTGCTGGATGCGAAGCTCATATCCCCTGTGCACAGCTTAAGCACACGGTACTCAAGCCCTAAGAGCTGGAGCACCGCTTCGGCGTCCTTTACTAGCTTCTCTAACTCCTCGTAGGAGGTTTCTGGCCTTACAAATTTTACCAGTTCCACCTTGTCAAACTGATGGACTCGTATGATGCCACGAGTATCTTTTCCATATGCACCAGCCTCCCTGCGGAAACAGGCGGTGTAGGCTGTATAGTAAATGGGAAGTTCCTTATAATTTAAAATTTCGTCCCTATGGAGATTGGTCACAGGCACCTCTGCTGTAGGGACAAGAAACAGGTCGTCCTCAGTGACTTTATACATATCTTCTTCCATTTTGGGTAGCTGTCCTGTACCTGTCATAGAGGCCCGGTTAACCAAGAAGGGTGGAAAGACCTCTTTATAGCCATGCTTTTGAGTGTGGAGGTCGAGCATGAAGTTAAACAAGGCCCTTTCTAACCTGGCCCCGACACCCTTGAAAAGAGGGAACCCAGAGCCACATATCTTGGCGCCTCTTTCCAGGTCTAATATGTCTAGATTGGTACCCAACTCCCAATGTGGTTTTGGCTGAAAATTAAATTCCCTCCTCTTCCCCCAATTTCTTACCGTTACATTGGCAGAGGCGTCCTCTCCCTTGGGAACGTCTGGTGCAGGGATGTTCGGAATCCTTAATAACAGGGCGTCTATTTCTGGTGTTAGCTGTTCCAGTCTTTTCTCAAGGTCTTTTATCTTATCGGACAGAGCTCGCATCTCTTCCACCAGATTAGAGGCGTCCTGTCCTTGTTTCTTTAGCTGGCTTATCCTTTTTGATCCCTCATTTAGCTGCTTCCGGAGGACTTCGCTCTGGTAGATAAGCTCCCTCCTGTCTGCATCAAGCTTGACCAATTGGTCAATATCTACACGCTCATGTTTTTCCCTGACAGCCGTCCTTACGGCTTCAGGGTTCTTCCTTATGAAGTTCAGGTCAAGCATGCAGTTCTCCTTTAAAACGTGCGAGGCAAGTCCGCCTAAGGCGGATCTGCCTCAGGCACGACTCGCACGCTACATAAGGCCATATCTATCGCAACATACCCTGCCCGCCACCATAGTAAAAATAACTCTTGCCTCGGGGGATAATAACCTATCATAAACCGTGCCTTCCTTCTCGGCTAGTTCTATCACAGTGAGGTCTGCCTCCATGCCAGGCATCAGCTTGCCTATTTTTTCCTCCAATCTTAGGGCCTTTGCACCCCTCTCCGTTGCCATAGAAAAAATCTCTACAGGGTCTAATGCAGGATATCTCTCATGCACAAATTTCATCTCATCCAGGATACTCAAGGATTGGTTGCTTGCGAGGCTATCTGTACCCAGGGCCACGTTTATACCTCGGCTCAGCAAACCTCTGAATGGATGTTCCTGATGACCGAAGTATTTGCGGCTTCTGGGGCAGTATACCACACTTGCGGCAGTTTCTCCTATGATTTTTATCTCCTTTTCTGTCAAGTAATTGCAATGGACCAATAACCAATGACCTTTTAGGGCTCCTATCGCCTTAAGATACTCTACCGGATACATCCCCGGGGCCTTCCAGTTCCCCAGCATGTTAAGGGTCCTTAGCATCGTTGCGAAACTACCTGTCCCTTCTCTTAAGAACTCCACCTCCTCTTGTGTCTCACAGATATGGGTGCATAAAAGTAAGTCTGCGCCCTGAGCAAACAGGGCACAACCCAGGTAAAGTTTAGAACATGCGGTATAAGGGGCATGGGGTGAGAGCCCTGCTGAGCAAAGGTCATCAGATTTGCTTCGCCCGCTACAGGCTTTTTTAAAATCTGAGAGTTCCCGGATAGCCTCTTCCATCACCGCTGCCACCTTTTCTGGCTCGAAACATATCACCTCTTTGAATACCCTCTTCCGTATGGGAAAGTTAGGAAGTATACGCAAAGAATCTCCTGTACTGCTTATATCAGCTATAGTGGTGGTGCCGGACTCCAGGCTAAAGCTCACCCCCTTTTCCACAGCATAGTCTAATGGCCTGCCAGCCTGCCTTCTTCTAAAAGCAACAATGTGTCCCAGCCATTGGGTAAAACTCTTTGGGGGTGGAATTTTATCTTGCAGGTCTGAAAGCTCCAGATGAGTATGGGCGTTTATAAGACCCGGAATAATCGCCGCATGCCCAAGGTCTATAACCTTTCCCTGGCCTGCTTCAGGCAGACTCGGCCCCACCTCTACTATCTTAGAACCACTTATTACTACCTGCCCCTTTTCTATTATTATGTCCCTACGAGGCAGTATATAAGCCGCCCTTAGCGTTGTCGCCAGCGGTGCTACCGCTTTATCCATTTCCGCCAATCCTCTCCAATCCTCCCTTCCCGTCTATACCTTTCCATAGAAGATTGGCATGGGCATTTTATGGAGTCCGTTGACTGTGTCAACGGGGTTTTTGAGATGCCTGGCGGTGCTACCGCCCCAGCGACTATGTCGCTGGACTCCATATGCAAACGTCTGGCAATCTCCTGTATAATTGCTGGAAATTGGGACACTGCCTGAGCCACGGCCACCTTATCCTCCTGGCTGGAAAGCCCCTCAAAGAGTTCCCCCGCCTTGAAGGGTGGCGGGGCCACCCCCGACTTCACCACCCCCTCTGCATAGTTTGATACGTAACAAAGGGCCGCATAACACATCTCTAGCTCCCTGGCCAGGAACACCTCCGGCACAAGGGTCATTCCCACCAGGTCTCCACCATAAGAGGCGAACTTCTTTATCTCAGCAGGGGTCTCAAGCCTCGGCCCCTGGGTACATACATATACACCTTTGTCTGAGAAGTTCAGTCCCTGTCCCTTTAATACCTCAACCATGAGATTTCTCAGGCTGGGACAGAAAACGGGGTTCTGACGTATGAAACCAAGCCCGCCCTTTTCAAAGAAAGTGGACTCCCTGTTCCAGGTCTCATCAATCAGGTCATCAACTACCACAAACTGCCCCACCTTATAGCGCGGGTTTATGGCACCCGGCCCCGACCAGGCCAGTATTTTATTCACCCCCATATCCTTCAGCGCATAGATATTTGCCCTGTAATTCACGAAAGGTGCCGAGACCTCGTAGCCCCTCTCTCCGTGGCGGGAGAGGAAAAAAAATTCTACCTTAAAAATCCCCCTCCCCTGGCGGGAGGGGGTAGGTTGAAAACCCGCCATCTTTTGGGTGGGGGGAGGGGGATTCACCCCCACCCTGCCCTCCCGCATCCCTTCGGCTTCGCTCAGGGCAGGCAAGGGGGAAGGAATCTTGTATGCACCTTCCGTTTCCTCTTTGGGAATGTCGACAGCTAGCAGGTATATCGGCTGGGAAGGGCCGAAGGGGGTCTTCCTCTCCCCTAATCTTTTTCCCTGTATCGCCCCTCTGGAAAGGAGATCGTAGGCCTGACTGCCTCCGATGACAGCGAATTTATATAGACCTGACATAAGAGTAAATCAACGGGTAAATGTTCAGTTTTAGACACTTTATCAGCTTGCCAAAGGTGTGTCAATGTGCAGAGGTTTGGGAGCCATCGTAAGAAAAAATATTAAAAATTAACTAAAACATGTTGAAATTGCCTTTTGTATTTAATTAAAAGAGATAAGCATTTGTAATCTTGTTAAGCTAGAGCAAAAACTTATGCCGTTCCAAGACTCGGTTAAAGAAGATGCTTTGGTAAGATCAAGACGTTGCGCTGCGTTTGTCAGGAATTTGCGGGCCTGTATACAAATGTGCATCACATAATACCAGAGTCTGATCATGGTCAAAACACTTTGGAAAATGCCATCGTTCTTTGTTCGCGATGCCACGGCGAAGTTGGACATTACAATGTTCGCCACCCTGTAGGTAATAAATATTCTACAGAGGAGTTGTGCCGACTGCGCGATGAATGGTGGAACTGGTGCGAAAAGAATCCTGCAACCCCACTCCCGAAGCATCCAATTTCAGTCTCTCCAGGAACCATCAATCTAGGGACAAGAGGATGGAAGGTACGCTCTCTTTTTAAAGTTCACAATAAATCGAATGAAATATACTACGACATTTGGATTAAGCTAACTATTGATGCGCCGGAGATCTTTCCTCACGACATAATTATTGATACTAAAAATGTTAAGAACCAACTTACAGCGGAAGCCGGTTCTGTCAGAGTGTGTTGGGACATCGTAAGAATCGATGGTACAGACTCAGATAATAAAAAAGTAATCTTTCTTTTATTAAAGAGTTTAGAGCCGGGAGAGGTCTTAACTTTCATGTTAAGGAACAATTCAAGACGTGCAACTTCTACGCTAACTCAGCCAAAAGTTTTAATCGGTGTTTCTGTATTTAGCACTGAGCCTAACAAAACGGTTGAAAAACCGGGGCAGATTGCGCTAATATTTGCTCCTCCAGAAAATATGACGATAAAAAGCTTAGGCTTTATGATAAAAAGAAGTGACTAAATTGCGCCGAGTCTCCGCCACCTTGAATTTAGATGGGCAAACATTCCTTTAAATCCTCAGGACTGAAAGGGCCAGCTTCTGCGATTAGCTTACGGGCCTCGTCCACCTGCTCCCATACATTCCACAAAAGTACCCCTCTTATCCTACCATTTCGCAAATAATAGATAACACCCTCTCGATAAGGCTCTTTCCAGTAGGCAACCGTCTCTAGCTGGGAGTTGAGGTCACCAACAGCTTCGTACCCCAACTCAAACAGGTCAGAATAAAAGTATGGGAGGTGATGATAAGGGACAGGTTCGCCAGCCATTGACTGGCCTGCGAAACGGCCCATAGTGTTAGCATTGTCCTCGTGTTCCACTCTAATACGTTCCCCGAGGGCAGGATTATAAAAGTTTGCTACATCACCTGCAGAGTAGATGTCCGGATGGTTCGTACGCAGAAAGTCATCCACCCGTATGCCATTCCCTACCTCTAGCCCCGCTGCCTGGGCCAGTTCTATGTTTGGCTCGATACCAAGCCCTGCCACTACACCATCAACCAAAATCTCTTTTTCTTGTAAGGTTTTAATGTTTCGGGTTTTTAAGGCAAGCTGGTCTCCCCGCTTTTCTACATCTATGGGTGATTCCCCTGCCAATACTTCTACTCGCTTCTCTCGGTAGAAGTCATTCAGAAACAGTGAAAGGTCGTGAGGGAACACATGATATCCAATTCTCTCATTCCGAAGAATCAGCACCACTTTTTTCTCGTTCATTGCCAGGGCGGCTGCGATTTCAGAACCGATAAAGCCACCACCGATGACGGCGAAACGCTGCCCCTTTTCGGTAAGTGCGCGGAGACGCCGATAATCCTCCAGGGTGCGAAAATAAATTATTTGACCAGTGTCAAATGGGAAGCGCCGGGGTGCGCCACCTGTTGCCAGGAGCAGTTTTTCGAAGGTATATACAGTTTCTTGTTCATCCATTACGCTTTTGTTCTGCGGGTCAATGGCCTTGACACAGCGTCCCAGATAAAGTTCTACCCCACGGGTTTCTGTCTTACGCCAGATTTTTTCAATCGGTTTCCCTTTCCAAAGGTCTTTGGTGAGAGGTGGGCGGTTATACGGAGGGTCGAGCTCAGCACTAATCAAACCTACAGAGCCCCCAGGGTCTACCTTACGGATGCCACGCACAGCGGCATCGGCTGTCATCCCCCCACCAATAATAAGGTATTTGCAGTGTGGCAACTTTATATCCTATTGTGTCTTAAACATAAATCACCTTAAGTATAGATACAGCTTCTATGTTCCTCAAAGCGTGTCCCAGTATTTTGATTATGGAATTGGGTGCCATTTTGAGAACGGCCTGGTTACTATAATATATAGTAAGTATTTGATTTTACTCGGGAGGTAGACAGCGGAAATCTTCACCTGATTTCAGTTTACTTAAAAAAGGCAGAGCTAGATGAGAGACAGGGTAGAAGAGTTAAAGAGGGCACTTAAAAGAAAAACACCCTCTAAGATGCAGATATAACTGTGAACGCCCTAAAAGTTGCATTCATTCCTTCACTCCTCACACTCGTAAAAATGTTTTAATTTGTTGGTCTAAAGCATTTTTTTCAATGTTATGTTTCATTGTATACATTGTCAAGAGGTTTTTAATGACCTTTGGAAATGGGTTCGTACAGCGCTTTTTTCGTCCAGTCGCTCTTTATTTAGTCTAAAAGTGACTAAAAATCACTCAAATGCATATCCACTGTTCCTCCTTTATGAGCCATCTTTACCAAATTTACAACATTTTATGCACTAAGTAACGTTTTTATGTTGACAGGTGGGATTTGTGTGGTATACTTTTTTTGTTTGATTGGCCGAGTTTTCGAAAGGAGGTGTGTGGAAACAAAACAATTCAAACAGGGGTTTGTGGAAGAGCCTTAGGTTAAAGGTTCTAAAATAAGGAGGGAGAGCAAGTTATGTCTAGAAGTTTGGTTTATTTATTAGCAACTGCAGTAATATTGGCTGGTTTGACTGGTATGAGTGCTTATAGCCTCATGGCAGGTGAGCCTCAGGTAGTAGCGACCATACAGACGGGGCCGGAGTGGGAGCCGCTTGGGAGGGGAGAACCCCTCACGGTACCTGAGGTGCATTACAGGGTAAAGCACAG
>JAHFOV010000117.1:0-2415 GCA_023261505.1 Planctomycetota bacterium
CTGGCATTGACCTTGGTACGCAGTCCCTTACCAATGCCTACTACCCTGGACTTTCTATGAGGGTTGCCATGAATAACTACCCACCCCCTTGCCACCCCCTCTCTAATGAACTCCGGGCAGACGTTATCATACCCAGCCGCCTCTTCCATCTGAGGCGTTATCTCACCCTCTTTAGCCCTTTCTAGTTGGGTCTTCAAAGCTATCTCTCCTCATAATAAAACGCAGGCTAAAGTTCGCCATGGGCGAATCTGCCTCTGGCATGACCTGCGGCTACTTAAATGCGGGTTACAAACCGCAACGCAGGCTAAAGCCTGCGGCTACATCGGGGTTATATTAGCTGTGCTTTCCCATAATCCATGGAGATTGCACCTTTGCATCACCTTTAGAACAGTGGGTCCACCCACGCTCAAGGGTACAGTGACGCTGGGCTGGGGAATTAGAGGGCTGAATTCCGTCCTGGATATAAGAGAATTCCCCAGGTAGACCTCTATCCACATTATCCAGTGGTTTGGTGTCATGACGTGAAGGGTTTTACCCACCTCTACGGTAAGGAAAAAGACCTGATTGGCCTTGATGTAACCAGGGATTGCAATTGTTGGCGCATGCTTCTTCTCTAGAGCAGAAAGGTTATCCGTGTCTGAAACCCTGTTTATGGTCTTGAACAGATCTATTTCAGGCTCTCCAGCCTGTATCCCTTTGCTAAGGAAGGTCTGTCCTAGTATGACTGCCCCTGCTCCTTTAAGAAAATCCCTCCTCTTAAAAATATCCATCGTGTCCTCCTTATCTACTCAAAGCTAAGTTGTGCGATATTTTCCTTTTCTATTATTTCCTTACCGTAGAACATCCGTTTTAAGATTATATAGTCAGGGGTTTCCTTTACAAGCTCGCCGTGGAGGGTCTGTTTGTTTTTGAGGACTACTTTAGCCTTCATCACTATAGGCCTTGCCTCTCCAAAGATTATCTCCCAACTATCCATGGGCTCACCCTCTTTCGGAAATATTTTATAAAGAAACGCAGGGGTGTAAGAAAAAGAGGGATCTATATGACTGTAGTAGATTGCCTTCTCCTTCATTAGATTATTTACAGAGATGCCATCCCTAAAGACGTAGGCGAGGAGCTGCCCTTCAATGTTTCGGTTCCTGCGTTCAAATACCAGTTTTATCTCCTTGCCCTCGAGAAGGCCCTTCAGAAAACGATGGGCCTCTACACCAAAGTCATCTGGAATCTCCACCCCTAATAGTCTTACAACCTCCCCGTTGTCCAGCAATATTGTGTTGCCACTGATTACTTTGGAGACCCCGAAAAGGGCCTCAGGATTTCTGTCGATTATAAAAGAGTCTGCATCAAAGGAGGAAGGGGCCCTTCTAGTCTCTGCAGGCACTTTTTCTTGTTGTGGGGTTTCCGGGGAAGTTTCAGCTTGAGCAAGAGCTGGTAGTGGAGACACCAAGGCAAAGAGGATTATCCACCCAACAGAATTTTTTGTTATCCTGGGCATAAGCTTTTTCCCCTGCGTAAGGATACCACCCAATGAGACACAGGCAAAATATAATCCAAAGGACTGTGCTTGTCAATCATACTGCTTGTCAAAATAATAAAAACGGATATAATTATTTTTCAAAAAATTGGTTTATATAAAGCTTGACCAACCTGGCGAAGTAAGAAAAAGCTTGGGCTGGAGTGTAAGGCTAAGTTTGCGAGAGGCTAATCTACTAGAGTATGCACGCTATACAAAGTTTTGAATCAACAGGATGACGCACACTAAAGATTGAAGGACCGAATCTTATCCGTTCGGCTCACGGCCGAAGCTTGACGGGAGCAAAAATATGAAGTGCCCCAAATGCGGTAGCGAGATGGTAAGAGAGGTAAAAGAAAAGAATCTATTAAATGTCATTTTAAGAACCATAGGGTACAAGTCTTTCAAATGTCAGATTTGTGGGGGGCGTTTCAGGTCTTTTTAGAAATCCCTTTTTGTATTGGGATTAAAACCGGTGCTACGCAAAATACAAGATTCGCAAATTTTTCCTACAGGAAAATATAAATATATTGACATGCAAATCTGTGACTCTTAGGGACGTGTATGACATACACTAAAATAATAGGGTTCTTTTTGTGTTTTATTCTTCTCTGCCCTTTTGGGTGCGGTAATCAAAGTAAAAAAGGCGAGCCAAAGAGGTACGCAGAAGTCACCACGCATCCTCACAAATGGAACAACCCCCCCCAAACTGACAAGGACACTGACGAGTACCTAAAGAACCTACTGTCTTCTCCTTCTTTTGATATCCCAGATGATATCCGGAGGGCAGGAATACAGGATCCGGGTTTGAAGGAGCGTTTTATGAAAATGGCCGGGAAGTTTTCAGATGCCCATTCCGATAAGGCTAAGTATATGGAGAAAAAACAAACCAACATGCTTGA
>JAHFOV010000117.1:2515-4147 GCA_023261505.1 Planctomycetota bacterium
TTAAAAGAAGCCCTAGCCTTACGGAGCGTTCAGATTGATAGTGAAGGGTGGCTAAGAGTTAACCAGAACTCTTCTCAGGATAATAAGATAGATGGGAGCATCCGTTATACGGTAACAATTAATCTCCCCTCCTATCCCATCGTGAAACTTGCAAAGGACAAAACTTCTGCTTATGTGCATCCCGAACCTATAGACAAACTGGGCTTGTTTTACATCGCCCTTGTTTCTGTTAGAGGCGTGGTGGCGGGTGCGGGTGATAAGACAATAGATGAGGGTGACGACACAGTCGAGCAACGTGTCGCAGTGAAGGGAGGATATGTACCTTTCTGGGAGAATGACAGACCATTTTGTTTCATAGTGTTAAAAGACGGTGGCACTGCAACGGACATTTATAAAAAAGCTCTCTACGCAAAGGATGTCTACACCAATGAAGTTAAGGTAGCCTTCTTTGAAAGTGCAGAAGAAGCTGAAGATTTCTGGGTGAAATTAAAGGCTCAGGTGCAAAAAACTCAGAACAACAGTAAACACTGTAAGCTTAGTGAGGAGGACAGAATCGCTTTTGGTTTCATCCCTCCGGATAAAGATTCACCCTTCGATGGCCTTAACTTTGAATCTGACAAAACCTTAGAGTGTGAATCGTGGCCAATAGAAGTGTTTCGTAAAAAGGAGACCTCTGAAAAACTCGAAAATCCACCTAAAGAAGTGAAATTTCCTGATGACCTAAAAGATAAAATACGATACGATTCTTCAACAAGACTCTTGATTTTTAAAGGAGCTATGTCTGAAGGTGAAAAAAACAAACTCCTCGGACTATCAGAAGACGGGCAATATAAGGAGGCTATAAAAGCACTTTTCCAGAAGTCTTATCTGCCTTATTAGGTTAGGACTTTCTTAAATGTTTTCTCAGAAATTTCTAACGAACGTCGCCAGCGAGCGACTCTTAATAAAACCCAGTTCTGTGGAGCATGGATGTTATCTCTTGTCCTGCCAAAGTGGTTTTGATGCTATATTGATTCAATAATCCTAAAATTTTGTCGTCTTCTGTAGTGAACTTTCTCCTATTTTTATCCACTAGTGTCTGTTTTGGAAATTGTTTGTTGAAGCCCATTCCTTTTTTCCACTATTGACATATATTTTCTTTGTGATATAAAAGAAATTCTCATGAAGACCTTTGTAGCAAAAGAAGGTATGGTTGCTAAGAAATGGCATCTGGTAGATGCGGAAGGAAAAATCCTTGGCAGGCTGGCGGCTCGAATAGCCACTATCCTTCAGGGGAAGCACAAGGCGATATATACACCACATGTGGATACAGGTGATTATGTGGTAGTGGTTAATGCTGAAAAAGTAAAGCTCACGGGGAAAAAGCCTGAAAAAAAGACATACCAACGCTACTCTGGCTATCCCGGAGGGTTAAAAATTCTCTCGTTTAAAGAGATGCTGGGGAAGCACCCGGAGGACATAATTAAACTCGCTGTAAGGCGTATGGTGCCCAAGAACAAGCTGGGCGTAAAGATGTTAGAAAAATTAAAAATTTATGCGGGACCAGAACATCCGCACGCAGCTCAAAGACCTGTAGAGCTGGCAATAGGGTGAAAAATATGGCAGAAGTAGCAGAGATAACAAAACCAACCC
>JAHFOV010000071.1 GCA_023261505.1 Planctomycetota bacterium
TAAGAAAGTCTCATTAGTCTCAAGTGGAGACCCTGGTGTCTATGGTATGGCAGGGCTTGTCCTGGAGCTTGCAAGTAGGGGCGACCCTATGGGTCGCCCTTATTCAGCCGTGTCCATTGAGGTGGTACCAGGAGTTCCAGCCTCCTGCGCAGCCTCTGCCCTCCTCGGCGCACCGCTGGCCCATGACCATGCTATAATTAGTTTGAGTGACCTGCTTACGCCGTGGGAGCTCATTGAAAAGAGGCTCAGGTTGGCAGCCGAGGGCGATTTCTCAATAGTGCTGTACAATCCTAAAAGCTCCCAAAGAACCTGGCAGATAGAAAGGACTCGGCAGATATTACTGGAGTATCACCCCGCTACTCTCCCTGTGGGTATAGTCAAGGATGCGGGAAGGCCAGGCCAGGCAGTATTTATCACCACTCTGGACAAAATGCTTGAATTTCCAATAGACATGACTACTATCATCATCATAGGAAACTCCACCACCTTTGTGCACAATGGTTTCATGATTACAAAACGGGGCTACAAATTATGATACTTGTAATGTCTGGGACAGCGGATGGTAGAGAACTGGTCGATGAGTTAAACAGGAGGGGGAAAAAGCTCATTACTACTGTGGCTACTCCCTACGGTGCAGCCCTTTATGAAGATATGGGATTAAGTGAGTTATGTGTAGAGGGCAGGCTGGATAAAGAGGGACTGATAAAATTTATTGAAGAGAACAATATTGATACAATAATAGATGCCACCCACCCCTATGCAAAGGAGGCCTCTAAAAATGCTATGGACGCTTGTAAGGCCAAACGTATTAGATATATACGTTTTGAGAGGGATTCTACCCCACTTACCCAGTCCCCACTCCTCCGTGTCGTAAAAGACTTGGAGCAGGCAGTGGAACTTTCCAGCACCCTGGGAAAACGCATCTTGATAACAACCGGCTATAACAGCGTCTCCAGTTTTATAAGATTAAGATACAAAAATGATCTGGTAGTTCGCATCCTGCCTGTGCCTGAACACATTCAGGGCTGTATAAAAATGGGCATACCCCCCTGGAATATCCACGCCCTACAGGGCCCTTTTTCCAAGGAATTCAACCGTGCCACCATCAGGGAGTTCAATATTGACGTAGTAGTCACTAAAGATGGTGGCAAGGAGGCCAAGACACTGGAGAAGATAGAGGCTTGCCTGGAGGAAGGCATACCCATCGTGGTCATCCAGAGACCGAGCCTTGATTACCCTCTAGTGTGCTCCAGCATACAAGAAATTCTGAAGCTGGTATAGCGTGCGACACGAGGTCGCACGTTCGTTTTTTCAAATCCCCCTAAATCTCCCTTTTCTAAAGGGGGACTAAGGGGGGATTACATAAAAAGCGAGGTACGTTGTGAACATTTCCTAAGTTAATGCTTGGACGTATCCTCAGCAGGTCTAATATAAACCCAGACGGCTTCCTGCCTCGTTGTCTTGTAAAAACGGCCCTGCTGTGGAAGGCTTTGCCATTCCTCATCAGTGTAAACCAGCACATCAGCGGGAACTGGTAGTTCAGTCACATCCCATTCAGACGCTCGCTGCAGAAAAGGTAGTGGAGAACTTTCCAAGACGATTATTAGGTCAAGGTCACTTCCCACACCCCAATCTCCACGGGCGTACGAACCGAAGTAGCCTATGCGCAAGATCTCTTTGTGCTCCTGCGAGGCATTTTCGGCCCAACGACGCACCGCCTTGTCTACCGACTGAGCATCAGGCCATCTGAGAATTGACGAACTCAATAATCTCACGGGCATAACAGATTGCTTCCTGGCTTTGCAAAGGGCCGTAGTGCTCAAAGGGTGCCCCCTCCGGATGGCTGTTGGGATATCGTGGAGGGATGTAAAAGTTATCGAGGACACGCCCTTTCTCAATTAACCCTTTTGGAACCCGTGCGGTCTCTGGCAGCTCATGCAAGAGTTTCGCAATAACATGCCCCCATGCTTCCTGTCCCAAATGGAGGTGTAGGGCCTTTACGGCTTTTTCTGCTGCCTGTTGTGCAGCAAAACACGCCCATTCGTGGCGCCCGGACCGTACGCTATCCTCAGCTTGTTCAAGATCCCTTAATGCCTGATTCAGCCAATCACGGCTGCGAGTGGGCATTGTCTCTAAACCTTTCTCTTGCTATTATAGGCTACACTATATTTAAAAGCGGCTTGAAAAGCAAGAGATGTATAATTTTGAATAATCAGACTTTCAAGACCTTTCTCCAAGGAATTTAACAGCGCCAACATGAGGGAGTTCAATATTGACGTAGTAGTCACTAAAGATGGTGGCCAGGAGGCCAAGACACTGGAGAAGATAGAGGCTTGCCTTGAGGAAGGCATACCCATCGTGGTCATCCAGAGGCCAAGTCTTGATTACCCCGTGGTGTGCACAAGCATAAAAGAAATACTGGAACTGGTGTAAGAGACCTCGGCTCACGCATCACCGTTCGCGGGGAGGATAGGAAGGGGGTTTTGGAGTCCCCGCCTGAGGCGGATTTTCAACATTGACTGTGTCAATGGTTTTTCCAGTAACATCCGGCACGTCAAGACTTACCTTTACTTTTTTTTATTTACGTGTAAAATCCATAATCAGTGAAGCAATTTGTCTAAATGCGAATTGTGGGTGAATCCAGAACTTAAAGATAATTGAGGGATAAACTATGCCCAAACCGCTAGAACTTTATGAGGAGCTTAAAGCCAAGCTTGGTGAAAAGGAGGCCAAGGATCTGGTAGAGTTCGTCCAGGAGTCGGTGGAAAGGGGGGCTGCCACCAAGGAGGATGTACGCAGGTCAGAGACAAGCTTAAGAGAGGAAATGCACCAAATGGAGGCTGGCATAAGGTCTGACATGCAGAAGATGGAGGCTGGCATAAGGGCTGACATGCAGAAGATGGAGGCTGGCATGCAGAAGATGGAGGCTGGCATAAGGTCTGACATGCAGAAGATGGAGGCCGGCATAAGGGCTGATATGCAAAAAATGGAGGCTGGCTTAAGAGAAGACATGAGGAGATTGCAGGTGGAATTTCATAAGGAGATTGTTTCTATCCAGAAATGGATCTTTGGTTCCTGGATTACTATCATTGCCGCTATCCTCTTTAAGGAATTCTTCCGCTAAGCTTGGCAATAGCGCAGGGGCAGGTTTCAAACCTGCCCCTTATACTTAATCCTAAATCTCCAATCCCTTAAGAGCGGTTTAACATACCTGTAAAACATGCAATTAGGCAAATCCCCCTTTTCTAAAGGGGGACTAAGGGGGATTATGCGAGCCTTGCGACAAAGCGCGGATGATCGAGGCTAGCAAAACAAAATTACTAATCCCTGACCCCTAACCCCTGCTCCCTAGTATGTGACCTTTCATTGACAAAAGTTAAGCCCATGTTAGAATCTTCGTAGGGGTGTATTGTAATACGCCCCTTAACCTAAAATTAATTCCTTTCGGAGACGCTAACTATGTATAGAATTTTGTTTCTAATTGTTTCAAATTTTTTAGTAATCATAGAAGGAGATACAATGGCCGACTCGACGCCCCGTCCGCCTCAGGCGGATACCGCCCAGACTAGATTCAATAAGGCCTTTTTTGATGAGGTAGAACCCATAAAACTTATAGACCCCCTGGCAGTAGCGCTTGGGGCTATTGATAAGGGGGAACCCCTTGTATATACCTACGGAGACGCTATAAAGATGGCGGGTCATTCCTGTCCCGCTGTCTCCGGCGCCTACAAAATGACCCAGTTGGCCCTCAAGGAACTATATAAAGACAAAATGCCCGTACGGGGCGAAATAAAGGTAACCTTCAGGGGAGGGGTTGACTACAAGGTAAACGGCCCCATCTCCCAGGTGGTATCTCTAATAACAGGGGCCGCACCTGAGAGTGGTTTTAGTGGACTCGGCGGCGGGAAGTTTAACAGAAAAAACCTGTTGAGCTATGATGAGAAGAATGAGCCTCTCCCAGCTTGCGTCTGCTCAGCAATCTTTGAAAGAATGGATACTGGCAGGAAAGTAGAAATCACTTACGACAATCACATGCTAGGCGCAGACCCTAGGATGGGAGACCTCATGCCTAAGGCAATAAAGGGAGTAGCCTCTGATGAAGAACTTAAAGAGTTTGGAAACCTGTGGCATGAGAGAATCAAGACCATCCTTACCAACCCACCAGATGGGATGTTTGTGATAAAAGAAATAAAGCAATAAATGAAATCCACAACCCCTTTAAATGCCCCTAAATCCCCCTTTACTAAAGGGGGATTTAGGGGGATTAGGGAAAGGGGGGACTAAAGGGGATTATAAAGGGATAGAAAATGATACTTTACCAAAGAACAAGGTTTGCTGGTCTCCTCATCGTCTCTCTCTTCGCACTGGGAATATTCCCTTCCGGATTAGATGGATTAGCCGCTCAAGTAGGGGCAGGTTTCACGCCTGCCCCTCAAGCGGCAGGTCTTACACCTGCCCCTGCACAGGATGCCCCCCAGCGAGGAATAGAACTCCTTCAACAAGGGAACGTAGATGAGGCCCTGCCCATACTTCAAAAGGCGGTGGAGAAGGAACCCACAAAGGCCGAGTATTATCGGGCCCTTGCCTACGCTTACAGCAAGAAGAGGATGTGGAAAGAGGCGGTGGAAACATACAATAAATACCTTGGGCTTAATCCATCCGACGCCCAGGCCTATAACAACCTCGGAGTGCTTTACAATATCGGGAGCATGCCAAGGGAGGCCATAGATTCCTATAAAAAGGCAGTAGAAATTAACCCAAAGTTTATAGAGGCCTATAACAACCTGGCTGTGGTATACCTTAAATACGGATTACACCAAGAGGCCAGGGAAATCCTGGATAAGGCCCTGGAGGTAGATCCCCAGAATGCCCAGGTCCATTTTCATCTCGGAATCCTTCTCAGCAAGTCGAGCATGGTTGAGCCGGCCATGAATGAGTACAAAAAGGCCATAGAACTCGACCCTAAATACGCCGAGGCATATAACAACGTCGGCATAATTCTGGAGTCAGAAGGGCAGCCAGAGAAGGCCGCAGAACAGTGGTCAAAGGCAATAGAAATAGAACCCAAATTTGTGGATGCTTATTTCAATCTGGGTTCATATTACTTCAACGCTAGAAAGTATAACGAGGCCCTCTCCATGTGGAAGAAGGTGGAGGAATTGAATCCAGATGACCCATGGGTGCAATTACGTCTGGCCGCTACATATAAAAAACTCGGAATGACCAAAGAGGCTGAAGAATCCGCAGCCAGGCTTGAGGAACTGAGAAAGAAGGCGGGGATAGAAATGCAGTAATTACAAATTGCAAATTACACACTACAAATTGCAAATTCTTAATTTGACATTTTTCTCTTAAACTGCACGTAAGATTGAAAAAGACGAAACAGGGTAATCAATCATATTTTTAACCTCCCCTTTATCCCCTCCTTCTGAAGGAGAGGATAGGGGCGGTAAAAATTTAAAGGGGTAAATTTAAAGATTTTAAATTGGCCCCTATACCGCCCCGCTAGCTACCTTCTCCTTTAAGATAATAAGATAACAAGTAACCATGTAGGGACAGACCTTTAGGTCTGTCCAATAATGCCCGACTTGGACAAGTTTAAAAACCTGTCCCTACATATCCTCATAAAGCTTGTGAAATCCCCCCTCAGCCCCCCTTTAGAAAAGGGGGATTTAGGGGGATTTGAAAATATGCAATTATGCAGTTTACTTTACATAGTTACATATTTACCTTACTTCCAAAAAGTCCTATCAAGATTTCTGTACTGTATGGCCTCAGAGACGTGTTCGGGGCGGATGTCAGGGCTGCCCTCCAGGTCAGCAATGGTGCGGGAGAGCTTTAGCACCCTTGTGTAGCCTCTTGCTGATAGACCCATTTCCATCATGGCCTCCTGTAGTAGGCCTTCGCTATAAGCATCCAGGGTACAGAACTTCTTTACCAATCTGCCTGATAGCTGGGCATTGGTGGTAAGGGCATGCTCTTTCAACCTTTCCATCTGGATTGCCCTTGCCCTTGAGACCTTCTCCCTTAACTGGGCAGAGGTCTCTCCAGTGGGACTATGGACCAGTTCTCTGTGCTCAAGGGCGGGGACTTCTATGTGTATATCAATCCTATCCAGCAGAGGGCCTGAGACCTTGGAGAGATAGTTTTGAATCTGGTGGGGTGTACAGCGGCAGCGCTTTTTGGGATGGGTGTAAAAGCCACAAGGGCACGGGTTCATAGCAGCTAATAGCATAATCCTGGCAGGGTAGGTAATGGAGCTGGAGGCACGGGCGACGGTTATTTCTCCAGCCTCGAGGGGCTGGCGAAGGGCCTCCAATACGTTTCGGTTGAACTCTGGTAATTCATCAAGGAACAGCACCCCATAGTGGGCAAGGCTAATTTCTCCAGGCTTGGGGAAGGTGCCTCCTCCTACTAGCCCTGCTTCGCTTATGTTATGGTGGGGACTGCGGAAGGGACGTGTGGATACCAGACCTCTGCCTGTTGAGGATTGATTTAGCAGGCCGCAAACGC
Organism: Planctomycetota bacterium; assembly: GCA_023261505.1. Taxonomy (GTDB): domain Bacteria; phylum Planctomycetota; class Brocadiia; order Brocadiales; family Bathyanammoxibiaceae; genus JAHFOV01. The sequence continues at coordinate 6,514 of JAHFOV010000071.1, forward strand.
TGTAAATCTTGGAGGTCTCAAGGGCCTCCTGAAGGTGTAGTTGGGGTAGAATGGTAGGGAGCCGCTGTGCCAGCATAGTCTTTCCACTGCCAGGGGGGCCAATCATTAAGACGTTGTGTGCCCCTGCGGCCGCTACCAGGAGGGCCCTTTTGGCATGTTCCTGACCTCGCACTTCCGCAAAGTCCACCTCATAGTGAGCAGAATTATTGAAGACCTCTTGCAGGTTGAGTTTTGTAGCCTGGATAGAGAGTCGACCGCTGAAGAACCCTACGGCCTCTGTGAGACTTTTTACAGGGATGACCTCAAGCCCTTCCACTACCGCCGCCTCAGTGGCATTCTCTGCGGGGAGGATTATCCCGCGGTAGCCCTCCTCCCTGGCCTTAATGGCCATGGATAGGCAACCCCTTAGTGGCCTTACCTGGCCGTCGAGGGAGAGTTCCCCAACTACAAGATATTCTGTTAGCCTAGAAGATTCTATCTGTTTACTGGCCAGGAGCAGACCGAGTGCAATAGGTAGGTCAAATGCCGGGCCTTCTTTTTTCAGGTGGGCTGGGGCCAGGTTGATGGTGACATGGTCATAAGGAAAACGATACTGGCTGTTAACCATTGCGGCCTTTACCCTGTCACGGCTCTCCTTCACTGCCTGGTCCGGAAGCCCTACTATAACCAAATAAGGTAATGAACCCCTGGAGATACAAACCTCTATCTCCAGGATATAGGATTCAATACCATTCACCCCCGCACTGAAGACCTTTGTAAACATGGCTGCTGATTCCTTTTAGGGTCTCGAGCAGGATACCCCTCTTTCAAATATTTTGCAAGCCAAAAGATATAAACTTGGGCATTGGTTCGTACATAAATGAGGCCTCTGAAAAAGTATGAGAAGCGACGGATCAAGTGTCATTGCGAGCCGCCTTAGGCGGAGAAGAATGACAGGGACGGCTCTATGACAATTTCCGACTTATGTACAAAGCTAAACAGTCTCTTTTTAAACTTAGACGCTGTTTTGTCCACTTTTGTGGAAAAGTGTTGATTTGGCCGTGACATGTTACTTCCACCAACCTATCTTCGCTCATCATATTGCGACATCTTCAAAAGGCAATACTTTCCTTATTGCAATAATTTCTAGTTTAATATGCAGTAAAAGCCTCTTAGATAGAAGAATTTATCTGCCCTGGGTGGGCCTCAATGCTATTCTGAAGTTCAGAGGCAAGACTTGACCAGAAGCCACGCAAGCATATATAATGTTTTCGTTTTACATGGGACAGTAACATGGACTGGCTCTACATTTTATTTTTTATTCTTACTCTTGTCCTTATAGCTATAACCGTCCAGAGGTACTGGAAGGGGTGGCCCAGCAGGCTTGAAGACAAGATAGAGAAATTGGATAAAAGGCTGGAAGACTCCTGCCCCGTTAAACTCTCGGAGGGAGGGCTTAGCCACGAGGAAAAGGAGGCGACCGGATAAGACTCTGTCACTCCTTATTTTATTAGGCTACAAAATTTCCTAATTTTTCTATAAAAGGGCTCATTATGAGTCGTGACCTGGAAGAGTCGAGGATAGAAGGAAAGGGGGAGACCCCCTGGTTCTTGAAACTGGCCTTTTTTGGTCTTATAGTTTGGGCTATATACTATTTCTGGAGAGGGCTCTTAAAGTAGACCGCAAGCTTCTTTAAGAAGCCGGCTTTTTTTCCTCTTCACCCGCAAGACTTTCTTTAGGTGCTTCCTTCTGGGGAGACGGGACTTCTTGTTTTTCCTCTGGCGGAGTAGGCCTCCTGGAGACCTTTACTATGGCCGGTTTTAATACCCTATCGTGGAGTACAAAACCAGGCTCCAGCGGCTCCAGGACGGTGTGGTGGGGCAACTCGGCATTTTCTTCTTCTAAAAAGGCCTCGTGCAGTTCTGGATTGAAAGGCTGTCCTGTTGCGGCTTCGATTTTCTTTACCCCGGCCGTCTCCATCGCCTTAAGGAATTCGTTCTGAATGAGCTGAAGGCCATCCAGAAATTTTTTAAGATTCTCGGAGTTGGTTGCTTCTGCAGACTTTATAGCCCTGGAGAGATGGTCCAAGGCAGGAATAAGGGCCTTAACCAGTTCCTGAGTAGCGTAACGCCCCATCATTTCCATTTCCCGCTTCATTCTTTTTTGATAGTTAGAGAAATCGGCTCTAGTGCGAAGGAGGAGGTCCATATACTCGTCCCTTTCCTCGGCCTTTTTTCTTAGTTCTGCTAATTCCTTCTCAGTAAGCTCCACCTTCTTCTCTGCGGGTAACTCTGCTTCAGGTGCGGGTTTAACCTCTGTGGCTCCTTCCTCAGCCTCGCTTAAGGCCGAGCCTTCTGGAAAACCCTTGCCTTCGGATTCGCTTTGACCACTACCGACCTTTTCCTTTTCAGTCATGCTTCAAAGTACTCCTTTACTTTTTGCCTCTTTCCGTCAATAGAAGCACTCCAATACCAGCGATAAGCAGTATAGGAAAATATTCCTTTACTTTTTGCCAGAAACTCTTCCCCCTGGGCCCCTGATTTTTTTGTTCAAGTTCGGCAAACTCCCTCAAGAGTTCCTCCTGACGTGCAGTAAGCCGCGTAGGGACTTCCACCAATACTTTTATAAGTAAGTCTCCCTTACCCCAGCCCTGCATAGAAGGAAGCCCTTCTCCTCTAATGGTTATTATGTCACCGCTCTGGGTCCCACGAGGTATCCTCACTTTTGTAGTGCCACCTGTTAAAGTGGGGATTTCAAGTTCACAGCCCAGGGTGGCTTGGGTAAAACTTATGGGTACTTCACAAATAAGGTTTCTACCTTCTCTTTGAAGGATAGGGTGAGGCTTTACATGTATGTCGCAGTACAAATCCCCCCTGGGGGCCCCATTCTCTCCGGGTTCACCCTGCCCCTCCACTCTTAGCCTTACACCGTCTTCCACGCCGGGAGGTATCTTTACTGTGATTTGGGCCCTTTTTGCAATTCGCCCCTGGCCATTGCACCTGTAACAAGGGGATTCAATTACCTTCCCATGCCCACCACATCTAGGACAAGTAGCCCGGAAGGTGAAAAAGCCCTGCGACTGCTGAATCTCACCCCTTCCCTTACAGTAAGTGCAGGTAGCAGGTGAGGTGCCTGGTTTGAGACCAGAGCCGCCGCATACATCACAATATTCCCTGCGGTTGATATTGATGGTTTTTTCCGCACCGCTGGCTACCTCTTTTAGGTCCACATCTATGTCTACCCTTAGGCTTGCCCCCTTACGTGCTGCCCTGCGGCGAGTGCGGGTGCCAAAAAACTCTTCAAAGATGCTCCCGCCAAAGATATCGCTAAAGTGCTCAAATATATCCTCAAAATTGGTGAACCCATGGATGTCATACCCCTTAAGGCCTTCTCGTCCATACACATCGTACTGGCGCCTCTTTTCAGGGTCACTCAATACCTCAAAGGCCTCGGCAGCCTTTTTAAATTTTTCCTCTGCCTCCTTATCCCCAGGATTCCTATCTGGATGGTACTTAAGGGCCATCCTGCGATAGGCCTTTTTAATTTCTTCCTGGGGCGCATCCCTGGGTACTTCAAGAATGCCGTAGTAATCCTTATCTTCCCAAGCCATGGACTTTTCTAATTGGGGTGAGTTTTTGGAATGTATAACCGCACAAAAATTTTAAATTACTTTCTTTTTGCAAAAAGAATTATAGTGCTGAAATGGTAAAAATTCAAGAGGTTACGTGTAGGGGCACGGCGTCGCCGTGCCCCTACGATTGGGCAAACACGTAGGTTTGCCCCTACTTTTTGTTAATGTATGTCTTGGTTTAGCAAGCCCGACCATCGCATTAAATGTTTTATCATTTCCCCTTCAAGAATTTTTTGATATCCTCAGGGTGCAATAGGGGTGGGGAGCATGTGCCTTCTTTGCAGACGTAAGCCACAGCGGATTCTTGTTGGGGGAAGGTGAGCTGGCCTACCCGCAAGGGTTCTGTCACTGGGTCAAGGACCTGTACTAGCTTCCATGGTAGGGCACCCGAGGCATCCACCTGTGGTGGAAAGGCTGGTCTAAATCCATCCATTGATGGGAAGATTTGTAGTGCTTCTTGATGTAAAGCCAGGGTATTTGTATCTGAGGCCATACCTACTATTACAATATGTATAGGGTATGTAAGATACTCCCTTACGGCCAGGGCAAAAATTGCAGCCTGGAGGGAGTAGTCCTCATAATTGTGCAGGAATGTCCTCAGTGTGTTTAGTGCCTCTTTTTTATAATTTTCCTCGCCGGTGAGATAGTATAACCTGATAAGAATTCTTGCAGCAAGGGAGTTCTCTCGGAAGGGTTTTTCCCTGGAGTAGAGGTGTTCGCTGGCGGCGACCTGTTCTGGGACATCAAAGAATCCCCCTCCAGCTTTATCTCCAAGGTTTTTGATTGTATAGTCCATGAGGTCAACAGCCCAATGGAGATATTCTTTTTTGGCAGTGATTTGGTAAGCAATCAGTAAGGCCTCTAGTATATGTACCTGGTCTGATAATAAGCCCCTTAGCCTTTTTTCTTCCGCCTCAGGCGGACAAATATAATGACACATCCCATGCCCTATTTCGTAGGCCCTCTCTTTTAATAAACTAAGTGACTTGAGGGCCTTTTCTAATACCTCTTTTTGTCTAAAGGTTTGGTAAGCCAGCAGGTACTGAGAAATTAGCTGCCCGTTCCAATCAGTGTATATAGTTTCATCCACCTTGGGAGGGGTAATCTTACTCCTTCCATGGGCATCTAAGCGGTAATAATGTTCATCGGCATCCTGGCTACCGTAGAAGCCACCGCTAGGAGAACAGAGACGTGCGCCTGTGTAATAGATGATGCCTTCTGCTACAGAGCGATAAGACTCATTTCCAGTGGCCTGGTAGCCCGAAAGGTAATCCTTGAGGAGTCCAGCATTGCCCTCAAGCATCTTCTCGTAATGTGGAACTGTCCAGTCGGCCTTTGTGCAGTAGCGGAAGAAGCCCTTTTCTACGGTATCCCATAGTTCGCTCTGCATCATGCTATTCAAAGTATTTTTAGCCATTTCAAGCCCATCTTGTGCATAGGTCTCCGCCGCAGGCGTGCAAAATAGTGATTCTTTTATCAGAAACTCAATGACTTCTGCTTGCGGGAATTTTGGTTCTGTACCGAAACCTCCATGTACAGGGTCGTAGGATTCCTTGATAAAATTGAAGACCTTCTCAGGGATTTCCTCTGTTAATCCTCCCTTTATTACATGCTTTCTTTCCCTTTCAATGCCCTTTTCTATCTTATAGCGGGCCACCCTTGCATAGAGCTCGCCTTTTTTTTGTTTATAATATTCTGAGACCTTAGCAGTCAAAGACCTAAAATCCTCTGGATATATGTAAGTTCCTGCCACAATAACATCTCTTCTGGGGGTGAGGAAGGCGCTGGTGGGCCAACCTCCAGCCAGGTAACGGCTCTGAATGTGGGGGTTTTTATCTGCGTCTACTCTTATGCAGATAAAATCTCGGTTAAGGATTTCTATAACCTGGGGGTCAGAAAGCGTAGTTTCATCAAAAACATGGCACCAATGGCACCAAACGGCACTGAGGCTCAGATAGATAGGCTTATCTTCCCCTTGGGCCTGTCGGAAGGTCTCTTCGCTCCACTCTTTCCAGTTTATTAGATGTGCGTGGTTTGGTTTGGGCGAAAATCGAAACATTTTAATTCTCTTATTCTTAAAGTATATTATTGAGCAGTATATTGCAAGAAAATCTTGAGATACTTGGATTAAAAATAATGGCATACTCATGTATACATCTCATGTGTATCTGTGTGTACGTTGTGAACTATTATTTTATAATGTTTTTTAATAAACAGTTACGGTTTATGTGAATTGCTATTTATAAGCGGGATTTGTATGCTAGTGTTATAGCCAGTATTAAAATCTCTGGGAATGCCAAGCAAGTTATTATTTTATAAAGGGAAGAATGTTTAAAAAAGAATGTATCCTGGTAGCAATAATAGTTGAAGCATGAAATATGGCATGCGTATTGCTACTACTATAAGTTAGTGAACATCGCATAGTAATTAAATGTTGTTGCAAACTTCTTGAAATTGTGGTAAGCATGGGTTTAAATTTTCCTTCCTAAAAGAAATTTCGAGGGTGAATAAATATGCAGAAAGCAACATCTGAAGAGAAAAAAGAGGTAGAGCAAAAAGAGGTTGCGAGTTTATGGTCTCGCCGAGGCTTCTTTGCCCTGGCAGGCTGGGCAGTGTTTTTGGGTACGGTAGGCGCAT
>JAHFOV010000118.1 GCA_023261505.1 Planctomycetota bacterium
CTGTTGTTGTAGTACATTGCTACGCGCATGGCTTATGTAGTCCGCTTTTGGTGGATTAAAAAAACGTGGGAGCCAAGCTCCCACGCTACATTCTTTCTGGCATTTCTTTATAGGGCGTCTAGAAGAACCCTACGTTTCAGGTGGGGCAGAGGGGCGTTTGCAATACCACCCCTTTCTTGGAAAGCCATGCCTTTTAAACCTTGCCGAGGTCCCATGATGAGGCCCCATTAGTTTGTAACCTAATCTCTCCAATCTGTTGCCAGAGACCAATCGTTTTCCCTTGCTAACTCCTTTGCAATAGCTACCTCTTCATTGCTTAATTCCTTTTCGTGCAACTCTCTGTCGTAGATGCCCTTCGCGGCACACCTCAATATATTACGAATGTTTGACAGAGAAACATACCCATCGGCATAAGTATCTTCCATCGGGATATGATTCAAAATCTTATTGATTAATCCTCTAACAATGCCCTCGGACATCAACATAGCTCTTTTCTCTCACACCTCCGAAGGAGTAGGGTGCGTCTAGACGCACCCTACTCCTGACCAAGCGCGGCTACGACACTTCTACCCTTTCTCGCCCGCTCTTAATCCCGTTGTACATCTCAAAGGCCTCCCTGGCGGTGGCGTTCTCATGAATTATGGCTCGGAGGGCCTTTATCATGGCAATGGGGTGTTCATTCTGCCAGACGTTCCTGCCAAGGTTCACGCCTATTGCACCCTTTTGCATGCCGTCATAAACAAATTCCAGCACCTCCTTTTCACTAGGTACCTTTGGCCCACCCGCCATAACCACCGGCACAGGACAACTGTTCGTAACCTTTTCAAAGTTCTCGCACCAGTAGGTCTTTACCACACGTGCACCAAGTTCTGCGGCAATGCGACAACATAAGGCCAAATACCTCGCATCTCTCTTTTCTAATTCTCTACCCACCGCAGTTACAGCCATTACAGGGATTCCATACTCCTCAGCTTCATCAACCAGCTTGCCTAAATTTACCAATGTTTGATGCTCATAATCACTGCCTATAAAGACAGACATTCCCACTGCTGACGCATTAAGCCGAACGGCCTCTTTTATAGAGGTTGTAATCCCTTCATTGGCCAGGTCTTTACCCACCATACTGGTACCGCCTGATACCCTGAGGATAATGGGTTTCGTATTAGTTGGGTCTATCGCTGAGCGTAATACCCCCCTGGTGCAGAAGACCGCATCACAATAAGGTAATAGTGGCTTAACGGTCTCCCCGGGCCTTTCTAATTTACTGGTAGGGCCTTGAAAATAACCATGATCTATAGGCATGAAAAGGCAATGGCCATCGGGTTTTATTAACTGAGCCATGCGGTTCTTCATTCCCCAATCCATCTAAATACCCTCCTTTTCAACTTTATTTTTCAGGTCATACCTAGGCAGACCCGCCTTTTGCGGGCCTGACAATTAAGTAACCTTTCTCTATTAACCAGTGATGAAATTGATATGTGGTATATCTACAATCCGTCTTGCATATTTTTCTTATCCGCTCATACTCCTTAGACCCTTCCTTCTGGGCGTCTAAGTCCAATTGAACGGGACACTTCACATCCTTACAAAATTCTCTACGTTTGTAATCAATATATCCCTGTATTGACATAACTTATCCCCTTGGTTACTTGAAACGTAAAGTATAAAACAACATGGTAAGAGTTTTGTCAACAGAAAAGCACTATAATCCTTGACGTCCTTTAAGATACTTACCTATAATTTCTTATAAGATATTAACTTATAGTGAACAGTGGAAGCATATGTCCAGGCTTACCGTTCTTGAAGTACTGCATGAGCGTCAGGATAAGTGGGTATCCTTGAGGGGGTTAATTGCCCGTACCGCCTTGAGTGAGGAATCGCTTCGGCTAGAGCTGAGGCATCTAGAGCAAGTTGGCTACTCCCTGGAGCACCATCCGCGCTACGGCTACCGCCTGAGAGGCATACCCGATAGGCTCTTGCCCGATGAGATTCAGAGGGGCCTACAGACAAGCATTATAGGGCGCGAAATCCTCACCTATGAAGAGGTAGATTCCACCATGGACGTTACAAAGGCTATGGCAGAAAAGGGGGCAAGGGAGGGTACGTGCGTATTCGCTGAATTCCAGAGAAGTGGGAGGGGAAGGGCCAATCGCCGCTGGCTGTGTCCAAAATTTAAGGGCCTTCTCCTGTCAGTCATTCTAAGACCAAAAATACCCTATAAGAGGGTTTGTTTCTTATCCGGAACGGTGGCGGTGGCAGTCGCAGAGGCCATCAGGGATGAACTGAGCCTTGAGGCACTGATAAAATGGCCCAATGATATCCTTATCAACAACAAAAAAGTCTGTGGCATACTGGTAGAGGCCGAGACCCCTAAAGGAAAAGAACCTTACTTCTTTATAGGAATAGGACTTAACGTAAATCTTTCAAACAAAGAGATACCAAAAGAGGTAATGTGCCCAGCTACCTCCTTGCTCATAGAATCCGGACATCTTGTTGATCGCATATCTATGGCCAGGGCTATCCTTAAACAACTGGATAATTGGTACAACCGCCTTAAGGGCAATGATTACAAGGGCATAAAAGAGCGCTGGGTACGGCTCTCTCCAATAATCGGGCATAGGGCCCTGGTGGAAGGGGAAGGGATCGAATACACTGGCAGGATTATAGACCTCTCCACCAAGGGTGGGGTAATTATGGAGCTAGATTCTGGTGGCAGAAAGACCTTCAGATGGGAGTACATTACCATAAAAGAGGTATTCTAATACATTGTCTATCTTGTTGACTTTTTGAGGCTTAGCAATATAATTGAACGTTGTATTTAAAAGGACAGGCATGTTTTTTTATTTATAAAGGAGATATTTAATGCCTCAACAGACTGCGGCAAAAGGGTCAAAGTTAGAACAGCTTGAGATAACTACAACAAGGGACATCGCCCATGAGATGGCCCAAAGACAGAGAGAAATCTCCATAAGTGAGTTCTTTACCAAAAACCGCCACCTACTGGGCTTTGACAACCCAAAGAAGGCCCTGCTTACCTGTGTAAAGGAAGGTGTTGATAACTCCCTGGACGCCTGCGAGGAGGCGGGGATACTTCCCGAAATCGTAGTCAAGATAGACCCTACTGAACACGAAGACCGTTTCAGGGTGACTGTAGAGGATAATGGGCCAGGGATTCTAAAAAACCAGATACCCCGTATCTTTGCCAAGCTCCTGTACGGCTCTAAATTCCACCGCCTTAAGATGGCCAGGGGACAGCAGGGTATAGGGATATCTGCGGCGGGGATGTATGGACAGCTCACCACGGGCCGACCAGTATGTATCACCTCACGCACAAAGCCCGGTAAGCCCGCTTATTATTGCGAGCTTATGATGGACACCCAAAAGAACGAACCTGTTATAGTGAAAGAGCAGGAGCTGGAATGGGAAAGGCCTCACGGGACCAAAGTAACCATTGAGCTGGAGGCCAAGTACCAAAAGGGGCGTCAATCAGTAGACGAATATCTGGAACAAACGGCAGTGGCTAACCCCCATGCCTCCTTTAAATATATAAATCCTGAAAAGGAAGAACTTGTACTACAGAGGGCCAGTAATGAACTGCCCTCTGAACCCAAAGAGATAAAGCCCCACCCCTACGGGATAGAGGTGGGTATGCTAATTCACATGCTCCATGACACCAAGGCCCGCACCCTTTCCAACTTCCTTAGTACTGAATTTTCCAGGGTGAGTACGAGACTGGCCAAAGAGATTTGCGAAGAGGCTGGCCTTCCAGAAAACGCCAGACCCCAGAGGGTGGCCCGCCAAGAGGCTGATAAACTGCTAAAGGCAATACACTCCACAAAAATCATGAACCCCCCAACAGACTGCATTGTACCCATCGGAGAAGAACTCATCTTGAAGGGGCTGGAGAGACAATTCAAGGCAGACTTTTATACCGCCACTACGCGCACGCCCTCTGTTTACAGGGGAAATCCGTTTTTGGTGGAGGCAGGGCTGGCCTACGGGGGGGAACTTTCTCAGGAAGGCCCGGCTAGGCTTTTTAGATTTGCTAACCGTGTGCCGCTGCTCTATCAA
>JAHFOV010000119.1 GCA_023261505.1 Planctomycetota bacterium
GAAGGAAACGTTTTAAATAAATCTTAAGTCTTTCAAGCGGGGGTCCAGCTCAAGCTAAAAGAAGGTTTTGGCCCTCACAGTGAAAAAATAAAAAACGCAATCCTTGTTTGCCCCACCCAGGGGATAAAATTTCAGTAATAAAACTTTCTTTGAGCCTGACCAATACTTAAGACTTTCAATCATTTAAGCTAACCTTCTACTGAATTCTCCTCCCTTAAAACCCAAACCTCTAAAAGCGGTTCATGAACCATTATCTTAACTGAACCGCTGGTTTTACCTGAATACCACCCTCCCCCCGCCCAAAACACGGCGGATTTTCAACCTTCTCCCTCCCATCAAGGGCGGGGGACAGGTTAAAACTTCAAGCAAAATTGAATCTGTGAAACTACATCCACTGCAGAGGTTACCTATGCGTTTCACTCCCACATTCTCAGAAAGAATTTTCTTGACACCAACAATCCAGGATGTAAGATTTGCATAATTAGGTTAGCATCAAAACCTATTTGGAGCAGTTATGTCCGAAGACAAAATAGGTCTGTGGGTAGATAAAGTATTGGGGGCCCACAATAACCCCGAAGATACCACCAAGGTTATTAACGAGCTAGCCAACGGTCCAATTATCTTCACTGAAAAAGACTTTGCTGAGTACCTAAAAAAGAATCACCCCAAAGTACCAGTCAAAATAAAGCTAGACGAGGGTCTTGCAAAGGTTAAGGTATAGGTTATTTATCTTCCCACCAATTAAAGCTAGACCATATTATTAAGGAGTCGGAGCATGACTAAAACATTTGAAAAATTTACTGACCCAAGAGAAGCGAAGGAGTTCTTAGAATCATTGGCAATATTAGGAGCTGGTGCAAAGATTTTTAAGGACGGAGTACAGTACACACAGGATGCTGGATATTGGCAGTTTATGGCAGACACTTTTAAAGGAGATTTTAAATCCGTTGAAGCCGTCAAACAAGGTTTTTTAGTAAAGCCTGATTGGATGGAAGCACAGATTACCGGCAAAGGTTACGAATGGGATTGGTTTAATCATTTTAGAGACAATCCGTTTAACATAGGGAAGGTTGCACATCTATCTGCAGATGCTAATGATAAGATAGATGCTACTGTAAGAAACGTGTTCTCAGGACATGTGCAGGATGTGCAACTAAAAGCCCGTCTGACAGATAACAGTATAAATAGTGCTTTACAAGAGATAAAAGATAAACATGCTGGTACCCTTGTTGTTGGTCCAGAAGAATTGACAGCCAAAGCAAAAGAGGTTAGCCTACCACATAAATTTGAATCTTTTCAATCTATCCATGAAATAGATACATCGAAGCAAGAGCGCATACAACAAGCCGAAGATGGGAATGTATCTATTGGTGTAAATTGGGATGGGGTGCTAATACAAGTAGGAAGGGATGCACTAATAGGTGCTGCTGTTTATGCGAGTGTTTCGGTAGTGTCTCATTTTAAGGCTTATAAACGAGGTGAAATATCAGGTGAAGAATATGCGAGGTTAGTACTAAGCGGTTCTGTAAAAGGAGCCATAATGGGCGGCGGACTGGCGTTTATTAATATCCCAGTTCAGTTAACAGCGGCGGCGGTAGGTGTGGGTATGCCTGTAACCATCCCAGTAATGATTGTTTGTGGATACGGGCTAAGAAAGATTATAGCGCCAGTATTTAAAGAAGGTCGTTATGCGGAGATTGTGCAAAATATGAGTTATTCAACCGAAGCTGCCGGGGCTTGGGTCCATTTTACTGTGCTTTCATGTTATCTTTATGAATCTCAAGAGCAGTTCTTACATAAAATGTCTGGACACTTTAAAAAATTTAAGGCAGGTGAGAAACTTATAAGAGAATTAGACAAACAGCTGCAGAGTGGCCTAGAGGAGATTTAAATGGGTTCATCTAGTATTACAGATGAAATGCTGGAATTCTATCGCAATAAAGAGTTTCCTACTCAAAAGGGAAAGGACTTAGAAGCTCTTGTAAGTTCTTTTGACTCCCTTAGGACACAGATTTCAAATCGTCCCGAAGAAGCAAAAAAACTAGCACAGGAAATGGTGAATTTGTATAAAGTGAATAAAGACAATTTTAATAGCGTAGACAGGCAGTGGTGGGGTTCTCGTTTAGTAAATACGTTGACCGGTAAAAATGAGCGCCTTAGAGAAAAAAATCTTGAGAACCTCTTGCAGATTCAGACTCGAGGCCTCTTTTTTGTTGAGCAACTTGCAATAGATAATGAAATATTCAGACAGTGCATTTTAGGGCATTCAGCAGAAATAGAAAGTCTTCAATGCGACAATGTAGAAATCAGAAAGATTTTGATTTCTTTATTTGCTACGCTTAAAGAACGTTTTAAAAAATACGATACTCATGTGGATGGATATTCGGAAGAAATTTTGACTCTGGAACAAAAAGATATATTAATCCATCTAATGGCATACTTAGCAAAAATTGATGATGAAGTGTCTCCTCAAGAGGAACTCTTATTAAAGAATAAAATTAAGCGTCTGGGTCTAAGTCTTTCGTACGAGGACATTCCTCAATACAGGTTGCAACGTTCTGCAGTATATGAAGTACTTCTTAATGAACTCAGCAAATATGATAAACTGACGAAAGCAATTATTTACAAGAATCTGGTTGAGATGGTTCACTGTGACAAGAAGAAAGAGGAAAGAGAGGAACAAGAGCTGTCTAAATTTAAACCCTATTTGGGATTGGATGAACAAGATTTAGCTAAAATTGAGAAGGATGTTAGGGAGTATATTATGGGTGGTCCGGAAGCATATGTTTATTTGCACTCCAAAGATAAGCGGATAAAGATAACTCCGGAGGATTTTAAACCTCACGAAGAAAAGAAGCAATTTGAGGAAGATAAAATTGGTGATTCATCTCTTGAATCTTCTGAGACGTCCGAGACAGAGAGTGGCCATACTACAGAGCTTAACCCAGAGGCACTAATGAAACTTGGATGGGACTGCCTTGAAAAAGGAGAATATGAAGAAGCAAGAAGACACTTTGAAAAAGTACTAGAATACAATCCTAAAAGTGCACCCGCTTACAAAGGGTTGGGGATAAGTGTACTTTCATTGGCGGATTCTTTGGCGGAAAGCCAGCAAGAACCTACACCGGATGTTGAGAAATTTGCTAAACAAGCTATAGAATGCCTTAACAAGTCCATTGAACTAAACCCTAACGACGCTGAGGTATATTATTTACTTGGTGATTTCTTTTGTGGAGCGGAGGAGTATAGTGAAGCACTAACATACTTAAGACAAGCTTTGCGGCTACAACCTGATTTAATAGCAGTACATGAATCGTTAATAAAGATTCTTAAAGAATCCGGGGAAGGAGCAAATATTATAGAAGAATATCATGATTTGTTAGGAAAATATCCTAACAACCCATATTTATATTGGGGACTTGGACGTGCTTATTTTGAAAGTTGGGAAACTGAAAAAGCAATTAAAAATTTAGAAAAAGCCATTTCCCTCAAACCAGATTTCTATGAAGCGCATTTATCTTTGGGACAGATTTATATGGATTGGTGGGGTGGAGAGCAAGACTACGGAAAGGCCGTATCTAAATTTGCATATTGTGTTAACCTAGTCCCAGAAAGAGGCGAAGGATACTACCATCTCGCGATTGCTTATCATAAGGATGGACGCCATAAAAAGGCCGTTGATACTTACAGGAAATTAAAGGAGTTGGATTACGACCTCGTACAAGAACTTTATAACGAAATAAAAGGCAGTATTGAAAAAGGCATCGAGTAATTTCTAGCCCTTTTGTCAATATCATCTCTTTTTATCGGCATTTTATAAGATTATTGTTTATAGTTTCTCTAACCACTCATGCACCATCTACAAAAGAGCTAAAAACTATAACCATATTTTCTAAACCGTAAAAGGAAAATAAAAATGAAAAAGGGGGCTATAAATTGTCTAATTAGTCTGCTGGTAGCCCTTGCTATCAGCGGTTGCGGGGAAGAGCCTAGCAGAAAGGATGAGATTAGGCTTAGACCAGACCCGCTGACAGGTGGATACAAGGGGGATTATTGGGAT
>JAHFOV010000072.1 GCA_023261505.1 Planctomycetota bacterium
TGGAAGTTTGTTAAGGAAAAAGACTGAATTCAAAACTATACTTACAAAGCTATTAAATTCAGTTGGAGGTTATAATGGGTACGCGTTACATCCTAAGCGATTATATTGAGCAAGCTATGGCTAAGGCTGCCTATGACAAGCTAGACGATGGTAGCTTTTCAGGTAGAATTCCTTCCTGTAAAGGGGTCATAGTATTTGGAGCTACGTTGCATGAATGTGAGGAGGAGTTGCGTTCTACATTAGAAGATTGGATATTAGTCGGTTTAAAACTGGGACATCCTCTACCGGTTATTGCGGAAATTGATCTAAACAAAGAGCCTAACCGTGAGCCGGTGGACACCGTGTAAACGTCGGGATTTCATCCAACGGTTGCGGAAGCTCGGCTTCGATGGTCCGTTCTCTGGAGGTCGCCATCAGTTTATGGTCTTTAAGCAACAACGCCTAGCAATTCCGCCTAATGTCGAATACAGCGTTCCTCAGCTCAAGATGATGCTTAAGGAAATAGAGGCCGTAATAGGGCGTGAATTAACAGTTCATAAATAGAATAGCCTATAAAGGGTCATCGGAAAACATCAAGGAGGCCATTACCTCCCGGCCGTTGAAAAATACAAGATGTTTGGGAGCGGGTGGAAGTTTGTGAAGGAGACAAAATAGGCTGAAGATATAATGTGGGACCTCAGATCAAGAGGTCTCCTAGTGCCATATGTCATTCTGAGCGAAGCGAAGAATCTAGCCTCTGGCCGAGATTCTTCGGCGCTAAAGATGCCTCAGTCCGCCTTAGGCGGATTGGGTATTTTTGGAGGTCTCGGTATGCTAGAGTTGAAGTATTCTTTAGTAATAGAAGCAACAAACGATCCAAACTTCTTTGGATTTTATTCCCCAGACCTTGAGGGCTTTACTGGCGTTGGGCATTCAATAGAGGATTGCTTGTACAAGGCAAAATGGGGAATGGAGGAACACATCGCCCTCCTGAAAGAGAGAGGGCTTCCTATCCCGGAGCCTAATCCCAATCCAACGGTTGTCATTCAGAATGAGCGGAAACTTGAGAAGGTCACTCTTTCTATAGAGGGAAAACAATGAAGCTGAAAGTTTTTTCAATAACTCATTACATTGAAGAGGCCCTGAAAAAGGCGAAATACACGTATGATGAAAATGGCGTGGTGATTGCTAAAGTCCCAAAAGTTCCTGGGTTTTTCTCTCAAGGGGAGACCTTTGAAGAGGCAAGGGAGAACCTGAAGGATGCTATAGAAGGAAATATTTTGTTGCTATTACAGCTCCACCAATGGAAACTATCACTGTATAGGAGGAAAAAGCTGTGATTTTCCATGTTATAGTTGAGAAAGCCGAGGACGGTTGGGTTGTTGCCGAATGCCCTGCCCTTCCAGGTTGTGTTTCCCAGGGCAGAGACGAAAAAGAAGCACTGGAAAACATAAAGGAAGCCATCACTGCCTGGTTGTTAGCTGAAGACCAGAAGGCGATTTAATCCCTGTCCAAAAAGTTAGAACACTCTTCCATATGCGCACGAGATTTATTAAAATATTGCTTGGCGTCATTAATGAAAATCTACCTTTGAAAGGAGATTTATACTATGCTGCAAATATCTAAAGTTTCTGATGACCTAAAGCTCTCTCTTCTTGAAGAACTTTTCGAGGAGCTTACCACGGCTACTCCTGATGGAGATTATAATCCTGAGCTTCAGACATGGACTCATAGGGAATGGATACAGTTTAGTCCTGTAAAGCTTAATCAAGAGAGGTAAGGCGTTAGTAGAAGCTACTTTCAATTTTAATGATTTTGATTTTAACTCATCGTCTTGGCTTTGAATCGGATTATGTAATAGATCTTTTGCGTAGCAAAGGTGCAAAGTTCTTCAGATTTAATGCAGAGCTAGATGTAAATGGTACGGGAATAGATATAAGCTTTTCTGCAAATGAACCATCTATAATTTTTTATTGCGATGGTCGTTCTGTATTGCTTAAAGAAATTTCTGTTGCTTGGTTTCAACAACCACCCCGCGATACGGAACTAATAAGCAATTATAATCAAATTCAAAGATTACAGCACAAATCCTTCCTCTCAGCATACTATTGGGCCTGTAACCAATTTTCTGGTACCTGGTTGAATAAACCATCAAGCGTATTTGTAGCTAGCAACAAAATTCGTCAATTAGAAGTTGCAAAAAAAATTGGCTTAAACATACCTCAGACTATCGTCACTAATAATCCTTCTAAGGTTGCAGAGTTTTTTGGGCAATGTAATGGCCAGGTTATTGTAAAAAATCTTGACACACCCTGGTATGTTGACAAAGAAGAACGCACTTGGGCGGCTTATACAAAAGCCCTGACTTCCACCCATCTTCAAGCTCCTGAAAAAATCAAACCTGCTCCTTTAATTTACCAGCAGTATATCCCTAGGAAGGTTGATATTAGAGCAGTGGTAGTAGGAACTGATATTTTTGCTGGTATGAGTATAGTTAATGGCTTAAATAGATATGACTCTAGGCGTATCTCTTTTGACAAGGTGTTGTACACCCCAGTATCTTTACCAGATGGAATAAGAGACCAATTATTAAAATTAATGACTTATTTTGATTTGCAGTATGCTTCGGCAGATTTTTGTGTAGCTTCTGATGGAAGATATTACTTTCTAGATTTAAACTGTACTGGTACTTTTATTTGGCTTGAAAAATTGGCCAATTTACCTATCTCTACTGCAATTGCAAATTTTTTAATGATAACACAGAAGTTAGTGTAAGGTTGCATCAAACATATTTTCCGCTAAATCAGCGCTATAATTAGGTAAGATTTGCCATGCACGACTACCACCTACACCTAGAACACATCACCCGAGTAGAGGGACACGGAAACGTAGTAATAAATATAAAAAAGGGGCAGATAGAAGAACTGCGACTGGATATTGTGGAATCCCCGAGGTTCTTCGAGGCTATGGTTTTAGGGCGCAACTGGGATGAGGTGGCCCATATAACCTCCAGGATTTGCGGTATCTGCGCCGTTACCCACACTACCACCTCCCTTAAGGCCATTGAGGAGGCCCTTGGGGTTATCCCCTCTGAACAGACAATTAGGCTCAGGAAGCTTATGCTCCACGGGGAGTATATCCAGAGCCATATCTTACATTTATATTTCCTTGCCGCCCCTGATTTCTTTGGGGCGAAGAGCGTCTTTGGTATGCTGCCTGACCACAAAGAGATTGTGGCCAGGGGGATGCGACTAAAGAAGATGGCTAATGAACTCTGCGCCCTTATTGGTGGAAGGCACGTCCACCCGTGCTCAATGGTGGTAGGGGGATTCACTGCCATCCCTGAACCTGAGAAACTCCAGGGCTTCAGGGAGAGGCTAGTAAATGCGAGGCCCGATATGGAGGCTACGGTAGAACTCTTTAAAAGGCTAAATACCCCAGACTTCCAGAGAGAGGTGGAATATATCTCTATCACTCACCCTAATGAGTATGCCTTTTACGATGGCCGAATAAAATCAAGTCTTAATGGTACTACACAGCCGTCTAACTACCTGGACAGGGTAAAAGAATACATAGTTCCCCACTCTACCGCCAAGCACGCCCGCTCCACTGGGGAGACCTACAGGGTGGGCGCCCTGGCGAGGGTCCACAACAATTATGAAAAACTCCACCCCAAGGCCAAAGAGGCGGCGCAATACCTTGGGGTAAAGCCCCCTTGCCATAACCCCTTCATGAATAATCAGGCCCAGGTGGTAGAGGGCGTCTACTGCCTTGAAGACGGTATTAAAATCATTGATGCCCTACTCAAGGATGGCCTTAAAGAGGAGAAGCTAGAAATAAAACCCAGGGAGGGCAGAGGAGTTGGGGTTACTGAAGCCCCCAGGGGAACGCTGTTCCATGAACACCGTCTGGATAATAAAGGAATAGTAACTTATGGAAACTACATTATCCCTACCGCCCAAAACCTGGCCAATATAGAAAGGGACCTCTGGAAATTGGTCCCGGAGATTCTGGATAAACCCAAAGAAGAAATAACCATGTCAGTGGAGATGCTGGTGAGGTCTTACGATCCCTGTATCTCCTGTGCCTCACATCTTATGGAGGTGCGGTTTGTCTGAGGTGGCAGTGCCACTGGCAGGGCCACTCCCAATGGTGGCAGTTATAGGTATAGGCAACCCCCTTCTCGGTGACGACGGGGTCGGGGTAGAGGTAATCAAAGAAATGGAAAGGCTCGCTTTGCCCAAGCATATAAGGCTTTACGATGGCGGGGTAGGAGGTTTTAGCCTACTGGGCTTGATGGAGGGTCACAGGGAGGCCATCTTTGTTGACGCACTTGAGATGGGCCTAAAACCAGGTAGTATAAGACAATTGGACATGGAAAAACTCAAAGCCCTCAAACCTCAGCTCAGGTACTCTCTCCATGAGGTCAGCCTCAAGGAGTGTCTTCCCCTTTTGCAACTCTTAGATAATCCTGTAAAAATATCAGTGATAGGAATCCAGCCAAAAACTGTAAGCCCCGGGCTAGGGCTAAGCCCTGAGGTACGAGATTCTATCCCGTACGTTATCAAAACCGTCCTGAAGGTATTAGGAGTTAAAGATGCCGAAAATCCTTATAGTGGACGATGACCCTGACATAGTAGAGGCCATGCGGTTGCCCCTGGAGGCTAATAATTATCAGGTGGTCTCAGCCTCTTCAGCCAAAGAGGGGCTGGAGAAGGTCCTAAAGGAAAGGCCAGGCCTAGTGATTCTGGACGTAATGATAGAAACCACTACTGAAGGATTCCACTTCGCCTATAAGTTAAGGAGCGAGTCCCCTGATTCCCCTTATAAGGATTTCAGGACAGTGCCCATCCTGATGATTACTGCTATACACAAGGTCGCTCCCTTTCGCTTTTCCCCCAGGGAAGACGAAAGCTTTCTTCCCGTAGATGATTTTATAGAGAAACCAATCGAGCCCAGAGCCCTTCTTGAAAAGGTCTTTCACCTTCTAAAAAAGTAGCCCTCATGGAAATCAAGCCAAAGGTACTTTCTCTGGAAAAGGAACTGGAAGGGAGGGTGAGATGGCTCATCCGACTAAGGTGGCTGGCCGTACTATGTATATTCACCTTTAGCTGGATACCAGACAAGGTCCTTGGTATCCCGCTTCCCTTATTTCAGATAAGTTGTGTAGGGCTAGGGGTTTTGGTCTTAAATATCTTCTATTTCTTTCTTAAAGGGCCTATCCTGACAAAGGAGTGGTTCAGGCAGTTACAAGTAACAGGGGACTGGCTGGGCCTTATCTTCGTTGTTCACTATACAGGTGGTATAGAAAGCCCTGCACTCTTTTTCTTTATCTTCCACGTGATAATAGGCGCTTTAATCTTATCCAGAAGGGCTTGTTTTCTAGAAGCTACCTTTGCCCTGATAACGATAACAGTACTGGCCCTGCTAGAGGCCACGAGGATTATACCCCACATGCCTATAAAGGAGTTCTTCCCCTGGTATCTCTATAGAAACCCGCGGTATATACTCGGCGAACTTTTCTTTCTGGCCACCACTTTATATGTAGCCGCTTACCTGGCCACCTACTTAACCCAGAGGTTAAAACAAAGGGAAGCGGAACTTGCCGTAGCCTACGAAAGGCTCAAAGAGCTAGACAGGGCAAAAGACGAATATGTACTTAGGGTCACCCATGCGCTAAAGTCCCCATTGAGTGCCATCAATGGTCTTTTGATGGATGTAGAAGCAGGATACGCAGGTGTAGTTGTACCACCAGGCATATCAGATATTCTCGGCAGGATAAAACGCCGTACAGCCTTCCTTATGCAACTGGTGAGCGACCTTCTTGACCTTGCTGCGGGTAAACTGGAGAGGCCGAAAAAGGAGCAATATAAAGAAATAAATATGAAAGAGGCAATTAAAAATACCATCTCACTTATGCGTTCAAAAATAGAGGCCAAAAAGCTAAGGCTCACTGTGGACTCTGAACCTGTTACCTTCCTGGCAGTACCCTCAGAGATAGACCACATCCTCACTAACCTCATAGATAATGCCATTAAATACACACCAGAGGGTGGAATCGTGACTATAACAAATAGACTTGTAGGAAAGCTACTAATGCTAGAAGTGAGAGACACTGGAATGGGCATACCCGAGGAGGCAAAACCTCGCATCTTTGAGGAGTTCTTTCGGGCGGAGAACGCAAGGACACTAGAAAAGGAAGGCACAGGCCTGGGCCTTGCCATCGTCAAAAATCTAGTAAAACATTACGAAGGCGAAATCACCTTCCACAGCGAATTAAACAAAGGCACCGTCTTCACCATCAAGTTTCCTGTGAAGAGTGATAGCAGGTAGGTGGCCTGAGGCTCTAAGAATGCGGAGCTGCTAGTTGTAGGTTAATTCCCACTCATTTAGGTTCTTCCTTTTTCTCTGGCACAAAAAGTGCTTCAGCTACCTTTTTCAACCTTTCCATGGCCTCCACCGCAAATATCCCCACCAGCCCACCTATCCCGGCTGCTGAAGCCCTGTTGGCAGCGTTAACAGCTTCAGTTGCAGCCCTTGTCACCGCATCAATAGCTTTGGAGTCACCCTCAACGGGAGGGGCAGTGCCAGTACTGGACACCATTCCAGCCCTGACTATAAAGAAAAAAATTATTGCCAACAAGACACCAAAAAAGGGGCGCGGTAATAAGGGGGCAAACTTTTCAGTAATGCGCTTATTCTCACCCATTTTCCACATTTCAAATAATTCTTTAAGGCAAAAAATAACACTCCCAATTCCACCCATTAAGCCAGCAATTGCTGTCTGGATTAATATCTCATCCTTTAAACCATATCCCCCTTCATAGGAAAATGGCCAAATAGAAAACAGATTAAACGTATGTTCTTGCCAGATACGTGGTATACCAACTATTAAATTAAGGGCCAAATAACTAAAAAAACCACAAGTTGTTAACCATCTAATGGTCCACAAGTCTATGTCCCGTAAACCAGAGAATTTTAATACTCTTATAAGAAAATGGCTGAGTGGACCGTATTCCTTCTCAAGCCTTATATCCTTTTGAATATTGGTTTCGTGGTTCTCGTCCGCCATTTGCCACCTCCAGGAAGTTAGGCTTCGCCTTAATCGTAAGATTGAACCCGAAGCCCTTCTATAAGTTTGGCCTTATTAGAAATTTTCTAGCATAAGAAATTCCAAATCCTTAAGAATCGCAATTCCCTACCCCCCCCACTTCTTATGCTAAAGTATACCACACATTTCAGTTTTTTCCATGCCTTTGAAAAGACCTGGTGGAAATATATATACTCACACAAACCTCACCCTCGGCTCACCGTGCCTCCCCAGCATCCTCACGGCCATCTCCAGGGCGTCGGGGCTACATCTATAGACCCAAATTATGAATCGCCTCGGTTATGATTTTGTCTAAATCTAATTTGTCATATCCTACTCGTTTGCTTATTACCGGTTGAGAAACTTTAAAAACTTTTGCTATTTCCTTCTCCACAATGTCCCGCAATAAATTAGTGTTTTCTTCCGCTTTTGCTTTGTTAGGCAATTCACTAATGATCTCTGCTACATCTTTTGCTATTCTTTTTGCCCGAGATTTTAGTGGCCCCCTAGGAACAAGTACAAGGCCCGCGAAACAGTACGCTTCCCATTCCGCTTTATCTAAGAAAGGTTGTGGTAGATTCCTTACAAATTCCAGATAGCTTCTGATGTTCCGAATGTTAGAGTCCCGATAGAGTTGAGAATGAAGGACTAAGTGACCTATCTCGTGCGCCAAGGTAAAACGGTATCTGGATGGGTTTACATGTTCAACAATTGTCTGATCTATAGCAATAGCAGAAAGGTCACTATACATAAAACCGTCTACATCAATATTGCGAAGTCCAGGAAGTGGCACAATATCCAACTCAAGTTTGAATTCTACTATTTCTTCTATGGGGATTGGGATGGTTTTAGAGGGATGATGTTTTTCTAGAAAGGAATCAGCCTTTATTCGAATCTGCTCATAATTTAGCCACGGCACAGAGGGAAGCGTTGCCAAAAGTTTCTTAGTCCCCCTTGACCATCTTGATAAGTTCCTTTAGCTGCTGTTCTGAAAGCCTTTCTCCTCTGGCTGTCCTGCAGAGCAACGGGAGTCTTTTTACTAATTCGCTGTCCTGCAATAGCTCCTCAGGAATTTTGCCCTGGGCAATGCGTGCCAGGTCAAAGAATTCGTACCATTCCGTAGAACCTTTTTTTATCTTAAGGTGGTGGGCATACTCTTCCAGTTTCTCCCGCTTTTGTGGTGGAGGCATTTCTCCCCTTTCTAGTTTACTAATATTGGCGGGGTCAAGACCTTTCTCCATGCAAAAACGCCTTAAAGTGTAACCTAAAGCCTTTCGCCTATTTTTAAAGAACTCACCAAACTCTTTTGACACCTCCCTTTTCAACTTTCTTCCCTCCTTCCTCTGTTGTATTAATTATACCACATTTTAGAAGGTTCGCAACAACCTCCATAAAATTCATTAGATTTTAAACCTTCACACAAACCTCACCCTCGGCTCGCCGTGCCTCCTGAGCATCCTTACGGCCATCTCGAGGGCGTCGGGGCCGTCATCGTGGGCGCCCTTGGGGAACTGGAGGAGCTGGTCTATGAGGGCCTTATGGTCCTGTCTGAAAAGGATACTGCCTGATTCAACGAGGGGTGAGAGGCTCGAGACCCTTGCCACCTTGTCTGAGAAATTCTTTACAGGGCGGATGGGTATGAACAGGCCAAGTTTACGAGACATCTCCTCAAGCATGTCCTTTAGAACCACCTGAAAGGTATTGGTCTCAATGGCCAGGCAAAGAAAGTGGGGGGAAATGTCATTGCGAGCCGAAGGCGAAGCAATCTCGTGTTTGCCGATAGGCGTTATTGAGCCGAAGCCCTGAGTCAAAGACGAAGGGGAAGCGTAGCAATCCCTCCTGCGAGCTGAAGACGAAACAATCTCATCAGGATGGATTGAGATTGCTTCGCCCGCCTTTGGCGGGCTCGCAATGACGGGAACGGACCACCTCTGGAAATTCCTGACGGCCACCTCAAGTGTCTCCCTGGGACTGCAACGGACAAGCCCTACCTCCAGGACATAAATCCTCCCGCCCTGCTGGCCTACGGTAACCAGGGCAGAGAAATCGCCACCCGCCTTCCCAACCGACGGGTCAAGTGCAGTAACCACCAGCAGTTCCCCCTTTAAGTCCTCTGGTTGATAGTATCTTATCCACTCCTGCCTGAATAGTTGTTCCTCGGGACTGATGGGGTTATTCTGGTACTCGCACTCAAAGGCCAGTGTGCCGATACCCTCCTTCTGTCCATCACCACTCTTTATCAATAGGAGTCTCTCCCTGTCGTAATAATCCGGCCACAGCGCCTCCCCATCGGGAGAAAGGGCCTGGTAGCGTCTCCCCTTCCAGGCCTTAAGGAGTAGAGAAAGGAGGCTGTCGTGGTGGAGGATGGTGCCGATAACAAAGACGTCTCCTCTAGGGCCGAGGAGGTTCAGAACCGAGCCAAAGAACCAGTTCTTTAGCTTCTCACGATTCTGAGGGTTAAGGACGGCCTCCTCATCCTCCAGGTCATCGCATATAATCAAATCGGGCCGGCTCTCAAAGTTCCGCATGCCCCTTAGGCTTGAGTCCACCCCCCTGGCCGATACCCTTACGCCTGTCGAGGTAAGGATGTCGCGGTCTGTCCACTTTTCTTTACCCACCAGCTCTCCGAAGTCCCTCCTGAGGAGGGCATTTTCCTCCAACTCCCTGGTAATAGAGGCCAGGAAACCTTCGGCTATGGCACTGGAACTGGATAAGAGGACTATGAAACGTTTTCTTCGTGTGCAGATGGCCCATAGAGAAAAGACCAGGCTCATGAGGACGCTTTTTCCGTGCCCCCTTGGGGCGGCAATAGCCTCCCGCTTATTAGCCTCTTTTGAGGCCATCATGTTATATAACTCCTCGTGGAAAGGGGCAGGTCCAGCTGTAAGATAGTGGGAGAGGTAGCGACGGGCAAAGACCTCAGGGTTATCCCATGCCTCCGCCTCCCTGAGCAGGTCCTTCAAGAGAGGTTGCGCCTTCGGGAGATTCGCCAAGGCGAACAATCTCCCTGAGGAGCGCCTCCCTGAGCCTCTGCCTTTCTTCTTCATTAAGGTCTCCAATGTCGGCTCCACTTCTACTTTGTGATTGTCCGAGATAATCAAACAGGATTTTAATGGCTTGGACGTTACCCTCTTTTGCCTTCTCTGTGAGGGCCCGCAGAAGTTGGGGCATTTCATCAGTAACAAGGGTCTTACAGGCCTCTTCAAGGGCCCCCTGGAAGCCCGGTAACGACCTCCATTTGTTTAGTCTCTTAGGACTGACCTTCAGTTCCTGTGCAATTTCCTCCAGGGAGGCCCCTGAAGAAAATAAATGCAAGAAGCGCTTCTTTTTTGTGTCCCAGGGTTTGATGTTCATAACGAATCAACCTGACGTAGGGGTTGAAAATATTCAACCCTACCAAAGATGAGCAATAACAATTGAGGAAAAGTGGCCAGGGGTGTCCGCTTCTAGCGGTATTCTCTCGGCCTTTATTTTTTTTAGCCTGCCCTTTTGGGCACACGCCCTGGCCGGTTCAAACTAGAAAAGGTTAACTTTCTGCCCCACACAATTAACTATAATTTCACCACGCTTAGTGCGGATTCGCTTCTAGCGAACACTTGCGAATCCACCTTTGATGTAAATTCTCAGCCCACCTTCCTTCTTAGCTCAAATTTATGACTAAAAGTTTACCACATCCTCTGGAGAAGTCAACTTAGAGATGCCACAAGAATCCACTCCTTTATACATTAACTTCAAAAAATTTTTCAGGCAGAAGCCCTCTCCCCCTCTCGGTTGGGTTTAAACCTACAATTTTCCCTTCCCTTGATAAACCCCAGCTTCTCCACTCTAGGCGGATCGCAATGACAGTACATATTGACACGGCCATTGCTACATGTATACTGGAAAGAATAAAAATAGGGACACGGCATGCCGTGCCACTACCTAAAAAGGTCCGCCGAGGCGGTCTGTTCGCAACACTTCTTCGAATCGGCCGATTTTCGCCTAGGCGAATCTGCCTCTGGTATGACTTCTGGCTGACCTAAGGCACAACCTGTCCTAAGCCAAAGTTTTTGTAGGGGCATGTTGCAACATGCCCTTACCGAGGAAAGGGTTTGAACATTATGTGGAAAGTTGGTATTTACCTTGTCTTAATATCCATCATAAACATAGGCGGATTCACCAATTATTTGGGTGAACTGTCCATATCTTGCTCGGCATTTGCAGGGGAAGATAAGCCCCAGACGAATAAACCTGCCCTTGGTCCGCCTGAGGCGGAGAAAGGAACAGAAGCAGAAAAATCCACCTCAAGCGATAGCACTAAAGAGCGCCTGGAAACAAAGTCCTCCGATAATAGTAAGGAAACGCCACAACGTTCCCGCGAAGGGATTGAGGAGGGTGCTAAAGGGTCATCTGCTCCTAGTACGAGCGGTGCGGCCCAAACGCCAGGTCAGCCTAAGGCAGATACCGCAAGGGATTTCCTCCGTCTAGCCGAGCCCAAATCCTTAACTGAAAAGAAACAACCCCCAAAAAACGTCCCGTGGGGGGGCTACTGGAGCGCCATTTACAGAAACTCTCCTGACGAAGAG
The DNA here is from genome assembly GCA_023261505.1 of Planctomycetota bacterium. Classification (GTDB taxonomy): domain Bacteria; phylum Planctomycetota; class Brocadiia; order Brocadiales; family Bathyanammoxibiaceae; genus JAHFOV01. The sequence continues at coordinate 11,635 of JAHFOV010000072.1, forward strand.
GAAGAACCCGGCGGACTGGAAACAAGACTACCTAAACCAGGAACGGTAAAACCCGCAGAAAAACCTCTTTCCCTTGCTGAGTATATGGACGTGGACTTTGCCCGTTTTGCCTCTGGCTCTTACGCCTCGGACTATGGGGGCAGGTACGTAAAATTCCGCTGCCGCTTCGCCAGCCTTGCCCCTGAAGGGATGCGGCTACAGGACTTCCCACCTCCGCAGTTCCTAAATTTTATAGCAGTCGGCCCTGGCAGCTCCATGGAAAACCTTACCGTAGTAGCCAGGGCGGAACTGGGGGACAAGATATTCAGAATGGAGTCTGGTAAGGAGATAACCCTTTACGGCCTTGCCCACCGCCTTGGCCTGAGCGGCCTGACGCTGGTGGTTGACGAGATAGAGACCAACAAAAAGTAGTCTTTCTTCTTAAATAAGCGGTGTAGACATCGTGCAGTAGGCAGTAGACTGCTTAATCTTTTAAGGAACGCTAATGCCACAAGACTCTCAAAATTTCCTCAAACAAGCCGAAGAACTCTTTAACCAGGGTGACTACCAGGGGGCAATTCAATACTATGACAAGGCACTGGAGCTTGACCCAAAGAACGCCTGGGCATGGGGCGGCAAGGGCGCGGCCCTTGCCAACTTGGGCAGTAATAAAGAGGCCATTAATTGCTTCGACAAGGCACTAGAGATTGACCCAAAGAACGCCCTGGCATG
>JAHFOV010000073.1:0-8552 GCA_023261505.1 Planctomycetota bacterium
GACTTAAACTTTCACTTGCTAAATAAGTAACTGCCATACCTTCAAGGGTAAGGTGGGGAATTACTTCCTGGAAGAGTCCAATATCATCGGCAAAAAGTTTAGCGTCGCCACCTGTAGCAATGACCCTGGGATCACCTCCCAATTCCCTTTTTACTCCTTTTATCAATCTCTCGACTATCCCAACAATCCCCCAGTATAGACCAGAGGTTATGGCCTGCTCGGTATCCTTTCCTACACAATAATCCGGTTTTTTTGGAGTTACTTCTGGAAGGAATGCGGTACGGAGGTGTAGTGCCTTTTTGAGTACCTCCAGGCCAGGGGCGATTATCCCTCCCAGGAACTCGCCCCTCTCGGAAACTGCATCTACAGTAATGGCTGTACCCATATCCACTACTATGATAGAACCCTTCGTCCTCTTATATGCGGCTACGGCATTTAAGAGCCTGTCAATCCCAACCTTCTCGGGTTCTTTAACAAGAACGGTAACAGGGACTTTTATATCCTCTGGGAACTTTAAGGGTTTCTTAGGATAGTTTTTTTCCAGCCACGAAGTGAGGGAATCTTCTACCACGGGATTAACGGAGGCAATAAGTATCTCTGAAATTAAAGGCATATAGGGCTCGATTGCTAATTCCTCCAGGTTCACCTCTTCTGCCCGCATGATTTTATGGAAAATTAGGGGCACAAGGCCGCCTGAGGCGGATGCCCCTACACCTTCCTGGAAGACCCCGAGGTGTAAATTAGTGTTTCCGATGTCAATTGTGACTAACATGGAGATAATTTTGTATATTTATTCCTGTGACGCTTCAGTTGCAAGGGCCTCTTCTTCTGGTCTTGTCTGTTCGGCCAGTTCCTTGAGGGTTTGAGATAGTACCTGTAGGAGGGTACCCAGGTTTTTCCCCGTGGCTGCAGAAACGGGATAGACGGGTTGCTGAACGTGTTCTTCCAGCTCCTTTACCTTTTTCATATAATCCTCTTCCTCGAGGAGGTCTATCTTGTTGGCTATAACTATCTCCCTTTTTTTGGTGAGTTCCGGATTATATAGTTCCATTTCTTTTCTAATGATGTGGTAGGCCTCCTTAGGGTCTGGGCCGCTAATGGGTGCAATATCTATGAGGTGAAGGAGTATCTTGGTGCGCTCAATGTGTCTGAGGAACTCGTCTCCCAGACCGGTTCCTTTATGTGCGCCCTTTATAAGGCCTGGGAGGTCGGCCATTACAATTCTGCGAAACTCTTCCAGCTCCACGATACCTAGCTGAGGGAATAAAGTGGTGAAGGGATACTCAGCTATCTTTGGATGGGCCCTAGAAAGGCGTGAGAGAAGGGTGGATTTTCCAGAATTGGGTAGCCCTATTATTCCCACATCGGCAAAAAGCTTTAGCTCAAGCCTTAGCCAGCGTTCCTGACCCTTCTGCCCCTTTTCAGCAAAACGTGGGGTCTGTCTGGTGGAGGTGGCGAAGCGTTTGTTCCCTCTGCCCCCTCTACCCCCTCTGGCGATTATTACCCATTGACCGTCTTTCTGAAAGTCCTTTAGTACGCGCCCGGCGTCTCTATCTCTTGCTACTGTACCTACTGGAACCTCTATAATAAGGTCACTGCCCCTCTTACCACTACGTGTGTTCCCTTCCCCATGTCGGCCATTTTCAGCAATGTATTTCACTCTGTAGGAGATGTCCATGAGGGTTGCCTTTTGATTATTGGCCTTTATTATAATATCTCCCCCTCTTCCCCCGTTGCCTCCATCTGGACCGCCCCTCGGATTTTGCCTGTCCCTGTGGAAGCTTACACAGCCATTACCTCCGTCACCGCCTTTAACGTAAATGACAGCTTCATCAAGGAACATAGCAACATAAGTTCACAGAGCATATCATAAAGCACTAGATATTAAAAAAAGGGAGCGAAAGCTCCCCTTTATGTCTTTTTACGGGACAGACTTATAATTGATGCACGCTCACCCTTCTGCCGGTTTCAAACTTTACAACGCCATCTACCCTAGCAAAAAGCGTATAGTCTCTTCCCCGGCCTACATTAAAACCTGGCTTAAATTTGGTGCCGCATTGTCTGACAATTATACTGCCAGCGTGTACGGATTCACCACCGTAACATTTTACCCCTCTAAATTTAGGGTTACTGTCTCTCCCGTTACGGGTCGAACCTTGTCCTTTTTTATGTGCCATGATCTATCTCCTACTAAATACTATTATACGCAAATTTCTTTTATTTTCACCTTTGTAAAGACCTGTCTGTGGCCTTTTCTCCTGCGGTAATTCTCTCTTCGGCGGAACTTGATAATCCTTACCTTTTCGCCTAGTACCTGGCCTTGCACCTCTGCCAGAACTTTTACCCCGGTTATAAGGGGGTTACCTACCTTAGTGGTCTCGTCTCCAACAACCATTACCTCAGGAAATTCAATGGGGTCTTTCTCCTTAAGTCCTTCTATAAGGTCTATCAGGATGCTTTCTCCAGGAGACACCTTGTACTGTTTACCTCTATCTCTGATAATGGCGTACACTATTTACCTCCTTACAGGGATAATGGCTGTCCGTCAGCCTTAAAGTATCTTATCTGCACTGTGCCTGGCTTCATACCGTCCAACTGGACACTATTTATAAGTATGCGCTTATTATAGTTTTCTTCTAGTTCGGAGAGTTGGCGTCGTTTCTGGTTCAGCATATGCTGGGAGACTCTTGGATCTGCCTCCACCTCTATGGTCTTTAGTTCGGGACGACTAAGTACAGATTTTATCTCTCTCATTACCTCCAGGCTAAGACTTTCTACAGTCTTAGTGAAGCTAGTGCCCTTGCAACTGGGGCAGTTTTCGTAGAGGACGTCTCTCAGGCTGGGTCTGAGCCTCTGACGGGTAAGTTCTATGATACCAAATTTTGACATCTTAAGCATCTTAGTACGCGCCCTATCCCTTTTTAGGTTCTCCAGCATAGCCTTTTCCACGGCCCGGTTGTGACCCTCCTCTTGCATATCAATGAAATCTATTATAATAACTCCCCCCAAGTCACGCAAACGTATTTGCCTGACAGCCTCTTTGGCAGCCTCCATGTTGGTTCTGAAGGCAGTCTCCTCGGGGTCTGCCCCAGCCCTGAAGCGACCACTGTTAACATCTATTGCCACAAGTGCCTCTGTCTGCTCTATAATCAGCGAGCCCCCGTGACGTAAGGGTAGCTTCTTTTGCACTATCTTTTCTATCTCTTCTTCAATATTATACTTATGAAAAAGGGGCTCTTCTTTGTTATAAAGCTTTACGCTCTTTTCCGATTTGGGCATTATCTGTTTCAGGAAATCTCTGGCCTTCTCGTAAGTGGCCTCTGAATCCACTATTATTTCCTGTATGTCTCTGGAGTAGATATCACGGATGGTTTTGGTTACGAGGTCACTTTCCTGATATATAAGAGAAGGCGCTGAGGAGGCTTTGTCTTTTTCTTCTATTGCCTTCCAAAGTCTTAAGAGGTAGTGTAAGTCTTTGGCGAGTTCGCGCTTGGTTTGGTTGGCCCCTGCTGTGCGTACTATTAACCCCATGTTGGCAGGTGGGTTTAGTTCTTCTATAACCTCTCTTAATCTTCGGCGTTCTTCTTCTTCTACAATCTTTCTGGATACACCATGCTTCCTGGCAAAGGGCATGAGGACGAGGAAGCGACCGGCTAGGCTGATGTAAGAGGTGAGGCTGGGGCCTTTCTCACCAAGGGCCTCCTTGATCACTTGCACAAGGATTTCCTGGCCAGGGGTTAAGAGGTTTTGTATGCGTTTGTAGTGCCTCTTCTGGTGGAATTCTCCGCCTGGTTCCACCTCTTCTATGGAACCTTCCCTAACTTCACTTACGTGAAGGAAACCATTTTTTCTGAGGCCTATTTCAACAAAAGCAGCTTCCAAACTGGGTTCTATATTTATTACTTTTCCCTTGTAGATATTGCCTACTATCTGTACTCTGGACAATCGCTCTATGTAGAGCTCCTCCAAGGCATGGTCTTCCAGGACAGCAATTCGGCTTTCTTCTGGTTCTATTGCGTTTATTAACATCTTCTTACTCATGGTATTTTTCCCCGACTCCAGCAGTGGAGTGGCTAATTGCACCTCTTTCACCTTTATTGTAGAAGTCATGTGACTGCGTGGGGAGAGATAGAATTACTTTTTCCCTTATAATTTTTACATCGGTAAGGAAGGCAGGCTTGAATCCCAGGGCTTCTAGAACCTCCTCGGGGCGGGCAGTACCTTCCTGGAAGACCTTAATCCTGATTTCCACGCACCCCTCTTTCTGGGCGATGGAAACAATGGAGGGCCGGAGATTGATGGACTTTTTCTTGCCGTCTCTTTCCCTATTTACCCAATACTCTTTTAGGTTCAATAGTTCTTCAATCTTCTCTGGGGCAATTATTTTAGAACTTGGGAACTGCACCAGATACAGGACTTCTTCCACCCTGGAAGCTGGAGGGGCAACAACCTCTGCTGAGACTATATCTGGCCCCTCAGGCAACTCTGCCCTTAGATTTTCTACTAGAGTTTTGGGAGACAACCACCTGGAGAGTTCTAGCTCTACAACCTCCTCAAGCCCCTCTACGCCCAGGGCCAGCGCCAGTGGAAAAGAAATCCTCGGCCTTGGGTTAAATCCCTGGGTCATTTTGATAGGAATTTCTGCCCTTCTTACAGCCCTCTCTAGTAACCTCATCAGGTCATGATGAGATATAAACCTCAGGGCCCCCTTCTTTTGAAATCTCAATCTTATTTTTATACTACTCTACCTCTTTAAGAGGAAACTTAAAAAATGTCTTAAAAGTGGTAATCTTTGATTAAAGTATGGGAATAATCTTGTCAGTGACCTTTTTCAAGTAATTAATTGATTCCTCAGGCTGGGTAAACCTTAAAACTTTCTCAGCTGTCTCCTTTGCCTCCTCATAACTAATGCTGCGGATGAGCTTCTTAATCGCTGGGATCAAAGTGGGAGAGGAGACGCTGAACTGTTGAACGCCCAGACCCAGGAGAAGAATAATATATTCTAACTCACTCCCCATCTCTCCACACATGGTCACTGGGATGTTGTTGTCGTCTGCCACCTCTATGCACATCTTCAACAGTCGTACGATAGCCGGATGGGCAGGGCAGTACATGGAAGCCACTTTTTCATTGTCCCTATCAATAGCCAAGGAGTATTGAACAAGGTCATTGGTCCCTATGCTAAAGAAATCGGCTTCTTTAGCCAGGCTATCCGCGATTAATACAGAGGAAGGCACCTCTATCATTACACCTACAGGCATCTTTTCATTAAATGCCTCACCCCTCTTAGAGAGCACTTCCATAGTTTCGTGTAGCATCGCCTTTGCTTGCCTCAGCTCGGACAGGCTGGATATAAGAGGGAAGAGTACCTTTAAATCCTTATTAAAAGCAGAAGCCCTCAGTAGCGCTTTTAGTTGGGACAGGAAAAGTTCTGGATGGTCAAAGCAGTAGCGGATGGAACGACATCCCAGGAAAGGGTTAGATTCTTTGTATCCGTCCCCGAACTTGTCCGCACCCAAATCCACTGTCCTTATTACCAGAGGCAAGCCTTTAGATTCTTTAATAGCTGAAAGGTAGGCATTATAGTGGTCTTCTTCTGAGGGACTATTTTTGCATTCTAGGAATAGGTACTCGGTGCGGTAGAGTCCCACCCCAGTAGCGCCATATCTAAGAAAAACGTCTATTTCTTTAGGGAAATCTATGTTCGCGAAGATGTGTATTTGCCTGCCGTCCGGTGTCTCCGCTGGCTGGTCTCGCAGTTGCTGAATAAGTCTTGATTCAAATGTACGTATAGTTTTTTCCTTTTTCTTGTACTCTTCGATGGTATCATTATCTGGGCGGATAATTACAGCACCCCTGTTGCCATCTATGATGACTGTGTCTCCCGGATATACATCGGTAGTGATACGCCCTAACCCCACCACCCCTGGGATGCCAAGGATTCTGGCCAGTATGGCAGTATGAGAGGTTCTTCCTCCTACTTCGGTGGCAAAGCCTTTTACCTTGGTCGTGTCTATTGCAGCAGTTTCTGATGGAGTGAGGTCATGTGCAAGCAGCACCACCTCCTCCTTCAGATGACCAAGGGTTTCTCTTTTTTCTCCGCCAAGGATTCTCAATAGGCGGTTCTCTATATCCAGTATATCCCCCGCCCTTTCTCTTAAGTATGTATCATCTATACTCTGGAATTCTTTTATATAGTTCCTTAATACGCTGTAAATAGCGAATTCGGCCTTCACTCGCAGGTCTTTTATTTTAGTTATAAATTCCTCTTTTAAGCGATGATCCTGTAGAATCATCCTGTGAGCACCTAAAATTGTTCCCACCTCGTGACCTAAACGAGAAGAGACTTTCTCTTCAAGTTCCCGAAGCTCTTGTTTGGCCTCTCGGAAGGCCTTTTCTAACCTTTTTATCTCTTGTGATACTTGTTCCTCTGAGATAAAACTTCGTGATATCCAGTAGTCCTTGTTCTCAAGGATGTAGGCCTTTCCAACTACAACCCCTGGGGCTAGGGCAATGCCCTTTCTGCTCAGCATCACCTGCTCATCAAAGTGAGAATTGACCAGGGATTCCAGTGAAATTATGGCTTCATGGGCGTCGGGCCCTACAGCCGTTATGCGTATGTCAGTACCCCTCTCAGCCCCCAGGGTGAGGAGTTCTATGACGCTCTTGCCATTAGCCTCTTTATGCTTTCCTGACACCTTTATTTCAGAGACAAATGTGTTGGCAATCTTGGCAAAACGCGTAGCAGGTCTAGCGTGTAGACCGTCTACGTTAAGTATGCTGCATTGACACTGGAAGGTCAAATTTTCCTGAGTAAGATTAGAGGTGGTGACCATCTTTTTCTTTGAGAATTTCTATCATCTCTTTTTTGTTGTGAGCCATTGATACGAACCTTCTGAAGTCGTTATCCCTTATGAGGGTGGCTATCCTCTCCAGTGCTGCCAGGTGACTACTAGAGGATTCAGCCGGGGACAACAACAAAAACAATAAGTGAACAGGTTCGCCATCGAGAGCATCAAATTCTACCCCACTTTTAGAGCGTGCTAGTGTCCCCATTAGCCTGCGGATACTGTTATGTTTTGTATGAGGAACAGCCACACCTCCTCCAATACCTGTACTTCCCAATTGCTCTCTCTTTTCGAGAGCCTCAAGGATATTATCCATCTCCTTAGGGGGGATTTTTTGAGCCACCCTTAGGGCCTCAACCATCTCCCTAATAGCCCCGGCTTTATCCCTAGATTTTAAATCAACTATTATTGCCTCCTCAACCAGGAATTCCATCAATTTCATCTAATTCTTCACCAGGAAAGCACCTTTCTAGGAGAGGTTCTTTGGAGAGGATATAAGTAAGTGGATTTTATACAGTAGAAGAGCCCTCTTCGGCCATTTCCTCTGCAGATGGTGGAATTCCTTTCTTTGTCCTGTGTTGATAGAGTTTCTCCTTGTGACGAGTTAACTGTCTCTCTAGTTTGTCTACCGCCCTATCTATGGCAGCATAGATATCGTGATTGGTTACCTCTGCAATCAGCATTGAGCCTCTTGGGGCCGAGAGTATCATCTCCGCCGTGTGCCGCTCACTTTCCACATCTAGGTTAACCTGGATGCGGATAACTCTGTCAAAGTACCTCTCGAGCTTCTTTACCTTCTTTTCTGCATAACCCTTTATTGCATCGGTAACACTCAGATGTTTACCTGTTACGATTATATCCAAGGGAGTTCCTTTCATCTCAAGGTTTTAACTAGATTTTACTTTTTTATCTCTGTTGAGTCAAGAGCCTTAAGGCATAGGGTCTAGGCCTACGGACCTTGCCACGGTAACCACATATACGCTTTCCGCCCCTGCCTTTTTCAGTACCCTGGCACACTCGGAGGCAGTCAGGCCTGTAGTGAGCACATCGTCCACCAGTAGAACAGCCTTACCTTTTAGTTTAGCCGCTCTTCTAACCTGAAAAGCACCTTTTACATTCTCTTCCCTCTGCGTAGGGCTAAGAGAGGTCTGGGGCGGGGTGTTTCTAATCCTGGAAAGACCTTTTGGTAAAACTTCTATTCTCAGGGTTGTACCGATGTAATGGGCCAGAAGTTCTGATTGGTTAAAACCCCTTTGCATCTTTTTTCTCCAATGTAAAGGCACTGGGATTACCAATTTGGGGGGCTCGGGAAAGGGTATGCCAGACCCTAGGGCATTAGACATAATGGCCATAAGACGCTTTGCAAGATAGTCTTTTTTGTTGTATTTGAAGTGGTGGATAATCTCCTTTACCACGTCGTTGTAATATACGGCGGAAAAGGCAGCGTCAAAACGTAATTGCATGTTATAACAATGGACACAACCCTTTTCTGTGGTACTGCTATACGGCGCCAGCCCTGCACCGCACCTATTGCATCTTGGACTTTGTATGTATATTATTTCTTTCTTACAACATTCACAAAGATGAGGATCCACTTCCCTATGCAAGCTTGATCCACAGCCCAAACAATGCGGTGGATATAATAGATTAACAGTGGCTTCCAATACGTCTTTTATTGTTATTTGCATGTATATTTATACGACA
>JAHFOV010000073.1:8652-12139 GCA_023261505.1 Planctomycetota bacterium
CCTGCCAAAACGGGGTGTAGATGGCCGGTTACCCCGAGGTTAATACAAAAGACGGTGACAATAAAGAAGGCACCAATAATACACAGGATGGCGCTTATGCCCAGGAACAGATTCTTTCTAAGTTGCTCAACACCCAATATGAAGGGTGCGCCCAGAAGGAGAAACACAAGGCTCACAAAGGGATAGGTTGTACGGGAATAAAAGAAGACAGGGTACATTGGGTTTTCTGGCCGTTTTCGTGAAAGGTCTAGCAAGCTTTGCATGCTGAGCAAGCCGGGATCCCTTTCCTCCTGCCTCATATTCTCAGGGCGTATGCTTGTCTTAAGAAAAATTTCTTTTTCAACAACTACAGGTGGCTCCCAATCCCCCTCCTTATAGTTTTGCCTGACGACGTTGCTAAGATACCAGGTGTCTTCGCCAACCCATTTGCCTTCCTTAGCAGTAAGGGTGAATAGTACTTTTTCTTCCTTGTCCATTCCCACAAGAAAGAGGTTCTTCATAGTCTCATCTATTATGTCATATCTGGCCACTCTAAGGACAAGGCCGTTATCCTGGTCTTCTACAAATATGTCTTTTATTTCGCTTCTATCAAAGGTTATAGTCCTGAGCTTTTCAAGTTTATCCGCAAGTGAAGGGATTACCATCTCCTGATTAGCCATAGCTATAAAAGAAAAAATAGCAGTGCTAACAAAGAGGGGCAAGAGTATCCTGTATAGGCTAAGCCCCGCTACCTGCATGGCCATGATTTCGTCGTTCTTGGCCAATCTAATAAGGGCAAAGCCTGCTCCTATAAGAACAATAGCAGGAAATAGCTTTGCTAGCATGACGGGTAAAAAGAGTGCGTAATAGTTGAAAGTCATGGATAAGGCCTCATCCCCAAGTGAAAGGACGTCATCAAATTTCTGAAAAAGGTCCACCACCAGGTACACCCCTATGAGGACAAAGCCACAAATAAATAAGGCTGGGATAAAAGTGAAGAGAATATACTTATCAAAACGAGTAATCATGTCAGTTATTATACATTTAATTTTTCTTTACGCCGTTAAGCCCTTTCAGGAGTTCTTTGATAGTCTTTTTAAAAAGAGGATCTATTAACTCAGGGGCAATGTCGCAAAGCGGTTCCAAAACGAAACGTCGTTCGTGCATACGGGGATGTGGTATTTCCAGTCCTTCTTCTTCAACAACAATGTCGTCATAGAATAATATGTCCAGGTCAATGGTCCTTGGCCCCCATCTTTTTCCCCTCTGCCTGCCAAGTTTCCTTTCTATCCCTTGAAGTTCATGAAGAAGTTCTCTCGGTGTAAGGTTCGTCCTGAGGCATAGGACAGAGTTAATAAAATGAGGCTGGTCTGAGGCGCCTTGAGGTTCTGTCTCGTAGTATGGAGATTCATCTATAATGACAAGGTTATCCAGTTCAGCCATCTGTTTCCTGGCTAACTTAAGAGTGGCCATCCTCTTGCCCAGATTGGAACCCAAAGCGATATACACTACAGCCATTGTCTAAACTTTCTCAAAGCTGGGAGACCGCGGACAAGCAGCACAATCCGTACATTCTTCCTTAAGGCAATCGGGCGTAGTAACCCCTTTAAGGGCCTTCTCGCGCTCGGCGTTAAGGAATCCTTTCCTTACACCCGCACTTATGTGTTCCCAGGGAACCACCTCTTCGGGGCCGCGCCTTCTGGATACATAGAACGAAATATCTAGCCCTACCTCTTGAAAGGCCTGTAGCCACCTATCAAAGTAGAAGTTCTCATCCCAGGCATCTAGCTTGCACCCCATCCTCCATGCGCGGTATATTACCTCCCCAAGTCTGCGGTCCCCTCTGGCTAGGACTCCCTCCAGTACGCTCCGCTCGGGGTTATGAAACCTGAGTTTTATCCATGGGTGCCTTATCCTGGCCTTAATACGCCCTTTGATGGCCTTTATCCTTTCAAGAGAGACCATAGGTTCCCACTGGAAGGGGGTATGCGCCTTCGGTACAAAAGGGGCAATGGTTAGATTCACATCCCCAGGGGCACCGTTTATTTCACGCCTGATATTGGCCACTTTATAGGCCAAGTCTGCTATTGCGTCTATATCCTTATCTGTCTCCCCCGGCAGGCCAATCATAAAGTAAAGCTTCACCAGACGCCATCCAAGTCTAAAGGCCTCCGCTACACCCCTGAAAAGGTCTTCGTCCTTAACATCTTTGCATATAGCCCTCCTTAACTCAGGAGTAGCCGCCTCTGGGGCCATAGTAAGACCAGATTTCCTGACGGAACTCAGGTATGAGGGGAGACGATGTAGGCCGTCGGAAACCCGTAAAGAAGGTAGGGAGATATTCACTTTCCTGGGATTAAATCTATTCTGAAGTCCCTCTAGCAGCTTTTCCAGGTAAGGATAATCACTGATTGATAGGGCAGCTAGAGATATCTCTTCCTGTCCAGTGTTTCTGTAACAATTTTCTGCCTGCCTGAGCAGGGTCTCCACTGAGCGAAAACGGGTGGGGCGCTTTAGCATCCCTGCCTGGCAGAAGCGACAACCCTGCGTGCATCCCCTCATCACTTCCAGGGTAATTCGGTCGTGTATTGTCTGGATATAGGGGACTATGGGGCGTTCGGGGAAGTACGCCCTGTCCAGATTCATCACAGTGGCAGCCCTCACCGGCATAGGCACCCAGGCATGTTCAGGCAGAATTTGTGCTACTGTACCATCGGAATTGTAGCTTACTTTATAAACGCTGGGGGCATAAACTCCCTTCACACTGCTGGCTATAGCGTTTATAATCTCCTTCCGCCTGGCTTTCTTCTGCTTTAAATCATTAAAGAGGGTAATAACCCTGGGCAGAGTCTCCTCTCCATCACCAAGGAGAAAAAGGTCTACAAAGTCTGCCAGGGGCTCAGGAGATAATGCCCCAGGACCTCCAGCAAGGATAATTGGGTCTTCTTCCTTGCGGTCTTCCCTCCTTACAGGAATACCACCGAGTTCCAGCATATTCAATACATTGGTATATGACATTTCGTACTGGAGGGAGAAGCCCACTAAGTCAAAATCCCTTATTGGCGTATAAGTTTCAAGGCTGAAGAGGGGAACCCCTTCGGTGCGCATTAGCTCTTCCATGTCCAGCCACGGGGCAAAGACCCTCTCACAGGCAACCTCCTCCATGGAATTCACCAGGCCGTAGAGTAGTTGAATCCCCAGGTGGCTCATACCTATTTCATAGGTATCAGGAAAGGCTAGTGCCATCCTGACCCTTACTTTGTTGTGGTCTTTTACAATGGAATTCCACTCCCTTCCTATGTATCTGCCAGGAGTTTCTACACGAGGCAACAATTTTTCTATGACTGCTGTTCGTAAGTTATTCATGGTCTCCAAAATGTTGTAAATTTTTATACAAAACTCTTCAAAAACTCACAATTTTCAATCAATTTTAACAATAAATGCGCCACTTTTTACGATACGCCTTACATAGATTGAACTCCTTTTAAGGCAAAATTTAATAAAAATA
>JAHFOV010000011.1 GCA_023261505.1 Planctomycetota bacterium
CCCGGGACTCTCATTCATATCGGGGAGAAGAAGACCGAGGAAGTAAAGATTAGAATAATTGATTATGACGAGACGCAATTTCTTGAAAAAGAGGTAAAAACCGTAGAGGAGTGTCTCCCCTTTAAAGATACACCAACTGTTACATGGATAGACATAATCGGCATTCATCGGCTTGATATTATAGAAAAGGTTGGCAGTTATTTTGGATTACACCCTCTTACAGCGGAAGACATCCTCAACACAGACCAGCGTCCTAAGATGGAGGATTTCGGTAATTACCTCTACGTGGTTCTAAAAATACTTTTTTACAATGATAAGAAAAATGAGATAGTTAGTGAGCAGATAAGCGTAATCGTAGGCCAGAATTTTGTTATCTCTTTCCAGGAAATAGAAACTAATATTTTTAACCCGCTAATAGAGCGAATCAGGACTGAGAAGGGTCATATAAGAAGATTGGGAGCCGATTACCTTGCCTACTCACTGCTAGACTCAATAATTGATAACTATTTTGTAATCCTAGAAAAACTTGGTGAAAACATAGAGTTGCTGGAAGTAGAGTTAGTAACCCATCCAACACATGAGACCTTGCACACCCTTCACAATCTAAAACGGGAGATGATATTCCTGCGTAAGTCGGTCTGGCCTTTAAGAGAGGTAATCAATGGCATGCAAAGGGGAGAATCATCACTAATTAAAGATAGCACAAGAATATACCTTAGAGATGTTTATGACCACACAATTCAGGTGATTGACTCAATAGAGACATCCAGAGACATGCTCTCCGGAATGCTTGATATCTACCTTTCAAGTATCAGTAATAGACTGAATGCGGTAATGAAGGTATTAACCGTTATAGCCACTATATTTATGCCACTCACATTTCTAGTTGGCGTTTATGGTATGAATTTTAAATATATGCCAGAACTTGAGTGGAAATGGGGCTACTTTGCAGTCTTAGGCGTTATAGCAATAATTGCTATTTCAATGTTAATCTGTTTCAGGAAAAAGAAATGGCTATAGTTAAAAGGGAGGCGCTAAATGGCTCAGTTCAACGTAAATCCTAATCGGTTCGATCCATATAAGAATTTCAAGTTTCAAGTCAAGTGGGATGGTCGGTACGTTGCTGGTATTTCTAAGGTTAGCATGTTAAAGAGGACGACCGAGGTCGTTACGCACCGTGAGGGTGGAGACCGCAGTACGGTCCGTAAATCCCCTGGGGAGACGACCTTTGAGCCTATTGTCCTCGAGAGGGGCCGTACCCATGACACAGAATTTGAAAAATGGGCCAATAAAGTATGGAACTTCGGTGCCGGCCATGGAAATGAAGTGTCGTTGAAAGATTTCCGGAAAGATATACTTTTAGAATTATACAATGAGGCTGGTCAAAAAGTAATGGCTTTTAAAATCTATCGGTGCTGGCCCTCCGAGTACGTTGCAGTGAGCGAGTTGGACGCTAACGGGGACGCCTGTGTTGCTATCGAGTCCATTACTCTTCAACATGAGGGTTGGGAACGGGATTACGAAATTGTAGAGCCTACGGAACCTTCTTACACCGAGCCATCAGTCTAGCATCTAAACTAAGGAAATAAGCCCTTTGTTTGAAGGGGAAAATAGCGTTGTCCACGAAGCTCGCTAATCCACCCATTGAATCAGGAGAGAACCCTCTTAGGAAACCCCTTCAGTACCTAAAAGGCGTAGGACCGAAACGGGCTGAACTGCTCGGACGCCTAGGGCTTTTCACCGTTCAGGACCTACTCTATTATCTGCCCAGGGATTATCAAGATAGGAGTAAGATACTACCCATTAAGGACGTAATATATGGCTCTACTGTAACTGTAAAGGGCAAGGTATTAGATATCGGTCTAAGGCCTACTGGGGGAAGGAAAACCCTTCTTGAGGTCTTAGTGGCTGACAATACTGGGACTATCGTGGCCACATGGTTTAACCAGCCCTTTCTCAAGGAAAAATTCCATAAGGGGCAAGAGGTATTACTATATGGGAAGATAGGAAGCTACAAATACCTGCAGATGATTAATCCTGAATTTGAGTTCTCAGAGGGAGAAGAGTCGTCACTATTTGCTGGCCGCATTGTACCCATATATCCACTTACAGAAGGAATCGGACAAAGTTATTTAAGGCGTCTTATTAAACGCGCAGTAGAGGAGTATGTTCCGCACCTGGAAGAGATAATCCCCGAATCCCTCCAAAAGCTCAGGCACTTAATGCCTATCCATGAGGCTGTAAAGGAGGCCCATTTTCCTTCCTCTATGGAGGCTATGAGGAGATCCAGAAGACGGCTTGCCTATGAGGAACTCCTCCTTCTTCAGGTAGCTCTGGCCTTGAGGCGGAGCAAGATAAAACTAGAGAAGGGTTATGCCTTTAGCATAGGCCCCAATGTAGATGCTCACATCCGAAAGCTGTTTCCATTTAAGCTAACAGGTGCACAGGAGAGGGTTATAAGAGAAATACGAAGCGACATGCAGAGTCCAAGGCCCATGAACCGTCTGCTTCAGGGGGACGTAGGTTCTGGAAAGACAGTGGTGGCCCTTTATGCTATGCTTGCCGCAATGGCTAATGGTTTTCAAGCTGCCCTTATGGCCCCTACAGAGATACTGGCAGAGCAGCACTACCGTACCCTACAGCGCTATCTGTCCAACGCAAGGGTTAAGGTCTCTCTGCTTATTGGTGGTAGTCCTAATAGAAAGGAAAATCTGGAAGCCCTGGCTGAAGGAGAGGTTAAGATAGCAGTAGGCACGCATGCTCTTATATCCAAAGATGTCCGCTTTAAGAAGCTGGGCCTAGTTGTAGTTGACGAGCAGCATAAGTTTGGAGTATTGCAGAGGGCGGAGTTGAGATTGAAGGGACACAGGCTAGCCACGGCGAATTCCACCTCAGACGTAGAGGTACGGCCAGACGTCCTGGTCATGACAGCAACCCCCATACCCAGGAGCTTGTCGCTGAGCCTTTTTGGTGACCTGGACATATCTATCATTGATGAGATGCCCCCGGACAGGGTACCTGTAAAGACCCTATGGATGTCCAGAAAAAAGCTACAGGAGGCCTATGAATTCCTCCGATGTCGCCTGAGAGAAGGTAGGCAGGTCTTTGTAGTATATCCATTGATAGAAGAATCGGAAAAGCTAGACCTACGCTCTGCCAAAGAAGGTACAAAGTGGTTCCAGAAATACTTCCCTGAGTTTAAGGTAGAACTCCTCCATGGGCGGATGAATTCTACGGAGAAGGAACGTATTATGCTTGACTTCAGGGAGAAAAAAATTGATATTCTTGTCTCTACAATCGTTATAGAGGTAGGGATTGACGTGCCTAATGCTACTTGTATGGTTATAGAACATGCCGAAAGGTTTGGCCTGGCCCAGCTACACCAGTTAAGGGGTCGGATAGGTAGGGGAGCGGAGCAATCTTATTGCCTCCTCTTTGCCAAACCTGGCAGCCCAGAGGCTAGAAAGAGGCTTGAGATATTCACCGGTACCAACGATGGTTTCACTATTGCAGAAGAAGACCTAAAGCTTAGGGGGCCGGGGGAGCTCTTTGGTACCAGACAGCACGGCCTACCAGACCTCAAAGTGGCGGACCTGATAAGGGACCTTCCCCTTCTTACGCAGGCCAGGGAAGATGCGTTCAGACTGGTGGAAGCAGATGCAACCCTTAAGGGGCTTTCCTTATTAAGAAATAGGGTGAAGGAGAGGTTTGCAAGCCGCCTGGGGCTGGCTAGTATAGGATAGGACATCATAAGTAATAGTTTTGAGGGGTTCCAATGAATGATTATTACAGAGTTTTTGTTGAAGATTACTAAGGTATTTGGTATGTTTAGCAGAGGGATCCGTATGCTAAAGTTAGTGAGATTAGTCTTAATTCTACTACTAGTATTTTCCACAGTACTTTCAACGTCTGGCTGTGCACCTGGACCCGTTGAGAGGCCAGGGGATTTGAGGGAGCAATCTATGGACTGGCCTTCCCCACGCCATATGGGGCAAGTACCAGAACCAAGACCACCAGAGGAGCAGCGTTAGGGATAAGGGAATAGGAGTCAGGGATTAGGCTAAAGGACTTTCAAACAAATAATCCCTAACCCCTAATCACTAATCTCTAATCCCTATTCCAAAAATGCCCTTTTCCAGAAGCCGGTATTTTCTCCTAACAGCTATAGTGCTCATCGGGGCCCAGGGTACTATTGCTCAGGTTATCCTTATTAGAGAGCTTCTTGTAGTCTTCTATGGGAATGAGTTGTGCCTTGGAGTGATTCTGGGGACGTGGCTCTTTGGAGTAGCCCTTGGGGCGGGGCTCGGGGCAAAAGTAATAAGCAAATACCGAGATAAACAAACCATATTCTTGTTTCTTATCCTTACCCTATGTCTAACTTTCCCTGCGCAAGTAGTAATAATAAGGCTGCTGCGTTTTATAATTCACGTACCCTATGGACAGCATATATCTATACTGTCCCTTCTTGGGTCTTCGCCCCTTATAATCATGCCCTTCAGTTTTATAATAGGCTTTATATTTCCTTTCTCGGCCCATGTTTTTAAGGGTTTTACCAAAGGAGCGGCTACAGATATAGGTTTTATGTATATACTGGAGTCGGTGGGCAGCCTTATTGGGGGTACAGTTTTTACTTTTGTGTTGGCCCCAAGAGTATCCTCCTTTTATGCAATGAGTATTTTGAACTCTGTAGTCCTTACTAATCTTTTGCTCCTGTCTATGTTTTCAGAGAAAGCTTTGAGGAAAAAGGTGCTCCTTGGGCTTTCGGGCGTCTTTCTCTCCATTGTATTGTGGCTCATTGCCTCCAGGGATATCTGTTCTGTGGAAGATTTCTTTGTTCTCAAGAGGTGGGAGTCTTTTAACCCTGGGATTGAACTGGTGGCCTCTGTCGATACCAAGTATCAAAACATCGTACTGGGCAAAGAAGCAGGACAATATAGCGTCTATTGTAGCGGACAGTATGTCTTTTCCTTTCCCAACCCTTATGAATATGGGCCAATAGCCAATCTAGTCCTGCTGGAACACCCTGCCCCTAAAAAGGTTCTTCTAATCGGTGGAGGAATGGGAGGATTACTGAGTGAGATGCTAAGGTATCCCTTGGAAGAAGTTCATTATGTGGAGTTAGACCCCAAACTTCTTGGTATCGCAAAGGCATATCTTCCTGAAAAAGAGAGGAAGGCCCTGGAGGATCCAAGGGTGAAGGTCTTTTATCTGGACGGGCGATACTTTGTGAAAAAGGCTAGGGAAAAGTATAGGTACGATATAATCTTTATTAACATGCCTGACCCTTCTACGGCCTCCCTAAACAGATTTTATACCCTTGAGTTTTACAAGGAAGCAAAGGCCCTGCTCGAACCTGACGGCGTGCTTGTCACCTCCGTGAGCTCTGCGGTGGCATACATAGGGGAAATGGTTGGTAATTACATTGGCTCTATATACCGTACTTTAAGGGAGGTATTTCCTTACGTAGTGGTTACTCCAGGACAGACTAATTATTATTTTGCGAGCTCCTCACCCGATATTGTCACAACAGATATTTCTACCTTGGTTGCCCGCTACAAGGAGAGAACTGTCCAGTCAAACTACTTCTCTGAGCATCATCTTTTTACTTACCTACAGCCTGGGCAAGTCCGTTTCATGGAAAGGCAACTCCAAAGCAGGAAGGATATTCCAATTAACACAGACTCAAAACCAGTCGCCTATTTCTTTAATCTCCTTTTATGGGAGCAATTTGCCGGAGGGCGATTACTGCCTGTACTTCAGTCTATGTCCAGGGTAAAGCTCTGGTACTTTTTTATAGCAATCGCGGCCTTCCTTTTCATAAGACTCCTTATAGTAAGGCTCTTTTCCTTCACACTGAACCGACAAAAACGTTTCAACTGCCTTCTTGCTATTGCAACTACAGGTTTTGCAGGGATTGTGCTTGAGATTGTACTCATCTTCTCTTTTCAGAATATCTATGGTTATATTTATGAAAGGATTGGGCTAATAGTGGCCTTATTCATGATGGGCCTTGCCGTTGGAGGATACATCAGTAACGCTTTGATTTTGAAGCAGCAAAGGGACTGGTCCCGTGTGCTCATGTATATAGTAATTGGTATGGTTTCCTATGCCCTCCTACTGGTGCCCATAATTAAATGGTTTCCTTCTGGCTTGCCCGGCTCAGAGGCATTGTTTATGCTGCTAGTAGTAATACCCGGTTTGCTGACAGGGATGGAGTTTCCTGTTGCGAGTAAACTTTACATAGAGGAGGCGTTGGAAATGGGTTTTACTGCAGGGGTTCTGGACAGCGCCGATCATGCAGGGGCGTTTATAGGGGCTATTCTTGCAGGGATTGTACTTCTACCAGTCCTGGGTGTAGAAGGTACATGCTGGGTAGTGGGGGCAGTAAATGGATTAAGTTTTATATTACTCTTGATTCAGACCGCGTTATCGTCAGCAATAGTTAGACGTTAATATTCCATACCCCAGGTATAGGATGCTTGCAATTGCCACAGTGCCCCTCTTGAAGATTGTTTTTTGCTACCACAAAACCTACCCTTTTTATAATAAGTTCCTTGCACTTTGGACAGTAAGTACTTTCTCCCTCATGGCCAGGGACGTTACCCACATAGGCAAAATATAGCCCTGTATCCATGGCAATATTCCTGGCCCTCTCTAAGACAGGCACGGGAGTAGGCGGAAGGTTCTTTATCTTGTAAGTAGGATGGAAACGAGTGAAGTGTATAGGCACCTCTGGGCCAAGCTCCTGAAGCACCCAATTGCACATATCTTTTATCTCCCCTTCGCTGTCGTTAAGGGTTGGGACAATTAATACCACAATCTCAAACCACTTCCCCAGCTTTTTAAGGTTCTTTAATGTCTCAAGTACAGGTTTCAACTCCCCGCTACAGGTTTCTTTATAAAACTTCTCTGTAAAGGCCTTTAGGTCAATCTTCACAGCATCTAAATGCTTACACAGTTCTACCAGAGGCTCTTCCTTTATATACCCATTAGAGACCATAACGCTAGAAATACCTTCCCCTCTGGCCGCCCTTGATACATCATACATGTATTCATAAAAGACCACTGGTTCTGAGTATGTATAGGCGATGGTGGGGGAGAAATTCTGTTTGGCCTTTCTGACGAGCTCTTCTGGAGAGAGGCTTGTACAATCTATCTGCTCTGGCCTGAACTGAGATATCTGCCAGTTTTGGCAGAACTTACATTCTATATTACAACCCGGGGTGGCCAAGGAAAGGGCCAGAGTTCCAGGAAGATAATGGAAGAACGGCTTTTTCTCTATAGGGTCAATGTGCAGGGCACACACCCTGGAGTGTACAAGGGTGTAATAGGTGCCCCCTCGGTTTTCTCTTACCCCACAATAGCCTCGCTCCAGGTCGGCAATCTTACATCCTCTTGGGCAGAGCTGACACTCCACTCGGAGTGCCTCCAACTTCTTGTAATGCATCGCCTCCTTCAGGGGAAACTCCCCCTGGAATTGCTCTGTGACCAGACCCTCCTCTGCCGACTCCATGGTGGCCATTGCCACCGGGCAACCCAGGCATAATGCACCTAGAGCCGCAGCCCCGGCCTTTAAAAATTCCCTCCTAGCTTTCAGCCCTCCTCTAGACCTTTTAATAGACATAAAGGTAAACTACAACTTAATGCCTACCATGTCAAGAACGACAACTGTTCTTCATAAATGCGTTGGGATATCGCTTTGTTCTTTCGTTTAAAAACAACTACGAATCACTGTTCTCCAATTAAGAGAAGTATAGAGAAAGAGTTTGCCACACGCCTCAATTCTGCCAAGTGCCCAACTAAACGCCAGGAGAACCAGCTAAAAGAGTAGATTCAGATTTATTCTGTACTGTTTGGCTGAGTCATAGGCCTAAAGGGCAAATCATGAAGTGATTTGGTAGGTGTATCTTTGCCAGATGTAGGCGCTTCCTCGCTGCGCTGTAAAAGCTTTCTTATATCCTCTTTCAGCTCCTTTCTACGTTCTGGCGGTGAGTTTGTCCACTTCATGGATATCTCCCTAAATATTTCGCGGAGTTCCTTCCTCGTTTCGGGGTCAAGAGACTTCCATTTCTTATAATTTTCCAGTAACTTCTTTCTCTCTTCCGGAGACAATTCCTGGAAGCGTTTAAATCTTTCTTTCAAAATTTGGCGCTCTTCTGGAGAAAGGTCATCAAATTTGTCAAGGTTTTGCATCACTCTTTCTCTTTCTTCAGACGGAAGCTTCTTCCACTCTCGAAAACGCTCCTTTATTCTCTCCCTCTCCTCAGGGCTCATTTCTCGCCATTTTTTAAACTTCTCTTTAAAGCCCTGGTCTTCCTCCGCGGCCAGCCCTATACCGGCTTGGTACAGGGTCAGGGGAATCAATAGAAGAAAACAGGTTAAGGTAACTAAAATTATTCTTGTCACTACGGTTCTCATCCTTTCTCCTTTCTTGGGTCGGTTCATTTTCTTTTACTATTCTTCCCTTCTTTTACGTGAGTTCAGGACACGTCTACAGGGTTTCCGTGCCCTGAAGTAGCTCGTATTACTCCAGTATCTCAAGATTTTTAGTAATCTCTTTCTCCTCCTTCTGTGTCCGGTCCCTACGCCCTTTAGTATCGCCAGCGGCCAGGGGAAAAGAAGTGGCGAATATTACTCTTAGTGCCGACACTAAGAATCCAACTCATGCCTCAGGTGGATTCGCCTTGGCGAACCTCTTCCTCTGGGACGGTCTCTGACTCCCCCAGGCCCTGAATAATTTCCATATCCTGGACCAGGTCAAGATGTTCCACAAGCTCTAAATCTTGGATCGCGAGGCTGGTCTCTATCTTTGTTTTAATAATGTATGCAGTTACACCAAGGGACACTACTAATACAAAAGGAGTAATTGCTGAGACGAGGGTAACTAGAAGTCTTCTCCGCTGTTTTCCCTTGATCTTTTTATAGACCCCTGCCAGGTAGTCTCCTTGAAGGATTTTTGTGGTGGGAATGGGCCCTTCTATACTATCCAGTGTGGCCTTGAGGTCTTTCCAGGCGGACTGACACCTGAGACAGCCTGAGATATGGTCTGATATGGCGGATTTTGTAGCGGAATCCAACTCGTTATAGTAATAATTAATCATCTCCTTTTCCACTTGCCTGCATATCATTGGCCTACCTCCAGCCTTTTAATTTTTCTTGCAGGGCTCGTACTGCTCTGAAGAGGTGCATCTTCACTGTCCCCTCGGCGCAGTTCAGTACTTCGCTTATCTCAGATATCTTCATACCCTCCATGTGCTTCATAATGAAGACCTCTCTTTGTTTGGTGGGGAGCCTTCTAACGGCCCCCTCTATTGCCCTCTTGAGTTCCTTTTGCTCAACCTCTAGCTCTACGTCATCCTGGGCCAGTGGATCTATCTCTTTGTCTATGTAGAGGTCCAGGGACTGGACAGACCTCTTTTGCCACTGCCTGCGGCAGAGGTTGATAATAATCTTAAAGAACCAGGTCTTAAAGGTGCTTTCACTTCTAAAATCCTTTATATGGAGATACACCTGTGCAAAGGCCTCCTGTGATATATCCCTGGCATCCTCAGGATTTCCTAGAAAACGGTAGGCCAGCGCAAAACACTTCTCTTTATACCTCTCCACTAACTCTTCAAAGGCCTCTTTATCCCCTTCCTTGAGCCTGTTTATGAGAACACTTTCTGGGTCATACCTCTCCACGTCTTTTGGCCTATATATTAGACAAAACTCGTCACATAAATGTTTACATCAATATTCACAATTTTAACAAGCAAAACCTCTTTGTAAACCAGGTATTGAAAACTCTGCAAAAGGCCAGACCTTACAAAAAAATCCTTGACTTGATACACCAGTAATATAAAATGGCGAAGTTTGACGGATATAGCCTTTCGTAGATTGTTTCCATTGCCATCCCCTATTGTAACGAAGGGAGATGGGGAGATGTGCAGATAATGACAGGTATGCGCGTTACCTTAATTAACCCACCATTCACTTTCACCCGAAGCAGTGACATTATTTTTTCGCAGTGTCTTGGCATTCTGTATATAGCTGCCTATCTCAGAGAAAACGGCGGGCACACTGTCACTGTCATAGATGCCCTTTTTGAGGGAAATAAAAATGCGGTTACATTAAAGGATGGCCACTTGAGAGTTGGCCTGACAAACGAGGAGGTCATCGCCAGAATACCAAAAGATACTGAGTTAATCGGTCTTTCCGTGCCATTTTCCCATCTAGCTTTCCT
Source organism: Planctomycetota bacterium (assembly GCA_023261505.1). GTDB lineage: Bacteria > Planctomycetota > Brocadiia > Brocadiales > Bathyanammoxibiaceae > JAHFOV01. The sequence continues at coordinate 10,223 of JAHFOV010000011.1, forward strand.
GGCTCATGGCCTAGCATGCGACATAAAACGGACTTTCCCTTCTGTACCCCTGGTAATGGGGGGTGTATACCCAAGCACTCAAACTGAACTGGCCATGCAGGCTGTGGCCGACTATATAGTGCTGGGGGAAGGTGAAGTAGCAATGCATGAACTAATAACATACCTTTCCAAGCAAAATGGGAATCCCCTACCACAAGGCGTAATTTCAAATAATGGCTCCCAATCTATGGGTAGTGCGGTGCATACATACGTGCGAAATATTGACACTTTACCATTCCCAGCACGAGATTTGCTGCCGTTTGAGAAGTATGCCTCTCATTCTCCACGTAATACAAGGGCGTGGCGGACGGCCAGCATTATCACCTCGAGGGGATGTCCCTACGATTGTGAGTTCTGCTCGGTGCATCCTGTCTGTGGTTACAAGTGGAGACCACGCTCTCCTAAGAACGTATTAGACGAAATTGATGAGTTGTCTCACACTTACGGGGTGAATCACTTGGAGATAGAGGACGACAATTTTACCTTTAATCGGGACAGGGCGATGGAGATATTGGAGGGCATCATTGAGAGAAATAGCCTACCAAACGCCCGAGGCCTTACATGGTCAACGCCTAACGGTGTCCGCATCGATACTCTTGACGACAAACTACTGCATGCAATGAAAAGGTCTAACTGTATGGGAATCAACATCGCACTGGAGCATGGCGATGAGGAAGTGCTAAAACGTATGCGAAAGAAGCTGAGTTTGTCAAAAGTAGAGGAGGTGGTGGGGCTTCTGCATAAATATGACATCCCGACGGATGTTTTTGTTATATATGGTTATCCTGGCGAGACCAGAAAGCGCTTTGAGAACGCCCTCAACTTTTATTCGAAGTTGAAACAAATTGCACCCAAAATTGAGTTCCTATTCTTTATAGCCCAGCCTTATCCGGGTACCAAGCTTTTTAAACGTTGCGTACAGGAAGGATATCTCGATGCAAACACCTTTAGCGACATAGAAAAAATCTCTAGATTCTCCACCGAGAACAAGTGCTGGATTAAGACCAAAGACTTCGATGAAGAGGAACTCATGTGGAGAAAACAGGTGCTGATGAGAACATTGACACCAGAAATTTATTGGCGCACCAAGATAAAAAATGCCATGCCAGAGAGACTCATCCCTCTAGGCCGATTCATATATCATACGGCACAAAAGGTTTTGAGGAGTTAGAGGGCCTTTTTATGTCCTTCTGTACCAAAGACCCCAATTATCACAGCAAAAACCATAGTTTCCTCCCCTTGTGGGAAAGGTAGAATTAAGAGAAAATTCTTGAATTTCCCTGGGGTTTTTGTTAATTTTGCGGTTCAAGGGTGAGTGGGTTCCTGCTCGTAAAAGATATTCACTAAACCGGAGGTTACAATATGTGCGGTGTAGTAGGATACATAGGCCACAGGGAGGCCCTGCCACTCCTCCTGGAAGGGCTCAAAAGACTAGAATACCGGGGGTATGATTCCGCAGGCATTGCCTTACTGGGGGGAAACAAAATCCACACTATAAAATCGGTTGGAAAAATTGAATCCCTTGAGAAAAGTTTAAAAGGCCAAAGTCACAAGGCAACTCTTGGGATTGCCCATACCCGCTGGGCCACCCATGGCCATCCTACCTCTGAGAATGCCCATCCCCACCTTGATTGTCACGGAAAGATTGCCCTTGTACATAATGGGATTATAGAAAATTATGAGTACCTGAAGGCTGTACTTATTGAGGAAGGCCACACCTTCTCCAGTGATACGGATACAGAGGTATTGGTCCACCTGATAGAAAAATATTACCGCAGAGACCTGGCTAGTGCCGTCCGCTTCGCACTCCAGGAGGTTGAGGGCACCTACGGCATAGTGGTTTGCTGTGCAGAAGAGCCAGATAAACTCCTCGTGGCAAGGGACAGTAGCCCCATACTTGTAGGTGTAGGTGAAGGGGAATACTTTGTAGCTTCTGATGTGTCTGCCGTCCTGGAACATACAAGAAAAATTATTTACCTGGAGGACGGAGAGGTTGCGGTGGTAACAAGGAATGGGATGATAACCACTACCAGGGAAAGCGTTCCAGTTAAAAAGAAGGTGGAAGAAATACACTGGAACCTGGAAATGATAGAGAAAAAGGGCTACCACCACTTTATGCATAAGGAAATCCATGAACAGCCCAGTTCTATACGAAATGCCTTGAGGGGCAGGGTGGATGAAGTTAATGGATGGCCCAGGCTGGGGATGTTCTTTGAGAAACAAGAGCTTCTGAACCAACTTAAGAGGATTGTCGTTCTTGCGTGTGGCACAAGCTGGCACGCAGGGCTAGTAGGTGAGTATATGATGGAAGAATTTGCACGCATCCCGGTAGAGGTAGAGTATGCCTCAGAATTCCGTTACAGGAACCCCATCTTGGGGGATGGTACCGTAGCCATAGCCATCAGCCAGTCAGGTGAGACGGCCGACACCCTGGCCGCCATGAGGGAGGCAAAGCAAAGGGGCGCCACTACCCTTTCTATTGTAAACGTGGTGGGCAGCACTATCTCACGCGAGGCGGAAGGTGGGGTATACCTTCACGCTGGCCCAGAAATAGGTGTGGCCTCCACTAAGGCCTTCACCTCTGAGCTTGTAGTCCTTTATCTTATTACCCTATCTATCGCCAGGGCCGGGGGGATGGAAAAGGAAAAGGCCCAAAATATGCTCCTGGAGGTGGAGACGCTGCCGGAACGCGTAGAGACCATACTCCAGAAAGAGGAAGAGATTGTTGAAATAGCCAGGCTTTACAAGGACACTAGCAATTTTCTTTACCTGGGTAGGGGATACAATTTCCCCGTAGCCCTGGAAGGAGCCTTAAAGTTAAAAGAGGTCTCCTATATCCACGCCGAGGGTTATCCTGCCGCTGAGATGAAGCACGGCCCGATAGCCTTGATAAGCCCTGAGATGCCCGTGGTCTTTATTGCCACCAGAGACAGGGCCTATGGAAAGGTTCTCACCAACATAGAAGAGGTCAAGGCCAGGGGCGGTAGAATTATAGCCATCGCCACCGAGGGGGATTTAACCATCCAGGACAAGGTAGACCATGTATTCTTTATCCCTCACACTATAGACCCGCTCGTACCTGTCCTATCCGTTGTCCCCTTACAGCTCCTCGCCTATCACATAGCCGTCATGAAGGGCTGTGATGTAGACAAGCCCCGCAACCTGGCCAAGAGTGTGACGGTGGAGTAGTTTTTATATGTAGGGTGCGTTTAAACGCACCGTCTATACACACCCCTCTGTCCCCTCTTAAAAGAGGGGACACACCCCTTTCTCCCCTCTCCCTCCTAATAAGGAGGGGCAGGGGAGGTGTTAGAGGGGATGGGGGTGTGTAATCCACCTCAGGCGGATTGATTGGAGCGCTAGGGGTGAACTTATTATAGATGGTCCGCCTCAGGCGGATAGGGAATGAATAATAAATGGTGCTTTTCACGCACCCTACTCTACTTGATGTAGATAGAATACCAAAAGATTTGTTTGGTATACCAAAGAGTTGATTCGGAATTTTCACAAATGCTTTATAGTCCCAATGGGGTGCGTCTTGACGGACCATAATCCCCCTCACTCCCCCTTTTCTAAAGGGGGATTAGTGTCGGTAGAGTAGGGTACCTACGGAAAGGCTGAAAGGGATTAAATATAAGGTGGCATCCCCCGCACCTCCTGCGTCAACTCATGAATCTTCTGGAAGAGGGCTTCTTCTACTGGTGAAAGGGTCTTTTCTCGGCGGGACATTGTCCTCCTTGCCACCTCAAGGGCATTGTCTAGATGATATGTCTGTACCCTTTCAGTGCACCAGGAAAAAGAGGAGATAAACCTTGGCACAGGAAAACGGCCGATAACATTACAACAGAATCCTACAATGCCGCCAGCGGAGAAGCTAGAGTCAATCCCTACCTTGGTGTGGTCTCCTATAGCTATACCTAAAAAGGTTTCACCACTGTCTATCGTCTGATCGGCAACTTGGACCCGGATGTTTCCATAGGTATTTTTGAGATTACTTACAGTAGTGCCAGCCCCGATATTTACCCAGGAGCCAATGTAAGAATCCCCCAGAAAGCCTTCATGCTGCTTGTTGCTGTAACTATGTAATATGGAATTAGAAATCTCCCCTCCCACACGGCAATATTCTCCAATGTTTGAGCCCTCCCTGAGACTGCTAGAAGGCCGCACTATCGCCCCTTTTCCAATATAGACTGGCCCTATTATAGTAGTGTTGGGCTGCACTAGAACCTCTTCTGCGATGTATATTGGCCCATCCTCAGCATCTAGTACACAGCCAGGCTTTATCCTGGAGCCTTTACCTACAAAAATATTACCAGGATTTAAAAGTGAAACATGCTCATAAATCCTCCCATTTATGCCCCTGTGCTTAAACAGCCTTTCCCAATCCCTTTTTATCTCCTCTCTGTTATGCTTCACAATGTCCCAAAAATAACGTACTAGCACGGGGCTAACCTCTCGCTTAGGAACGCCCTCCAGTTTCTTTAGTGCCTTACCCTCAACAAAATCTTTCGCCACCAATTCCTTGCACCGTTCCCTGCCAAGACGTCCATACACCAGTCCGCCTGAGGCGGATGAGATACCCACTTCTTCCGGCCCTTCCAGGGGGACAGGCTCCCACTCCAGTATTCTTCCATTAACAAAGAGATACCCCTCAGCTTCAGCGTCCAGATTGTTTATCTTGCAAGTAACCTGCCGGTATTTATTCTCTTCTTCTAATACGTCCTTAAGATAGTCCCTACAGAACAGGCTAACATTGACACCAGGGTAACTGTGTAGTATCTTTTCCTCCAGGTTAAGTATTCCACTGCGGAGCCTGTAGACTGGCCTTGTATAGACTAATGGCAATAACCCTTCGTAACCACTGTCCTCAAATATGCAGATTCCGTTCATTATTTCTTTTGCGGGTCTGGAGACCCGCAACTACCCGATGTGAAATTATTAATTATATTTCGCATTTCTGCTTCTGCCTTTTGGGGGCCGTTCTGTCTAATTGTTGTTAATATCTTAGGAGAAGATAGAAGCCCGAAGACCTGTCGCCTCTTATCCTCATCTTTTATTGAAGAGATAACCATTGGGCGGAGTTTGGAGAGTAATTGGGTAAGTTCGGAATATTCAGGACCGAATAATGACTCCAGCTCCTGACGTATCCTCTTGGCCAGGGCAGGGCTGGCACCTCCAGTAGAAATACTTATCTGAAGCTCTCCCCGATTAACTACAGAGGGGACAATAAAGTTGCAGAGCTCGGGCTGGTCCACCACATTTACCAGCAGGCCATGGCGCTGTGCATCCTCCCATATCTTTTGATTTATCTCTTTATCATTAGTGGCCGCAATGACCAGAAAAGCCCCTTGGAGGCATTCTCCGCTGTATCCCTGCCTCAGGAGGGCGACGTCCTTTTCGGCTGAGAACTTTTCATAAAACTCAGGGGCTATTACTATCACCTCTGCCCCGGCCTCTTTAAGGACGAGGGCCTTCCTGTAGGCTACTTCACCTCCGCCTACTACCACACACCTTTTATCTTTTATGTCGAGGTATATCGGATAGTATGCAGGCATAGTTATTTTTCTAATAAACATGTAGGGGCACGTTGCAACGTGCCCCTACTCTGATTTACCCAATCTCTTTGGAAATGAGGTCTTCGCACGTCTCCCTCCTTCGGATTAGCAGGAAAGTCTTGCCATCGACAAGGACCTCGCAGGGCCTTGGACGGGAATTATAATTAGAGCTCATTGTGAAGCCGTAGGCCCCTGCACTGAATATGGAAAGTAGTTCGCCCGCTTTAATCTCTGGAATGAATCTATCCTTAGCGAAGAAGTCGCTGCTTTCGCAGACAGGGCCTACAATGTCGACCTTTATGAGGTCTGGTTCAGGGGGATTAGGTGTTGCCGAGGTAAGTACCTCTGGCATGGGAACCCTTGGGCTGACCGGCCATATCCTGTGGAAGGCGTCGTAAAGGGTGGGCCTTATGAGGTCATTCATGGCAGCGTCACAGATGATGAACCTTTTGCCGAAGCTTGTTTCCTTCTTGTAAACTACCTTTGTCACTAATATCCCAGAATTCCCCACTATGAAACGGCCTGGCTCAAGGATGAGCTTTAGGTTCAAATCCCGTACAAGGGGGAGTATCTCCCTAGCGTAATCGGTGGGCTTGCAAACCGGCTGTCCAGTGTAGGATATGCAGTACCCACCTCCTATATTTACGTATTCAATTGGCAGAGAATTTTCCCTGCAGAGAGGTAAAAAATCTTTTATCTTTTCCAAGGCTTTCACGTAGGGTTCCGGGCTCATGATGGGCGAGCCTAGATGCACATGTAGCCCGCATATTTGGAGGGTGTCATACCTCTTTGCCTCTTTTACAATTCTCTCAGCAACCCCAAGGTCGATGCCAAATTTATTTTCTCTTTTGCCGGTGGTAGTTTTCGCATGGGTTTTGGGGTCGACATCTGGGTTGAGCCTCAGGGCCACAGTGGCCTTAGTCTTTTTGTCATAAGCTAAGGCATTTATTACCTTTAACTCGGCCAGGGATTCCACGTTGAACATCAGGATGTTACAATCAAGAGCGTATTCTATCTCCTCTGAACTCTTCCCTACTCCGGCAAAGATTATCTTTTTAGGATGAGCTCCCGCCTGTAGGGCACGGTAAAGTTCTCCCCCTGATACCACATCAAAACCCGAACCCTCCACAGCCAGCAGACGTAAGATGGAGAGATTAGAGTTAGATTTGACCGAGAAACATACGAGAGGAAAGGCATCTGCAAAGGCATCCCGTATCTCTTTATAGCCATCCAGGATAGCCTTCTTGCTGTAGATGTACGCAGGACTTCCTACAGATTTTACTATTTCTTCAACCTTAACATCTTCGCAGTAAAGGGTGCCATTACGAAAGTTAAAGTTAGCCACCATTGTAACCTTTCAAGGACAGGGCTAAAGCCCTGTCCCTACTGTGCCTTTTTTGATCTACCTAAGCTAGTCAACCACCATTCTAACCTTTCCCTTACCGCCGAAGGGGAGGTGGAAGAAGTACCCTTGTAATGCTTAATGCAGTTTTCTACCCCAAGGACGTTATACACTCCTACATCAATGAGGGGGGAAAATTGGCTTAATTCATCCAAACTAAATTCCTTAAGCATCTTGCCCTCCTGAGCGGCCCTTCTTACCAATTTGCCCACAACCTCATGTGCCTGGCGGAAGGGGAGTCCTTTTATGACGAGGTATTCTGCCAGAGCAGTGGCATCCAGAAAGCCCTTCTTGCAGGCAATGGCAATATTTTCAGGTTTAAAGGTAGTTCCCTTTACTACCTTTTCCAAGAGGATAAGCGAGGCTTTAATGGTAGAGGCTATGTCAAATATTGCTACTTTGTCCTCTTGCATGTCTCTATTGTAAGAAAGAGGCAAGGCCTTCATGAGGCTGAATAAAAAGAAAAGGTTACCGTAAACCCTGGCACATTTAGCTCTTATAAGTTCCAGCACATCAGGGTTACGCTTCTGAGGCATGATACTTGAACCGGTGCATAGCGACTCATCCAGCTCAATGAACTCAAACTCCGGGCTAGCCCACAATATCCATTCTTCAGCCAGCCTGGAGAGATGCATAGATAGAATAGCTATATTCGAGGCAAACTCCAGGCAGAAATCCCTGTCGCTCACGGCATCGATGCTGTTGGAGCAGGGTTTGGAAAAACCGAGGAGCTGGGCAGTCATTTCCTGGTCTATAGGCAATGTAGTCCCTGCCAATGCGCAGGCCCCTAAAGGAGAATGATTCACCCTTGTCATAGAATCTGCCAACCTTTCCCTATCCCTTTCCAACATCTCTACATAGGCAAGAAGGTGGTGGGCGAGAAGGACCGGTTGGGCGTGCTGGAGGTGAGTAAAACCTGGGATAATGAGGTCAATGTGGGCCTTACCTTTTTGTGCAAGTTCTGATTGCAACCCTTCTATGAGCAGGGATACTTGACCGATGCTTTCCCTTGTCCAGAGCCGAAGGTCCAGTGCAACCTGGTCATTACGGCTTCTTGCAGTATGTAGCTTTTTACCCGCATCACCGAGCTTCCTTATAAGGGCGGCTTCAATATTCATGTGAATGTCTTCTAAGCCCTTTTGAAAAGAAAAGTTGCCCTGCTCTATCTCTTTTTCTATCTCCTTTAATCCCAGGATAATAGCCTCTTTTTCCTTCTCCGTAAGGAGTCCACAGACAGTCAGCATGGTAGCATGAGCAATACTCCCCTGGATGTCATACTTGTAGAGCTGATGGTCAAAGGATACGGACTCTGTAAAGTCCTCTACGGATGGTTCCGTAGGTTTCTCGAATCTACCGGCCCAGGGTTTTTTTATATCCGCCATAGCTTTTTTTATCTAATTAGACGTTTGTAAGACCAGCACAACTGTTATTCTGAGGGAGCGAAACCACCCAAGAATCCCTAAAATAACAGCTTCTTCGCTTAGCTCATAATGACATAATATGTTGTGTTGACTTTTTCAGGGACCTCCTGATTAATTTTTGTACATTTTAACAAATACAGGCATTTAAACAAGGTTTGAAAAACACATTTTCTGCATGAAATAGTTACTTTTTCTATCGCTTATAAGCACCAGGACTTAAAAAAGTTGTTGAAGCAACAAGATTATTTTGTTATACTTTTTAATGTTTTACATACTTTTATTAGACTTTTTTCACAAATTTGATACATTTTGTAACGTTTTTGTTCTACCCCATGAGTGCTAGTCTTAGATGGGCAGCATAAGCGAACAGTTTGAAAAACAAACGGTTTTGTCTCCAAATAAAACCATAAATTTGAAGGGAGAGGTCTGTCCCTACACCTTTGTAAAGTCTAAACTGGCCCTGGAAGAGATGCTTGTCGGCGAGATTCTGGAGGTGATTGTGGACCACGAACCCGCTGCAGAAAACGTCCCCAGGAGCCTTAGAAATGAGGGACAAAAGGTCTTGTCTGTTGAAAAATTAAATAACACAGACTGGAGATTGGTGATTAAGAAGGAAAAGGATTAACTATGGATTTCACAGAAGAACAAATAAAGCGGTATTCAAGACATATTATTCTCCCTGAAGTAGGGGGACGTGGCCAGAAGAAACTATTAAAATCCAGCGTATTCCTGGTAGGGGCTGGCGGTTTGGGCTGTCCAGCTGCCTTCTATCTAGCCGCTGCTGGTGTGGGGAAGCTAGGTATAGCAGATAATGACGATGTAGACCACTCAAACCTCCAGCGTCAGATACTCCACTCCTCTAAAGACATAGGCTACCCGAAGGCCCTTTCAGCTAAGGCCACTCTGGAGGCCTTGAACCCCGATGTAGAGGTGGTTCCTTATATGCAGAGGTTAACCTCAGAGAATATTATGGATATTATCAAGGACTACGATGTAATACTGGACGGTTCGGACAACTTCCCAACCAGGTATCTCGTAAATGACGCCTGTGTACTCCTGAAGAAACCACTTTCACATGGTTCCATATTCAGGTTTGAAGGACAGGTTACTACTATACTGCCGGGAGATGGGCCCTGCTACCGCTGCTTATTCGAAACGCCACCTCCTCCAGGCATGGTCCCTTCCTGCCAGGAAGCGGGTGTTTTAGGGGTTCTTCCTGGTGTAATAGGTGTAATCCAGGCTACCGAAGTTGTAAAGCTCCTCCTTGGTAAGGGTCAGTTACTTAAAGGGCAGCTTCTACTCTATAACGCCTTTACGATGGACTTCAAGAAGGTAAAGATTCGCCGCAATCCTCAGTGCCCTGTCTGCGGAGAGAATCCCACTATAAAAGAATTAGTAGATTACCAGGAGTTCTGCCAAGTTCACTTTTAAAGAGTACACCTCATGGCAAAGTTGGGCTTCATGCTTACCCTCGGTCCCTTCCAGTTTGAAAACTGGGAAACGGCCTGTAATATTGCTAAGGCTGCCCTGGAGAAGGGACACGAGGTAAAGATGTTCTTATACCTGGATGGGGTATATAACCCTATAAAATTGCAGACCTTTCCAGACCTACCTGTTATGCCCAAGGACCGCGTTGCAGAACTGGTGGCTAAAGGGGCAAAGATAACGGCTTGCGGAATTTGTGTAAACGCCAGGGGACTAGAAAAGGGAAAAGATTTTATTCCAGGCGTAGTAGTGGGTGGGCTTCCCGATTTTGCTGAGATAGTAAGTGAAGTGGATAAGCTTATCACCTTGTAGGGGCGTTTAACTAAACTTTAGACCTAATCCCCCTATATCTCCCTTTATCAAAGGGGGGACTGAAGGGGCTTAAGGAGGAATTTTTGGTCCAGAGAAGTGTCCTTATTACCATAAATCGTCCTCCTTACGGGAGTATATATTACACGGAGGGCCTAAGGGCGGCGGTAGGCGTAACCAGTGGGATTGACGAGAATATTGTTACAGTAGTTTACCTGGGGGATGGTTCATACTTTACCCTCAAGGGGGTAGACAGAAAGGACACCGATAAATATTTAAGTACGCTTAAAAAACAGGGTACAAGGTTAATAGTCCAGAAAGAATCCCTGCAGGAAAGGGGAATTAAAGAAAGCGAAATAGAAACAGACTTTGAAATATTACCTACTAAAGAAATTTTAGATCTAATGCAAAGAGTCGATTTTACTATGGATTTTTAAAGGCAAGTGCGGTGGGAAATCTCTATTTAATAAATAAAGAATATGGTGAAAATGGCCTCAAACTTGCCGAATATGATGGGGAGGCGGTAGTGGTGCTCATCCAGGATGGTGTATACATCGACCCTGCATTGTATCCCAATAAGGCCAAAATATATGCAATAAAACAGGACGTGCAGAAAAGAGGTCTTAACGACAGGCTCCACAAGCGTGTAGAGTGCATTGACTACTCACAGTTAGTTGATCTTATTGTAGAAAACAAGGTTATAAATTTTGCCTAGGCCCAATTCAAAGGGGCACGGCGGCGCCGTGCCCCTACCAAGGGAAGGGATTTCGGATGGTTTCCTTAAAAGAAAAACAACCCCATTTAACTATAGACATAAAAGGAAAGATTTGCCCTTATACGCTCATAGAGACAAGGGATTCCTTAAAAAGCCTTAATAAGGGGCAGGTTTTAGAGGTCCAGTGTGATTACGAACCTGCGGCCAAGAATACAATCCCTAATTTTTGCCAAAAAAAGGGTTACCCCATAGAAATCCTCCAGGCAGCACCAAACCTCTGGAGGATTCTTATAGAAAAAACAGATTAACGCTATTGTAAGGCAAATCCCCACCCGTCATTGCGCGGGGCATTGTAGGGGCAGACCTGTGTGTCTGCCCATAATGGTTGAAAGGCAAGTACCCACCAGTCATTGCGAGGGGAGAAGCCCCGAAGCAATCCCATTTCTATGCTGTGAGATTGCTTCGCTTCGCTCGCAATGACATTAAACATTTAGGAAGGAATCTACAGTGGAATATCCACAGTATTTCTCATATGTAGAAATCTTAGCCCTCTTTATATTCTACCTGGGCATTTGGGCTAACCTGGCCTTCTGGCTCAAAGGGGGGCTCTCCAGGACAAAGGAAGGGACAGGTAGGGAGAAGCTCGTTTATCTCTTTAACACCCCTTTCAGAACTATATTTCGCAGGGATTTCCTCAAGCTATTATCTCTTGATATCCTCTTTCAAAGAACCCTCACAAAAGAAGACCCTACCCGCTGGCCCATGCACTTTCCCCTGTTTCTAGGTTTCTGTGTACTCTATTTTGTGGGGAGCGTGGGAGACCAGCTGGCCCACTGGGGTTGGGTGGAGCTGGATAAAGACACCAAATGGTTTGCCTTTACTAATGACCTGGCTGGGCTTATCCTCTTGGTGGGTCTGCTACTGGCCCTTCATCGTCGCTACGTACTCAAGCTGCCATATCTAAAGACCTTTTTTGAAGATAAGGTATTAGTTTTATTGCTTCTTGTCTCTCTAGTAAGTGGTTACGTGGTAGAGGGACTTAGGCTTCTATCCATTCATAGTATTCCGGAGTCCAGAGCCTCTTTTATAGGCGTAGCATTTGCGGAGGCCTTAAGTAGGGGCGTATTGCAATACGCCCCTACAGATTTAGACTGGGTTGCAACTCACCTTTACGTATGGTGGTTCCATGCCCTCGTCTCTCTAACCTTCTTCTGCTATATACCTTATTCCAGGCTTTTCCACCTCTTTGGTACAAGCCTTACCCTGCTACTAAATTCTCAGAATCATAAGGCAGATTTTGTGGGGGCGGACCCTACAGGGATGGTACCCAGCTTTTCTATTAAGCAACTTATAGAACTCTCAGGATGCACCAGGTGTGGCGAGTGCCTCAGGGTTTGTGAAACTTACAAAGACCGTGAAGTTGACCCCATTGCTCCCGCAATAAAACTTAAGGAGGCAAGGAGTCACCTCCTACACAAATATGGCCCAAACTGGGCCTCAAAACTCCTAGGGGGGCGAAACTTTTCTCAGCAAGACCTCAGCACACTATCTGAGGCCACCTTCCGCTGTACCCTTTGTGGCTATTGCACCCACGTATGTCCATCTAAGATAGACCTGCAAAGTATCTGGTATTCCCTCAGGCAAGAATACGCTACGGGGGTGGGACTCCACCCTAAAGGATTCAAACATCTCAAGGAGGGGGTAGCCAACGAAGGGAACATTTTTAACTATCCTAATGTGGATAGGGCACTTTGGGTAGATTTTGTAGAGAACCTGCCTACGGAGGGGATAAAAAAGGATAAGGCAAAGGTTATGTACTTTGTAGGCTGTGTATCCAGTTTCTCCCCCCTCGCTCAGGACATCCCCCATGCCTTTGCCTCTTTGTTAATCAAAGCTGGGGTAGACCTTACTATACTGGGCCCAGAGGAGTGCTGTTGTGGATTCCCACTCATGGCAGCCGGGATGAAAGACCAGATGCTAGGGCTGATAGAACACAATACAAAAAAGGTAAAGGCCCTCGGGGCGGATACTATTATCTTCAACTGTCCCTCTTGTTACATGACCTGGAGGCAGGAATACTCCCCCTTCCTCCCAGGGGTATCCATGAAACACTCAACAGAATTCCTGTTGGAATTGATAAGAGATGGAAAACTCTATCCCGGCTCGCTTAAAGGTGATACCATTAAAGTCACCTACCATGACCCCTGTGACCTCGGAAGGAATCAGGGGGTTTATGATGCCCCGAGAGAGGTCCTTCACTCTCTCCCGGGATTGGAGTTCAGGGAGAGCCGTAACCGTAAGGCCAGGGCAATTTGTTGTGGTGGAGGTGGGGTATTAGAGTCAGCAGACCCCAAGATGGCCGCAGATATATCGTACAAGACCTACAACTCCTTCTGCGAAACAGGAGCAGAGGCCCTAGTAGTAGCCTGTCCTCAGTGTAAGCGGATGTTCCAGGGGGCAAGGAAATACCTCCATGGAACAATGGAAGTTATGGACATCACCGAACTACTACTCAGGTGTCTCCAAGCTTCATCAAAGGTAAATCAGCCTATGGCGGGACCCCGCAACTAACCTTCCTATCCTTTAATAGTAAAGATGAAAAAGGACTAACCCATGGCACGCTATGAGGACATTTTTTTGCCCGATGAATTCTATTACGACAGAAAGGACCATCTTTGGGCCAAGATAGAAGGCGGTAGTCCGCCTGAGGCGGACAGGCATCTAGTACGAGTGGGGTTAGATATCTTCGGGCAGAAGGCGGCAGGTACGGCGGCCTACATCAAACTGCTTCCTGTTGGTAAAACGGTTGCCAAAGGCCGTTCCTTCGGTTCACTGGAGGCAGGAAAATACATCGGCCCACTCAAGGCCCCTGCTGGCGGGAAGATTATAGAAGTTAACCAGGAAGTAATTTCTAATCCGCGCTATGTCAACACCGACCCCTATGGAAAGGGTTGGTTCGTGGTAATAGAACCAAACAACCTGCAGGAAGACATCAAAGACCTAGTCCAGGGAACGGTTAACATCCAGGAATGGCTTGAAAAGGAATATAAAGAATACAAGGAAAAAGGGCTGTTTGCAGAGAAGTAAGGTGGTCGCAGCGTTTACACACCATTTTTCAACCATTTTCACTACACTCTTTAATTTCGTTTCACCCATTTACGACCTCTCCGAAGAAACATTCCAGATGTTGCTCACTGATGTTATAAAATGCATACCTTCTGGGAATAAGCGTCTCCTTCAATTGGAAAGAACTACAATTGGATGGAGGGACGCTATATTTTCCTGGTGTTATTTTTCGTTGCGGGCTTTCACCTTATTTTTCTCCCACCACTCTTGCCACTTCTTTGAATCTTCTCCAAAGTCCTCACCTGTTATCATCCATAGCGCCCATGCCGCACTAGCTCGTAAATAGTCCTGTTTAAGGGCAGCAATTAACGGTTCGACAGCGCTGGTATCCTTTATCCTGCCAAGTGCCTCAGCAGCATTCTGTCGGACATGCGAATCTCCATCCTTAAGTGTAGCAATCAACGGCTCTACGGCTGGTTTGCCTATCTCTGCCAATGAAAATGTTGCTTCCCTTTCTACACGTTCATCCCTAAAAGCGTCAATTAATGGCTCAACTGCACGGCTATCTTTTATCTTCCCCAACGCCTCCGCTGCTTTCCTTCTTACAGCCCAATCTTCATCCTTATCCTTAAGGGTAGCAACCAAAGGCTCAACGGCACGGCTATCTTTTGACTTCCCAAGTGTCTCTGCTGCTTCCCTTCGGACATACACATCTGTATTCTTGAGGGTGGCAATCAATGGCTCAATGGCTGGCCCCCCTATCTTCCCCAGTGCCCTTACCGCTTCTACACCAGGGGAAGTGTAGCCACCCTCAGGGTTCCACTGTAATGAAGAATTATCCTCTATAATTTGTACCAGATATGGTATTGCAGGAACTGCCCGGGTTCCCATTTCTCCCAATTCATGGGCACCATAGCCTCGTTCTACTGGATCCGATGAGTATAACCTTTCAATCTGTGCCCTCACATCCGAAGGGATGTCAGAGGGGATGCTTTTAGGAATTGGTGGTTGGGCAAGGCTTAATCCTACGCCTACAACACAAATTCCAATTAAAATAGCTAGAATTATTTTGACCATCGTACTAGCGTAAGGGTCGAGCCGCCGAGAAATCATCCTGGACCTCCCTTTTGAGTGCTCATTTTCTACTAGAACTTCCCTGATTTATAAGCGAGGCCACATAGCCTGCGCCGAAGCCATTATCAATATTTACTACAGACACCCCTGCGGCACAGGTGTTGAGCATTGTGAGTAAAGGGGCGATACCGGAGAAACTTGCCCCATAACCAATACTGGTGGGGACAGCTATAACTGGACAGCTCACAAGCCCTGCTACCACACCTGCCAGGGCGCCTTCCATCCCGGCTACTACCACAATGGCCCTGGCCTGGGTTAAAAACTTTCTGTGCTCTAATAGTCTGTGAATTCCTGCTACTCCCACGTCATACAAGGCTTCTACCTTGTTCCCCATGAGTTCAGCAGTAACCCTTGCCTCTTCAGCCACAGGAATGTCTAGTGTGCCGGCAGTTACTACAAGGATGAGTCCTTTCCTTGGGCGTCTACTAGACCTGTTTATGGTGATAGCCCTGGCTTGCTCATGGTATTTAGCCTCTGGAAATTGCTCGACCAAGGCCTGATAAATCTCCTGGTTGGCCCTGGTGGCCAGCAGGTCACTCTTTTCCTTGACAATTTGTTTTGCAATATCAACTACTTGCTGAGGGGTCTTCCCCTGACAGAAGATGACTTCTGGGAAACCACATCGCAGGGCCCTGTGGCTATCCACCCTGGCAAAGCCTATGTCCTTGTAAGGGAGGTCCTTTAGCTGCCCCAGGGCTTCCTCAAGGGATATTTTCCCCTTTTGAATCTTAGCAAGTAAATCTTTTAAGTCATCTATGTCCATTGAATTGGAATTTTTAAAGTTGAAAATTGGAAATTTTAAATTTGAAATTTACAATCTTAATTTTACAGTCTTAATTTTACAGTTCTGCTGATTTTATGCCACCGCCTCTACCTCCAGAGAGGCCATATCTCTCTCCAAATATTTATAATAGGCCAGGCCTGCCACTATAGCGGCATTATCCGTGCAGAGCTTGGGAGAAGGGAAGTAAGGCTGTATGTGACGTTCTTCCAGGGCCCGGGCTAGTTTCTGCCTCAATCTGGAGTTAGATGCCACTCCACCTCCTAGAGCCACTCCCTTTACAGGATGCTTTCTCAAGGCCAGTAGGGTCTTTTCAACTAGGACGTCCACCACGGCCTCCTGGAAGCTGGCGGCCAGGTCTGCCAATTCTTTTCGTGTTAGGGGCACTGGTGTCAGGGGCACGGCGCGCCGTGCCCCTACGAGTTCCTGGTAATGATAAAGGACGGCGGTTTTTAGCCCGCTAAAGCTAAAGTCAAGAGAGCCAGGCTCAAGGTACGAGCGGGGGAAGAGTATAGCCGCAGGGCTACCTTCCCTGGCTATATTATCAATTGCTGGGCCACCTGGATAGCCCAGTCCAAGTAGTTTGGCCACCTTGTCAAAGGCCTCCCCAGCGGCATCGTCAAGGGTGGCCCCTAGCAGTTGATGTTGTGTTTCTTTATTACTTAGAAAGAGACTGGTATGCCCCCCAGAGACCACCAGGCTGAGGCATGGAAATTCCGGGGCATGACCATATTCTAGTTTAGACGCAAAGATATGGGCATGAAGGTGGTTAATCGCTATTAAAGGAAGTCTGAGTGCCCAGGCTAGGGCTTTAGCTGCAGTTACTCCTATAAGGAGTGCCCCAATGAGGCCGGGAGTGTTGGTTACAGCTATTGCATCCAGGTCCTTAAGGGTTACTCCTGCACCCTTCAGGGCCTCATCCAGGATAGGGAGCAGGGATTCCAGATGGGCACGGCAGGCTATCTCTGGCACTACTCCTCCGAACTTTAGATGCAGCTTCTCCTGGGTACTAACCAGGTTGGAGCGGATGCATAGTCCATCTTCTACAACAGCGACCGAAGTCTCATCACAGGAGGTCTCAATACCCAGGATTAGCATTTTTTTGTAGGGGTACTTCTTGCGTTTCCCCTACAGAAGTGAGTAGATAAGAAGAGAGTTTCCCCTCTTTTAGAATCTCAATAGCCCGCTGAAGCTGAAGGTCTACAAACTTTTCTTCTTCTTGGGGCTTTTCCGCAGATGGTCTAATAATGTTCGCCTTGTTAAGATGCCCATGAAGCTGCTTTGTTTCCGCTGGAGTAAGTTCCACTTTCACGTCTGGTTCCACGCCAATCTCGTTAATGGATATGCCAGAAGGGGTGTAGTACAAAGCGGTGGTGAGTTTTAAGGCACAATGCTCTTCCTCTACGCCGATAAGGCTCTGCACCGAGCCTTTTCCAAAGGTCTTGGTCCCCACCAGGAGTCCCCTTTTGTGGTCTCTTATTGCCCCTGCCACGATTTCGGATGCGCTTGCACTTCCGTTATTTATCAAAATTATAAGAGGAAGGTCTGGATAGGTTCCGCTTCCCGTAGCTAAATACACCTGGTTTTGTTCCTCGTCTCTTCCTTTTGTAGATACTATCACTCCATTGGAAATAAATCTATCTGATACTGCCACGGCCATGTTTAATAGTCCCCCAGGATTGAAACGAAGGTCAAGGATAAGGGACTTCATTCCTTTATTTAAGAGTTCATAAAAGGCCTTATCCATTTCTTCGAGGGTATTATCCTGAAAGCTGATAAGGGAAAGATAGCCTATCTTTGCCTCTTCATCCACTAGCCTGGCGCCCCTGATGCTATGAACCTGTATGATATCCCTAACTATGGTAACGTCTACAGGTTCTGACTCGCCCAGGTGGACTACAGAGATGGTTACACTTGTATTAGGTTCTCCCCTGAGATGCTTAACAGCCTCTTTAAGACTCATTCTTTCAGTAGACATTCCTTCAATCTTTACTATCCTGTCTCCTACCATAACCCCGGCCCTAAAAGCAGGGCTATCCAGGATTGGGGTGAGGACATATAGGGTGCCGTCTTTAACAATAACCTCGATACCCAAACCCCCAAATTTCCCCTCTGTCTCTACCTTCAGTTCATCAAGTTCGTCCGGGCCAAAGAATTGACTGTAAGGGTCTAAGCCCTCCAGCATACCCCTGTAAGCCCCCTGGAAGATTTCCCGAAGTTTTGTTTCTTTTACGTATTTTTCCTGGATGAGTTTTACTACCCTTACAAACTCCTCATAATTTTTGTAGTATGCATCGTATTCTTCTTCAGCCAGGCAAAGAGGAGAAAAAAGTAGGAAAAACGCTATTATAAGAGAGGCTATATTTTTAGTCATAGGTTCTTACTTTCTACCGTAGGCTTTGAGGGCAGCCTGAAGTATGTCCTCCGAGGTTAGATTATACTCCTTAAATAGTGCCTCTGGACTTCCTGATTGACCAAAGCGGTTGTCAATTCCCACTGCTTCCAGGGGCACAGGGTATTCTCTTCCAAGGGCCAGGGCCACGGCACTACCCAGCCCTCCTTCCAATACATGCTGTTCAGCGGTTACCACTGAACCAGTTTTTTTAGCATATGCTACAAGGGTTTTTCGGTCTAAGGGTTTAATGGTATGGAGATTGATTACGGTGGCCTCTATACCCCTGGCGGATAAGTTTTCCGCAGCCTTCAGGGCATTCGGGACCATTAGACCGCAGGCCACGATAGTTATATCCTTGCCTTCTCTGAGGATGCTAGCCTTTCCTACCTCAAACGGAGTCCCTTCTTCGGTAAGCACAGGGGAAGGTGTCCTACCCAATCTAACATAGACCGGTCCCGGACGCTCCGCTACTGCTTTTATGGCTTTCTTAGTTTCAGCGGCATCGCAAGGTTCTATTACTGTCATGGTAGGTATGGCTGTCATAAGGGCAAAATCCTCTATGCATTGATGAGAGGAGCCGTCCGCTCCCACAGCCAGCCCTCCGTGGGTGGCGACTATCTTTACGTTGAGGCCACTATAGCATATGGTATTTCTTATCTGTTCCCAGGCCCTCCCGGAGGCGAAGATACAAAAGGTGCTGACAAAGGGTATCTTGCCACATGTAGCCAGCCCTGCCGCCACATTCATCATATTAGCCTCGGCAATACCCATATCAAAGAAGCGTTCCGGAAACTTCTTGCCAAATTTTATAGTGGTAGTGGATTTGGCAAGGTCAGCGTCAAGTACGATTATGTTCTTGTTTACCTCGCCCAACTCTAAGAGGGCCTGTCCATAGGCCTCTCGAGTGGCCTCTTTTCTTACTTCTTGAGTTGTTATTGTCATATATTTATCTTCCTATACTAGTTCTGCTAGAGCCTTTTCTGCCTGTTCGGGTGTAGGGGCCTTGCCGTGCCAGTCTACCTGATTCTCCATGAAAGACACCCCTTTACCCTTCACAGTCTTGGCTACAATTATAGTGGGCTTGCCCTTTATAGCTTCAGCGCGGTCGTAGGCCTCGAGGATTTGAGACATGTTGTGTCCATCAATACGTATTACATGCCACCCGAAGGCATCCCACTTCTCAGGGAGAGGAAGCGGGGACATAACATCATGGATGGGACCATCTATCTGGAGGCCGTTGTTGTCCAGTATTGCACAGAGGTTATCAAGCCTGTAGTGCCCTGCGGCCATAGCCGCCTCCCAGACCTGCCCCTCTTCAACTTCACCATCTCCCAGCATGACATAAACCCTATAACTTCGACCATCTATTCTTGCGGCCAGGGCCATACCCACGCCTACTGAGAGGCCCTGTCCTAAAGAGCCGCTGGATATCTCTATCCCTGGAGTCCTCTTAATATCGGGATGTCCCTGAAGGCTGCTTCCGAGCTGACGCAAGGTATCTAGCTCACCTACGGGAAAGTAACCCATCTCAGCCAGGATGGCGTAAAGGGCTGGACAACAATGCCCCTTGGAGAGGATGAACCTGTCCCTTTCAGGCCATTTAGGATTTTTTGGGTCGTGTTTTAGTTTACCATAGTAAAGGGCTACCAACAGGTCAGTGGCAGAAAGAGAGCCGCCAGGGTGGCCTGAGCCTGCCCTGGCCAACATGCGGATAACGTGCCGCCTTATCTCTCTGGCCTTGGCCTGGAGCTCTGGGATGGTAGGCACAGTATTTAACATCACTTAACCTTTTTGCTGAGTTCCTCTATTACCTTTTCTAATTTAATAATGCCTGCTGTAAGCTCGTTAATACGTTTGTGGTAACCCTGGCTTATAGTTTCTTGCTTGGCGTCTCTTTCTCTGAAAAACCATAAGAAGGCTATGACTAAAAAAACTAGAATACCAAGGGGACCGCCCGAGGTTATTAGTACCCTGAGCGTTTCTGGATCCATTTATTTAGATACCCTATCAAGGAGTTCATCTATAGAAACATTGAGGGCGTGTATTTTTGAATCGGTATCTTTAAGCTTATCAAGAGATTCCTTCTCACGTTTCTCGGCCTGTTTTTTTCCCTTCAGTACATAATAATAAAAATAACAAAAAACCCACACACTCAAGATTACTGAAAACCAGGGAGCCCACCAACTTACCGGTTCACCAGCTTTAAGTAAGTACTTATTACTCGTAAAGGCCCCTGCAACTACAAACATGAGAAGGCCAGCCACGCTAGCTAAAATTAATTGTTTTAACATCGCTAATACCCCTTTTAAAAGTGGGCAGAGGCGGAGTTGAACCGCCGACACCGGGATTTTCAGTCCCGTGCTCTACCAACTGAGCTATCTGCCCACTGGGCATAAACTTACGCACTAATTATAGTTTTGGTACTCCCCTTTGTCAAGGTATTTTTGCCAGGCTTACGTAGAACCTCTTCTTTATCCTTATCCATCTGGGCCTTAAGGGCCTCTGCACTGGCAAATTTTAACTCCTCCCGGAGTTTATAAATAAATTTCACCTCCAAGACTTCTCCGTAGAGGTCTCTATCAAAATTAATGATGTAGACTTCGGATGTCTCCTTACCTTCTCCCTCAAAGGTGGGTCTTGTGCCTATACTTGTTAAAGAGAGGTAGTCTTTACCATGTAACGTTACCCAAGTAGCATATACACCGCTTGGAGGCCTTATCTCTTGCTGTAAGTCAAGATTTGCAGTAGGATAGCCCAGGCTTTTACCTCGCCCACTTCCCCTGACAACCGTACCAAGGACAGAAACAGGCCTACCAAGCATACCTTCTGCCTCTTCTAGATCCCCTGCCAGGATAGCTGTCCGTATCCGTGTACTGCTGATAATATCTCCTTTATAGTTTACAGGAGGGCAGACCCGCAGCTGGTATCCGTAATACTGCGAAAGCCTGGAGGCTAGGGAAAAATCTCCTTCCCTGTTTTTTCCAAAATGCGAGTTAATACCCATTACCCATCCTTTGGTCCCTAACATACCTACCACCTGTCTTATGAAATCCTCTGCCCTCAGCTCAGCCACCTCTTTAAAATCAAATACAAGTATTATGTCTACCCCCTGCCGCTGTAATAGTACCAACTTATGTTCCAGCGAGGTAATGAAATTTAAGGGCCTGCCGCTCAACACTGCCTTAGGGTGGCTCTTAAAGGTTATTACTACAGTTTCCCCCTTGTTATTCCTTGCCCAATCCCTTGCCTCCTGGATAATCTTCTGATGGCCCAGGTGCACACCATCAAACCCTCCTACTGTAAGTACTGGCCAGTGGAGCTTCCTTGGCAAGGGCCTTATACCATAAATGACATCCATTATCCTCTTGCCAGCTTGCCTTTCTCCTTCAAGGACTCAGTCCATTCCTTGAGGATGGCCTGCTGTTTTTCGACAAGATACCTTCTTAGTAACTTGTCTTTACTCTCATTAAATTTGTTCCGGTCTGCCTCTTTCCTGTCTTTTAGCCATATGATGTAAGAGGCCTTTTTCCCGGACTCCTCAGCCACTGCGGCCACTTCGTTTTCCTTGAGGCTAAAGGCCCTGGAGGCTAGTTGCGGCACATCGGCATCTAAAGACTTCAAATAACGGTAAGACCTTCCCTCTACCACTTCTGGACGTGCAAAAAATTCGGTCTCTCCCTTTTCGTACATCAGCCCCTTATACTCACCTCTGATTTTTTTGCTCTCTTCTCCCAGGAACTTAAGTCCTTCCTCCTGAGATTTCTCTCGTATCCTTTCGGTTGCAGCTTCCGCCAGTTCTTTCGCCTTTTGGAGGGCCTTTTGCTCCCTGAGGTCCTTTTCAACCTTATCTTTAATCTCTTCTAAAGGTGGGGGGGTTGCCTCCTTCTTTGAGACCACCTGGAATATATACTTCCCAGCCGGAGCGTCCTGAGGGGGGCTGGGGTCAAAAAGCTCCCTCTCGAAGGCTAGCTTGGTCAGGTCTTCTGCCTCTCTTATGACCTTTTCTGCCTCCTCCTTGCCGAAATAATCGGTCTCTTTGTAAAAAAGACCCAATTCTTTGGCTATATTGGATAAGTCCAATCGTTCGGTCTTTCCCAAACGTTCGTAAATCTTTTCATCTACTTGACTTATAAGTTTGTCGACCAGTTCTTTTGCCTTCTCTCTGCATATGTAATCTTTTATTTCGCCCTTCACCTCTTCCAATGATTTGTAAGCAGGGGGTTGCTCCTTCCCTTCCTCCTGAGGTTTCTCTTCCCTGGGCTTTTGTATTTTATAACGCTTTTCTTTATTTTCTTCGTAGTAAGACTTTATTTCTTCTTCAGATACTGCTACCTGCTTCTCCGCATCCCTGTAACGTGCCATAACGTACTCTATTTGTACTTTTTCAGGTTCTTTGTAACCAGTTTTACCATGTGCGGGATCCGGGAAGCTATCTTTATAGGTGTTGTAGAAAGAAACGACCTCATCCGGACTCACTTGCATATAGTCCATTAAATTGGCGGCCTTTATGGCCAGGTATCCCACCTTGACCTCCTCATTTTCTCTTGCGTATCGTTGCCAGGCCTCTTCGTCTGTAAGTTTTATAGCGCTTGCTAGCAGGGTACTCATTTTT
This sequence comes from Planctomycetota bacterium, assembly GCA_023261505.1. Classification (GTDB taxonomy): domain Bacteria; phylum Planctomycetota; class Brocadiia; order Brocadiales; family Bathyanammoxibiaceae; genus JAHFOV01. The sequence continues at coordinate 33,137 of JAHFOV010000011.1, forward strand.
TCTATAAGAAGGGCCTCCCTAAAGGTTCTTACCAGCTGGTCTTCATTAACCCCGTAAGTTTGGCACAGGGTCTGAACTATCTGTTGTTGTGGTGGTAACCCCCCTTTATGACTCATCATAAAAAAGGCCATGCCCTGTAACCTTTCCATAATCTCTTCATTCGTTACCGCGATACCCATCTTCTCTGCCTGTCTAGCCATAACCATCTGTTCCCAGACAATAGTACCAATGGGTAAGTTACTTTCTCTTAACAACACCCTGTGCCATCGGCTTAGGGCATCGTTGTACTCCTCCTGATACACCTTTTCACCCAGAATTACCCCGATGGGCTTTCTAGGAATTAAGTAGGAGGCCGAATATCCAATACCCCAGGCCGCCATAGCAAAGACCATGATTATATAAACCCTCCTCTTTTGCCTCCTCAGCCAATTAAGCATTTAACCGAGCTCCTTTTCCATTTTTCAATGCCAGATTGCAACGATTTACAGGCTAAATAATTTGAAATTTACAATCTGTAAAACTTTAGGTTCATATTCTATTTTCTACCAGCTATAGGCCCTTTTTGCAAGTACGCTGTGAGAGAACTAAAAGTCAGTACTTAACATTAATGTACGTATGTCTATATATTTCACAATACACTCCCACATTTTCCCTTGACTTTTACTTTTAGAGGGTATAAAAGTTCCTCTTACCAGGTGCAGGTGGTAATACCCCTTTATGGAGGGCGAATGACATGAATCTTACCACAAGAAGCGACTGCTTTTTCCCCAACAGCGGGCGCTTGGCTTCATATTGGAGAGTACAGCAGATACGTGCAAACAAACGGTAAAAATCGCCAAAAATAAATAATACAGAAAAATGGGAGGCCACAATGAAAAAATATTTTCCTTTAGCATTTATATCCCTTGCATTTCTGTCTTTTATGATTCTCAGCCTTCCTTTTATCTATGCTCGAGAAGAAAGTCCGGAAACAAAAATTGAACCAAATAAGGACCAAGTTTTTGTCAAAATCGAACAGCTTACAAATGCCAAGGGAAGCTTTAACGAAAAAGAAGGTGTTTTTAAGGTAAGTTTTCCTCGCTCCGACCTTAAAATTAATGTTTCGGGAGCAAAGCTAACACCACCTATGGGTCTTACTGTATGGGCTGCGTTTAAAATTACGGGTAATCAGGCGATGGTAATGGGCGATACGGTCTTACTGGAAGATCAGGTTAACCCTGTAATGAGCGTAGCCTTAGAAAATGGCCTGGAAGTTACAGCCCTGCACAATCATTTTTCCTGGGATTCTCCGAAGGTAATGTTTATGCACATAGGCGGTAGCGGAGATGTAGAAAAACTGGCCGGTGCGGTAGGCAAGGTGTTTGCAAAGATTAAGGAAACATCCGGAGGTAAAGGGCATAAGCCCCGCGCCAAGATTGACCCTGCGAAGACTACGCTTAACCCTAAGAAAATTGAGGATATCCTCGGTATAAAAGGCCAACTAAAGGACGGTGTTTACAAAATCACGGTTGGACGGTCCACGACTATGCATGGCGAAAGCATCGGAAACGAAATGGGCGTCAACACCTGGGCCGCCTTTGCTGGAAGCGATAAAAAGGCTGTTGTGGATGGTGATTTCGCTATGCTTGAATCGGAAGTACAGGGAGTACTTAAGGCCCTAAGAGGGGCGGGGATTAACATCGTCGCAATCCATAATCATATGATTATGGAATCTCCCAGGATGGTATTCCTGCACTTCTGGGGGCTTGACTCAACAAGTAATCTTGCCAAAGGCCTGAAAGCCGCGCTGGATACACAACAAAAATAGCCTAAAGACAATCCTTATTCCTTATAAGCCAAGAAATGGGAAAAAGTTGTTAATCTTTTTTTATTGCAAAGTTTAGTATTTCTGGTAAAATATGCCATCAATTGTTAGTGGAACAGTATTGTCGTGTCAGAAACCACAAGGGCCGAACAGTACTCTGGCTTTTGTGGTTTTTTTATTAATATAGGCATTTGGAAGCAGTAAAGGAGGTGATTATATATGGCTACAGGTACAGTGAAATGGTTTAACGACACTAAGGGCTTCGGCTTCATAGCACCCGACGAAGGTGGTAAAGATGTGTTTGTTCACCAGAGCGTCATTGAAGCTGAGGGTTTCAGATCCTTATCCGAGGGTGATAAGGTGAACTTCGAAGCAGTCGAAGACGCTAAAGGGCGTAAGGCCAGCAAAGTAGTCAAGCTATAGTTTATGTTGCACGTTCATACTATATAATAATAAGCTTCTTAGCAAAGATTATTAATTATACCGTATGACTCGGACATAAGTTTATGCTCACAAAGACATCCCCACCTCAAGTGGTGGGGATGCTCTTTTAAGGAAACTAAAGCCGGCCTTAGATGGTCATGCCAAAAAAGGGACCCCTCAAGGGTTTTTAAATTTTATGAATCTGCGAAATATAGCTATTATCGCCCATGTTGATCATGGGAAAACCACTTTAGTTGACGCTCTACTGCGTCAGTCGGAAGCTTTTAGGGTTAAGCACGATAACACAGGGCTTATTATGGATTCAAACGAGCTCGAAAGAGAGCGCGGAATTACTATTTTTTCGAAAAACGCGGCAGTAAAATACAAAAATTTTAAAATTAATATCGTTGATACACCAGGCCACGCAGATTTTGGGGGAGAGGTGGAGCGCATTATGAGCATGGTAAATGGAGCCCTGCTTGTTATTGACGCAAAAGATGGACCAATGCCGCAGACTAAATTCGTTCTTAAAAAAGCACTCTATGCCGGTCACAAGATTATTGTTGTCATCAACAAAATTGATGTGCGCGACGCAAGAGTTGATTTTGCACTTGATCGGACTTTCGAACTGTTTATAGAACTTGGGGCAACCGATAAGCAGGCCGATTTTCCAGTTGTATATGCTTCCGCAATACAAGGCAAGGCCGGTTTGCAGCCGAATCTTGCTAAAATGAATAACATCGAACCTCTTTTTGAAATGATAGCTAAGGAAATACCTGCTCCAAAAGTTCTTAACTCAACAACTCAAATGCTCGTTGTAAACATATCTTATGACAATTATAAAGGACAGATAGCCGTCGGGCCTTTATTTGGTGGTTCTATTAAAAAGAACCAGCAGGTTATGAGAATAAAGACCGACGGAGCAAAAGTGCCGGCAAAGATAATTTCCGTTATGACTTTTGATGGTTTGAATAGAGTCGAAATCGATGAGGCTCAAGCTGGCGATATTGTAGCAATCGCTGGAGTTGAAGGCGTAAAAATCGGCGAGACTATCGCTGATTGCGATAATCCCATTCAGCTTCCACCAATTAAGATAGATGAGCCAACCGTCAAGATGAATTTTTCTCTCAATACCTCGCCTTTTGCGGGCAAAGAAGGTAAATTTTCTACAGCTCGCCACCTGAAAGATCGTTTGGAGCGTGAAGCATTAAATGATGTAGCGTTAAAAGTTGAGGCATTTCAAGATTCCGATTCTGTATTTACGGTTTCAGGAAGAGGTGAACTGCATCTTGCGATTTTAATTGAGAAGATGCGGCGGGAGGGATATGAGTTTCAAGTCGGAAGACCTGAGGTTATTTTAAAAGAAGAAAACGGCCGGGAACTCGAGCCTTTTGAGGACGTTTATATAGAGTGTCCGGAAAGATACTGCGGAATCGCTATAGAAAAGTTGGGGCGTCGAAGGGGCGAGATGGTTGATATGAAAGTAGTTAAAGGCACAGTGCATTTGCATTTTGCGGTATCTACAAGAGGCCTTATTGGATACCGCTCCGAGTTCCTAACCTGCACAAAAGGCGAAGGTATATTAAACACGCTATTTCACGGTTACAAGCTTTCCATGGGAGAGATCAAAACAAATATTAATGGTTCTCTTATTGCTTGTGAGTCCGGCATGAGCAATATGTATGGACTGCTTAATGCGCAGGAACGAGGGCAGTTATTTATCGGACCAGGCGTTAAGGTATACGGAGGAATGATTGTTGGCAGAAACGCGAAACCGGAAGATTTAGAGGTAAATGTCTGTAAAGAGAAAAAACCTTCCAATAGCAGATCTAAAGGCGAGGGAGCCGCTGAACATTTTGATACGCCAGTTACACTTAGTTTAGAGGAATGTATAGAGTATCTAGGCGATGATGAACTTCTTGAGGTGACGCCGAAAAGTCTCAGATTACGAAAGGCGATTTTGAATAAGCACGAACGCAGGCGTGCAATTAAGTGCATCGAAAATGTCGCTTCTTGATATTAAAGGCCGAACATTTCTGATAATTTAATTAAATGTATAAATTTTTATGTGCCAGGTTTGCAGTTGTACTCAGTGCAAAAAATGCCGTAGAGAGATAAAGAATGGCGTTTGGAACGGCTACGGCAAGAAATCTTCCGAATGCACTTGTCTCCTTCGGCCTTATGGGTTGAGGCCTCTACAAAGGTCTCCACTACCTCAGAATCTTCCATCCGGGCCGGTGTAACTCTCAGGGCCGTTACCACTCTTTTGCTGTCGACGGTAAAATGCCCCTTATAGGCGATCATTAGTCCCTTCCAGGGATGGGCTACCAGTGACGCCTCTGGGTCAGTTCTAGAGAAATGAGCCTTGCTTGTAACCTTCTCCCTTGTCTGCCTGCCCAATTCAGGTGGTTTTCTGCCTCTTCCTTCTACCTCAGATTTGAGGGGCTTCCAGCAAAAAATAAATGAGACTTCTGAAAAATTTAGTGTTTTAGAGTACAATGGCCGTGCCAATGGGTCTTTGGGCGCCCGGCTGCGAGAGGCGGATTACCTTCCCTGCGACAAGGTCGCTGGACTCTATAGATAAAAGAATCGATCGAGGGTACTATGAAAAGTGTGAAGAAGATATGGGAAATAGTGAGCTTATCAATCTTACTACTTATTTTGGTTGGATGTTCCACTCTAATACGACACGAAACATATTCTTCTTTCGATTACGACTTAACGCAAAAATCAGGAGAGGATATGATTGTTATTAGTCATTATTCAAAGCAAGTATTTTATTCCAATATACTAGCCGAGGAACTGCGAATTGTGTTACTCAAGGATGGTCAATCTCAAGTAATACGACTTGTAGACCCTACTACAGGGAAAGCTATTACTGGTGACAATCCACAGTGGTCTCCGGACGGAAAGACTATTGGATTTGTGCATGTTTCTGCTCATGGCGGCTTTATAACGCCTGGACGTAAAGAATGGCAACCTGGAATAGTTCGCTACGATGGGACTGGACTCAGTTTGTTTCCAAAGAAATATTCAGTTCCGGGTGCCAGCATAAAATGGTCTGCCAATGGCTCAAAATTGTTCGTGTGTGCTCCCACTAACGACTCAGGTAGCCTGGCGGGTACTACTGCACCTAGTCATTTTGAATTTGACATATACGATCGTGCTACTAATAGACTGGAAAGTTCTACGCCAATAAAAGGACATACAAAAATCAAGCTTGAGCCTACAATCTCACCATCGGGTGTTAGACTAGCTTATACGGACCAAGAGGAACGTCTCAATCTTGTAGAACTTAGCACAAAGAAAGAGATGGACTTAACTAGCGAAATAAGAGATTTGGCACCGAAAGGCACCGAAACTTTTCAAATCAATGACTTAAATTGGGTCAATGATGAACAATTGCTTATTGCTATGGAGGATATGCTTATTATCTATGATTGCAAGGCATTTGATAGGAGAACAGTATTTACTTCCAGCACTAAAATTGTTCGAGTAAAATACTTAGAACATCGAAAACAACTTTTAGTAGGATACACTTGGGAAAAAGGAACAGACATTGCCCATTTAATTGGTTTTCAGGCAACAGGCTTTCCGGTAAGTGCTGATACATTGACCCAACAAGGTCTTTCAAGCCTATCTACTAACCCTGAGCTGATTATTAGTCTAATACCCGCCGCAACTACTGCATTGATTACTTTGCCCTGGGATATAAAGGATACAAAATATGTAGACACAGCTTTTGCCTTAGTGGAGTTAGATGGGCGTTTTTGCCGTCCTTTTTGCGCTATTAGAAGTTATAGGATGGGAGAGCCGGCACACATAAACAATGTCTCATCAAAGGGAAGATTTGTGACTTTTGGTGTTGATGAACGAGGACAATTTATACACCTGTTGGATCTGGAAACCGGTAATGTCTACCGAGCTGTCGGTTACTAGAAAAATATCTGAATATTGGACACTTCCACATTTCTTCATTTATCAAAGTCCGTCTTTCGTTATAGTCGGGGGAGGCAAAACTGAGGGCTGTAACAGTTATACGGAGTTCAATAAAAGAGGCTGCCAGGTTAGACCCTGATGGACACTTTTTGGACACCAGGAAGGAGAAAAACAAAGTTGCATTGTCGCAAGTCGTTGCAGCTAAACATGGTGCGGAAGGTGGGATTTGAACCCACACGGCATTATCAGTGCCACTAGCCCCTCAAACTAGCGCGTCTGCCAATTCCGCCACTTCCGCCCCTTAAAGGGTGACCCCCCGAAAATCATTTTAGCCTTTCACTCCAAAATGTCAATCTTATCTAGGGGATAGGGCTTAGGGAATAGGGACTAGGCAAAACTGACCCCTAATTCCTTTCTATAATCTCCTTAAGCTTCTTCAGGGCATTTTCTACCTGTTCCTTGTTCTTTCCCTCTACATTTACCCTAAGCAGAGGCTCAGTTCCGGACTTTCGCGCGTTAAACCACCAGTCTGGGTATTCAACAGTTACGCCATCCAGGAAGTCTATCTTCCCGTCAGAGAAGGCCTCAGCTAGACGCTGGAGCTTGCCGTCCTTATCGGCTACACTAAAGTTTATCTCTCCACTGGAGTAGTACTTCTTAAGGGGCGCCACAAGGTTAGACATGCTTACAGCCTTTCTACTCAGGATATTGAGTATTTGAATCATGGCTATAAGCGCCGAATCGCAGTAAAAGTTATCCCTAAAGTAATAATGTCCTGAGAGTTCACCACCAAAAACGGCGTTTTTATCCCTTAAAGTGGCCTTCATAAAGGCATGCCCCACCCGCTCCCTATAGGGTACACCTCCATTGAGGAGAATCTCTTCCCTTACCACCCAGCTTGAACGGAGGTCGTAAACAATAGTAGCGCCTTTGTCCATTGATAGAAATTCCCTGGCAATGAGGGCTGTAATCAGGTCATTTTTAACAATCTCGCCTTTTTCATCCACAAAAGTGCAGCGGTCTGCATCTCCATCAAAGGCCACTCCAAGATTGGCTCTAGTCTTTTTAACCATGTCCTGAAGGGCTCTGAGATTTTCCTCCTTCAGGGGGTTGGGATCGCGATTTGGGAAGGTACCATCCAACTCAAAGTACAGTGGTATGATTTGGCATGGCAGTCCTTCAAAGACCAAGGGTGCCATCTTCCCCGCCATACCATTACCGGCATCCACCACTACCCTTAGTGGTTTCAAGTCCCTGGCGAATTTTTGTATATGGGCCTTGTAATCTGGTAGAACGTCCTTTGGGATTACCTTGCCACGATTCTCTCCCCTCATCGGGGGAGGTTGCATCGTCAGTTCCTTTATCCTAAGCAGGCCTGTTTCAGAACCTATTGGGATAGCCTTTTCTCTGCATATCTTGAACCCATTATATTTGGCAGGGTTATGGGAAGCGGTTACCATTACACTGCCGTCGTAACCATAGTGTGCCACGCCGAAGTAGGAGGTCTCTGTAGATACAAGGCCAATGTCAATTACATTTATCCCACAGGAAGTAATACCTTCCATAAGGGCCTGCGCCAGGGACAAGGAGGAGGTTCTCATATCTCTGCCTACCACGATGTTTTTGACACCTGCTTTTTGCTGCCGAAGATACTGCGCCAGGGCATAACCAATGCGCCTGGCATGGGTCTCGTTTAATTGCTCGCGGTATATGCCGCGGACATCGTACTCTTTAAATATATCTTCTTCTTTTGTCATATGGGCCTTTGTTATGTTAGAGTTATGAGGTTCTGGAAACCTTTCTACGCTGCGGTGTTGACAATTAAGACACCTTGGGTAACGCCGCTTCTGTCTCCCCTTACAGATAGCGAGGGTTATAGTGTATTTTTCTCCTGGACATCGCCTTTCTTCCCTGAACACCAATTTACCCTCGCTTCACTCTGTGCAACAACCTAAAACAAAAAACTTAAGATAAATTATTACAAGGGTTTTGTCAATGGATAGGTTTTAAGGTGTTTAATATAGGGGAGGCACTCTGCAACGTTCCCCTACTTCCAAAATTGGTAGAGAGTGATACAAAAAGCAAATTTATTGTATTTCAATAACAACTAATAAGATAAAACAAGGGTAGTGGTAGGGTAATCCCATTAAATCCCACTTTAGAAAAGGGGATTAATCTCCTTATCCTTGTTTTTACTCCAGGCAAAGTGGAGGCGTATAACTATACGCCCCTACGGCATTTTCCGTTGCATAAATCCTTTTATCTTTGTATACTTTGATTTACTAGCACTCTTAAAAGGTAAAGATTTCGACACCAATGGCCAAGCTCAGGCTCTTTGCTGCCATAGAGGTAGCAGATGTTATAAAAAAGAAGCTTAAGGAGTGTCAGGAAAGGCTTAAAGAGGTTGGTGGGGATGTGGGATGGATGAACGTGGAAAATATCCATATCACCTTGAAATTCTTGGGCTATTTAGAGGAAGAACACCTCACCCAGGCAAAAGATATAATTAATCAATCAATTCAGGGGATAAAGCCTTTCTCTTTGCAATTTAAAGGAATAGGTGGGTTTCCCAGGTTCCAAAGGCCCAGGGTGATCTTTATCGCGGCAGAGGATAAGATGGGTTATCTCAGTACCATGAATTCAAGACTTGAGGAAGGATTTCAGGCCCTTGGCGTAGAAAAAGAGGACAGGGCCTATGAACCTCATCTCACCTTGGGGCGTGTAAAATCACCCCATAACATTGAAAAACTTGTACGATTTATGGAAAAATACAAAGGCGAGACCTTTGGGGAGCAGCTTGTATCCAGAGTACTACTCATGCAGAGCCAGCTTACCCCAGAGGGACCTATATATACAAAACTTGAAGAATTTCCGTTAATGCCGTGAAGGGAGAGTTACAGGAATGGCGAAACCGGAGACTACTGCGGGCGTAGAGAGAGAAAAGAAAAGCCAGGCGCTGGAAAGGGCCATCTCTATGATAGAGAAACAGTATGGTAAGGGCGTAATAATGAGACTGGGGTCCCAGCAGAAGATAGACGTCCCAGTGATATCTACCGGCTCTCTATCCCTTGACCTGGCCCTTGGAGTTGGTGGGATACCCAGGGGAAGGGTAACGGAAATCTTCGGCCCGGAGGCCTCAGGTAAGACCACCCTTACCCTTCATATAATCGCTAATGCCCAGAAGCAAGGGGGTGTAGCAGCCTTTATAGATGCTGAACATGCCCTGGACCCAGATTACGCCGGGAGATTAGGGGTAGACGTACAAAATCTATGGATACATCAGCCTGATACGGGAGAACAGGCACTAGATATCGCAGAAAAGCTCGTTAGTTCCAATGCAGTAGATATAGTGGTGATAGATTCTGTAGCTGCCTTAACACCCAGGGCAGAGATAGAAGGGGAGATGGGAGATACCCACGTAGGGCTTCAGGCCAGGCTCATGTCCCAGGCCCTCAGAAAGCTCTCAGGTATAGTATCCAAGACCCATACCTCTCTTGTCTTTATTAACCAAATAAGGGAAAAGATTGGGGTTATGTTCGGCAATCCGGAGACTACCCCGGGAGGCAGGGCCCTTAAGTTTTATGCCTCCGTAAGGATAGAGGTACGCAAGATTGGTGTCATAAAGGAAGGGGAACTGGCCCTTGGGAGCAGGGTAAGGGCTGTAGTAGCAAAAAACAAGGTAGCTCCTCCTTTCAGGAAGGCAGAGTTTGACATAATGTTTAATAGCGGTATATCCATGGCAGGCGATGTTCTGGATCTAGCCGTGGAGAATCAGCTTGTAGATAAAAGTGGCGCATGGTTCTCGTATGGTAACATCCGTCTGGGGCAGGGGCGGGAGAACTCCAGACTTTATCTAGAGCAAAACTCACAAATACTAGAAGAGCTGAAAGAGAACATAATGAAAAAGGTGTCTCCAAATCAGCTTAAGACGGCTGTTCCGGAATGAAATAATCCCTTAACCCCATTAATCCCCCCTCAGTCCTCCTTTAGTAAAGGGAATTTAGGGAGATTACCAAGGGGATTGGATATGCTACATATATATAGTAATGCATGTCCCACAGTCCCTGCTTTACAAAGGTTTATAATTCTTTTACGACAATGAAAACTAACGAACTCAGGCAGAAATTTCTTCAATTCTTTCAAAAGAGGGGTCACACGGTGGTACCCAGTGATTCCCTGGTACCTACGCTTGACCCTACTCTGCTATTTACGGGGGCGGGGATGAACCAGTTCAAGGACATGCTTCTCTGTAAAGGGAGGCTAGAATTCACCAAGGCCACCTCCTGCCAGAAGTGTCTACGCACAGGGGATATTGAGAACGTGGGTAAGACCTCCTCTCACCATACCTTCTTTGAGATGCTTGGAAACTTCTCCTTCGGTGATTACTTCAAGAGGGAGGCCATACAGTGGGCATGGGAATTTTTACTGGTGGAGTTGAAGTTAGCCCCGGAACGCCTGTGTGTAAGCATATATAAAGATGATAACGAGGCCTTTGAAGTATGGAATAAGGTTATTTATCTTCCTTCCCATAAAATCCTCCGCTTTGGTGAAAAAGAGAACTTTTGGCCCTCTAATGCCCCCTCGTTAGGGCCAAATGGACCCTGTGGCCCGTGCTCCGAGATTTTCTATGACCAGGGAGAAAAAGTCGGCTGTGGCCGCAAGGACTGCCAGCCCAATTGCCCACACTGTGAGCGCTTCGTAGAGGTCTGGAACCTGGTCTTTGT
>JAHFOV010000120.1 GCA_023261505.1 Planctomycetota bacterium
AAAAAAGAAAAAGATGATTTGATAACACTATCATCAAACAACAAAGCTTATACGGATGCTATAGAATCACTTTTTAGGAAACAAATTATTAAAAATGGCAGATTTAAATTATTCTCCAAAGACCCCGATACCCATATTAGACGCCTGGAGTACGAAATGCCCTTTTCCGTTAATAGGCAAAAATATTTCCTTTATGGACATAAAGAAGTAGCCGATGACCCCGCCAAACCTGACCTTTTAGAGATATTGCAGGATTTAACGACCTGCTTTTTAACCCTTTACAAGGGCAATTCTCACGATGACCCAATGCTAGGGACAGGCATTATGGAATTCCATACAGTGGCGCTGCCAGAATTCGTATCCAGTCTTCTGCCAGAAACCTGGGCAACGGACGCCGAAAGGTCTGATAGGCGTGCGTTATTAGAATATATAGTAACCAACCTGAGAGACACCTACTCTACTTTGAATTATGCCGCCCCATCAGAGTTTGTCCAGGAAAAGGACATCAAAGAGATAATTAGTGAACTAGACAAGTCTTGGTTTGCTATCTCTTTTGCCAGAGAATTAACAGCCCCATTGTATAGGCGTGATAATCTAAAGGAGAAAAGTGATTCCGTAACTTATCTTCTAGAAAAATCGGATGAGCTTAAGCAACCTGTATCATTAGCGCTGAAAGGGAAAGATCGTTGGTATGTAAAACTTTTATTAAAATTCCTCAATTGGCTTTGGAGTCAAAATTGCAATGAAAAAAGACTATGATGCAATAGTTATTGGTTCAGGTTTTGGGGGCTCAGTGACTGCACTCCGCCTCTCTGAAATGGGCAAGAAGGTGGCCTTACTTGAGCGGGGTCGCCAGTGGACCACTTATGACTTCCCAAGACAGCTTCAGGAATTCCTCATGAATATTCGCCTCCTTAAACTGGACAAAGTGCCTCTAACTGATAAGGATTTTCCATTCCTAGAACAGAATGAACTGCGTGACATCTGGCTCTCTAAAGAGGATGGCCTGTTTGAATTTAAATTGTCTTCCACGGGCATGCATGCCGTGGTGGCAAATGGGGTGGGAGGCGGCTCGCTTATATATGCCTGCGTTATGATAGACCCCCCGACCGATGTCTTTGATACCTGGCCTAAACCCAAAGATCTCAAGGGCCAAGTGTTAACCTGGACTGGTGTACTAGGTTACGACGAACAAACCAAAAAATATAGATTATGTGAAAAAGTAAAGGGTATGCTTGGGGTTGTGGAAGTGCCCAACGATTTACTTTCCAAGAAGAAATTCTTTAAAGAGGCCTTGGAAGAGGCAAAAAAGATCAAGCTGTGCAAGGATGGTCAGTGGGACGAACATGTCTACCTGGCCCACCAAGAGGTGGGTTGCGACCCAAGTAGGAATTCTGATGTGCCTTCTACGCACCCTGAAAAATGTATCTCCTGCGCTAATTCTGTACTAGGGTGTAGAAGGATGGCCAAGAATACCCTGGATTCTAACTACATAAAAGAGGCCATAAGACATGGTGCCCACCTTTATCCATCTCACGAAGTAACAGCGATACAGCCCCTGAGGGACGAAAAAGGAGAGATCGTAAAGTATCGAGTCATTTGCGAAGAACAGCACAGGGTCTTCGAAGCTCCGATAGTAGTATTGGCGGCCGGGACCCTTGGCACCACCAAACTTCTATTACGATGTAGTAAGGAACATCTGGGGACGTTGCCCGATTTAAGTAATACGTTAGGCGAAAGATTTTCTGGTAATGGTGACTTCCAGGCTGGTGCACTTAATGTCCCTTTTGACCCCATAAAGACTGAAAGAGAGCCTGAGATCACCGATGGTCCTATTATTACCTCCGCGATAAACTTCAATATCTCACGCGACGGAAAGGAAGCAGTTAACTTCGTCGTAGAAGACGGAGGTGTTCCAGGGGCCGTAGAGGGCCTTATGGCGTTAATCAGCGGCCAGATGGGAGAATTAGGCTACTTAAAGAAGCTTTTAAGGGATTTTGACCTTTCCATACTTGCCAACTTTATTTCAGAACTTGGAAAATTCTCTGCCAAGCCGGAAGAAACCCTGAAAAAATGCTTTATGTTCTTATGTTCGGGTAGGGACGGTGCCAGTGGGAAGATAGTCTTAAAGAAAAAGGGGGGCGGTCCCGAAGGCGGTACAGATATTGACATTGAATGGGACTGGGACGACCCTAAATCCCAGAAATTATATAAAGCTATGGAGGAAGAGCTCAAAAATCTTTCAGAAATGGGTATGGGAGGGTCCTATTTTGCCTCTCCCCTCTGGAGTCTATTTGGCCATCTCATAACCGTCCATCCCCTTGGGGGCTGCCCTATGGGGACTGGTCCTAACGATGGCGTTGTAGATAGTGATGGTCAAGTCTTTAATTACCCTAACTTATATGTGGCCGATGGTTCCATAATACCTACCGCCCTCGGCGTGAACCCCTCTCTAACCATTGCCGCCCTGGCAGAAAGGATAGCTGACAAAATAGCTGAAAAGATGGACGGCAACAAAATTTCTGTGCAAGTAACTGTCGGCAGAAAGGATAGCTGAAAAAATCCCATGACAATCGAGCTTAAAAAGAAACCAGTTGAATGCTGTTTTTCTTACTTCTACAATGATAAATGCTCTTTAGTAGTGGATATAATCCGCCATCACGAGCGTACGTTCTCTAGAATTTTTTACCATGAGGAAATTAAGCCCTCTAACCAACCCTCCCAGCAGGCTGTAAGAGGCAATAATGTTAAGCTTCTAAACTTTAGTAAGTATTGCGCACTTCTGCCGGACAACGATGTCAGCCCTTACTTTGTGGCGCAGGCAGGAGATGACTACTTGGCGATTGCAAACGTTGAGAATAAGAACAAAACCTTTCAAGAAGAGAAAGTTGGTCCTTGCACATACATCGCTAAGCTAAAAAAGGAAGTTGAGGCCTCTAAAGAAGGTAAAAAGCTCACGAGTGTTCAATCTCTTAACTTCACGATAAGTTATACTGATCCTACAAATGACCCTGAGCGCTGTTTTTCTGTCGTAGCCTCTTACGATAGCTTCGTGAAGGGACTTTCTGAGCTCAACCACCGTCCTTCCCTATTAAACCGGTTGGTCCACATCTCCAAACCTAATGAAGCCACACTCAGGAGACTATCACCACTCTTTCAGGAGGACTTTCCTCTCGTAACAGTAAAAAAGGTTGTACTTAACGGTAAGGAACTCGAATACGATAAGTTTAAGGGCGCTATTGCCCATCACTGGGGAGATTCCTTCCCTGAGTACATATTCCTGATGTGCAATAAATTTACTGAGAACTCTATTGATTCTCAAGAAACCCTTTTAACTTTGAGTTTTTGTCGGGTTCAGACGGCACTCGCGGTAGAATTGATAACAGGATACGTCTGTTTCTGGCGTTTGGGTGAACGATTAGAATTTAGCATAAATAACCTATCTAACATGATACATTACTTCAGCGGGAAAGACGGCTCAACAGATGCAGATTATCTAATTATAAAAGCCTGGCGTGTTCAAAAACCTCAAGACCCTGAAATAAGGGTGCGGATTGTCTACAAGAAGGATAAGGTTTGCTCTGTTATCTTCAGCACAGGCAAGTGCTATACCTACTTTGATGTTGACGTATATGTAAAATATGAAGGGAAAGAGTGGGAAGGCAAGAAAGCTATCCTTGATGTTAAGGGTTTTGAGCTCAAGTAGGTTAAAGTGGTGATTTAAACTCCCAATTTATGCCTAATAGGTTTACAACTGTGGGGCAGGGAACTAGAAAGGAGCAAAATGA
>JAHFOV010000012.1:0-10903 GCA_023261505.1 Planctomycetota bacterium
GCTAGTGGGGGCGGCGGGCTTGAGCTTTTCTCGGCCATTCTGATGTCGCTTGCAACTGTGGGCTCCGCCTGGAGCCTCTATCAGGCGACTTTGTGGGGTGGGAAACAGACTTTTCTGCTGGCCGACTCATACAAGGAAGCCCGTATGGCGTCTGTAAGAACGGTTGAAGCGAACCAACAGAGATTACTTGATGCCACAATGTTTATGCAATATATAGATCATGTTTATCGGGGTGAAAACGCACCAGCGGAGTTTTATCTTAAACGTTTTCGTCCTGAGTTCAAGGTGGCAGTGGAAAGTTGGTTGGCCACGAATCCCCTGCAGAACCCTGAAGCCCCACCCCATCCATTTGCTATGCCGCAGTATGTTGTAAGGAAGGCAGCGGAGGCCGAGGAATTTGAGAAAGAGGCTTCCGCCAGGCGCACAGAGGCCGAGGAGGCCAACAGGAGATCGGATAGGTACGTCATGACCACTGTTCTTTTTGCTACAGTGTTGTTCTTAGCTGGTATAGCCACCAAATTGGGGTCACCCAAGCTGGTATTGGCCTTTCTCATCTTTGCTTCGGTGGTGTTTTTTGGGACTGTGGGTGTTTTATGCACCTTCCCAGTTGCATTAGGCCATTGATAAAGATCTACAACAGCACTAAAATGCTGGCCAAAAATGAGGGTGTAAAGACACCAGCGAGAGGCCACGCCGACCCCATTGTTTCGTGAGAAGGTGGAGACTGTGAGAGCTTTTAAAACCTACACAGCTTTGATTTGCTTGTGGCTGGCAGGCTGCACACATATAGGACCAGGGACGATCCTCAGTGACCGTACAGCCCTTGTGGAATCCCTCGGTAGTTCCTGGAATAAGCAGCTCTTGCTCGACCTTGTTAAGGTGCGCTATATGGAGTTCCCAGTATTTGTGGACGTAGGGCAGATAGTTGCTGGTTATACCCTTGGAAGCGCTTCCCAGTGGACCCTGACACGGGTCTTTGGTCAGACGCCGTCTTCCGATTTTCAAACCCTGTTGAATATCTTCGGGGCTGGAACATATTCAGACCGGCCTACTATCACCTACACGCCTTTGACAGGCGCTCGATTCCAGAAGAACTTGATGAGCCCTATCCCGCCCCGCGCCATCCTTTTCATGCTCCAGGCGGGTTATGCGGCAGATTTAATATTGGGCATGTGTGTGGATTCCATCAATGACCTTCAAAACCGCTCAGTTCTTGGAGGGCGGTGGCTACCAGGGAACCCAGGATTTTTCCGGCTGATTGAACTGCTCCGAAATTTACAGGCCGCTGGTGGAATCAGGATGATTATCAGACAGGACAAGGAAAAAGGTGAGGCGGCCCTTATAGCCGTAGGTGAAAAAAGGCTTGACCCTGAGTCGGAGGCCGCTGTTAAGGAAATTGAGGAGCTTCTAGGAGTGAGGCCCGGTTTAAAGGAATACAAGGTGGTATACGGGAACGTGCCCGGCGCTGACGACGAGGTCGCCATGTTGACCCGTTCTGTGCTGAGGATACTGATAGAGCTGGCCTCCCATGTGGAGGTACCAGAGGAACATCTGGAAGAAGGCCGCGCACTAAGGTTGCCTCTCGAAGAAGCAGAAAAAGAGGGGGCCGGTAAACATCTGATCACGATTCGCAGCGGTAAAAGCGCACCTGCTGACGCCCTAGTGGCCATGCATTATCGTGGCTACTGGTTTTGGATTGATGATAAAGACCTAATGTCAAAGCGCACTTTTGCGGCTATGGTGCTGTTCTTCACTATCTCCGAGGTAGGCGAGCAAGCGGCACCGCCAGTGTTAACTATTCCGACCCAGTAAAAGGAAGGTATGACTTCTGGGAAACAAAATGTAAGTGTAGGGGCAGGTATTGGCCTTTTTCATCTTTGCTTCGGTGGTGTTTTTTGGGACTGTTGGTATTTTATGCACCTTCCCGATTACGTTTGATTAAAAACCCATACTGTAGTAAAAGTATGGAAAAAATTACCTTAAGGAGGTGTACCATGTCAAAAATTCTCAGGCTTTTCTCCTTGTTCTGCCTAACTATTCTTATGCCCATTACCCTCCATGCAGAGGGCGTAGAGTTCCAGGCCGAGTTAGGCTATTTGCGGCTGTCCCTTACAGACTGTATAGAAATGGCCTTTAGAAACAACCTGGATGTGGAGATTGCCAGGTTCAATCCAAGGATTGGAGACAAAGACATATCAATAGCCCGGGCCAGGTTTGACCCAGTGGTCAATGCCACTGCTGAGATACGAAAGGACGAGACCCCACTAAACAGTATATTCATTACTGGCTTTGCCCCGGTAGAATTCGACAATAACAAAAAACTACTCGATGCGACTCTCAGTACCCTGACTCCTACCGGCGCCACTCTAAGCGTGAATTATGACACATTAGGCCAATTACGATTCCCTGCTGGCTTCATATCTCCTGATACACAAAGTATTACAGGAACTGTTATCATTAATGGTGTTCCTCAAAATAATATTGTTTTGCAGCAACTCCTTGGCACCAGCCGTTTCGTCCCCACCTTTCCAATTAACCCCTCTTTTGACAGCTTCTTTGAGGCAAAAGTCACTCAGCCGCTCCTAAAAGGTTTTGGAATCTTCTACAACATGGCCCCCATTTATATCGCCAGGAACAACAAGAAAAAATCCATCTATGCCCTAAAGCAGACCCTTTCAGAGGTGGCCAACAACACACAGAAGGCTTACTGGGACCTGGTGAATGCTATTGGAGACCTTAAGGCGGCCAACAAATCCCTCCAAAGGGCAGAAGAATTCTATCGCCGAAACAAGCTCCAGGTGGATGCAGGGACCCTGGCACCAATTGAGCTAGTGGCTGCAGAGGAAGAAGTGGCTGCCAGGCAACAGCTTATTATAGTCGCAGAAAATAATGTAAAAAATAAGGAAGATACTCTCAAACAGTTTATGAACCTAATCGGCCCTGCGGCCGACCCTGTACTGATGGATAGCGCTGTCATCCCTCTGGATACGCCTCAATTCCTACCCAAGAAGATAAGCCTGGAGAATGCCTTACAAGTGGCCATGGAACGAAGGCCAGAGTTATTTGAGAACCGCCTGAACCTCGAAAACACCGAGATTGCTGTAAAACAAAAAAAGAACGAACTCCTGCCCAAGCTTGACCTGGAAGGTGGGGTACGCTACAGCGGGCTAGGCAAACGCTGGAACGATTCAACAAACTCAACGTGGTCGTACGACTTTCAGGGTGAGTATACCAGGCTTACTTTGTCGGTGCCTCTCGGCCTCAGGTCAGAGAGGGCCAATTACGCCAAAGCCAAGTTCGCAAGGCGGCAGGCCGAATTAACACTTCAAAAGGTAGAACGAGATATACTCGTTCAGGTAAGAGCTGCCGTCAGACAGGTAAACACCAATATAGAAAGGGTGCTCGCCTCCAGAAAGACCAGAGAACTGGCCGAAAAGAGACTGGATGCCGAGGTGAAAAAATTCAATGTGGGTAGGTCCATTATTCTGGAGGTCTTTAGGGCCCAGGAAGCACTTACAATAGCGGAGGTAGCTGAAAATAAGTCCATTACAGATTTCCAAAGCTCCCTGGGAGAGCTCGAGCTGGCCAAGGGTACTATGCTAGAGTATTACGGCGTGGTGCTGGAGGGACAGTTGGGATACTAAGGTCTTACTGAATGTTATTTTAATGGAGATTTGGTCTGAGGTAAAGGCTTAATCGTTTATCCACCTCAGACTAAAATTCTACTCCTTTATTTGTCCCCTCGTTTTCCCTCTTATTGTTTCTCCGTTTCTTCTCTATGATATTTCTCTCTCTTTCCTTTAATCTCATCCCGTATTGCCCTGGCTTCATCCGGTGTAAGGTGTTTTATCTCTCCGGTAGCCATGTCAATGGCGGTAATTGTCTTCTTGGGAGACCGTAAGAGGCCGTAAACATTTACAACTATAGCAGCAGTACCAAGGACTGCCAGGGCAATAACTAATGCCTTTAGTCTTTTCGTCATCATTTAGCACCTTTGGCCAGTATAAGCCCAATATCATCTCCACCCAAATCTGTGCCAGTGGGTTTCGTTTCTAACTTCCCGTTTGGACCAGCAGAGATTACCCATCCATAAACGTCCGCTGAACCCCCTGCCTGTACGCCTTCCCTTATACCCTGTACCAGGACTACATACTTGTTACCCCAGGGGTCTGGCCTGGGCTCAATCAAGTACGGACCGCCCCAAGTGGAGGGATAATCCTCTCCATTGGTCGTCTCGTCAACGTTGACATCCCCGTCCAGGTTGTTGACTATTATGTTGTCATGAAGCGTCCCGATGTCTGCATCGGCCACATTACTTGCCTTTATGCTTGCCCAGATTGAGCCCGCTGCATAATAGATAGCATTGCTATCCGAATCCCGAGGCGTATTCCCAGGCCCTTCAAAGAGCAACCGGGTCACAGTATGCGCCTTGTTTTTACCGACTTTTTCCTGTGTTACATCTTTTGCCAGCCCTGCCAGAGCAGTGGCAATACCCCTCACATCTCCAACGGCTCTCGTCACCTTGGACTGCTCCAGCTTATTTATGGCTATTGGAACAATAATAAGTGCCAAAGTCCCTATAATGGCCAGCGATGCCGCCATCTCTAGAAGGGTAAAGCCAGATCTATCTGAACCGCAGTACATTTTCTATCAAAACAGCGCCATTTGATTAGTCTCGTCAGTTGTTTTTCCGAAACCTCTGCAAAGCTTTTATCTATGCAGTCCAGCACTGCCTTCCCTTCCCCGTGATGAAGAGGGATTCAAGTGGACTTATATCATTCCTTACTTGCATAGCGGAGGCAAGACACCATTGTATTGGTGAAGGTTTTGCCTCCGCCACGCTCGAGGGCAGCTCAAAGATATTTAAGTACCTTGACCACAGCCCGTAAGGGCATACATGAATTGCCATTACCTCTTAAAAAGCATGATACCCCTGTCATCCCCAACAAGCGCTGTGGACTCGTCATCGGTCTCCAATTTGTTGTTCGGGCCTGCTGATAACACCCATCCATAGATGGTTCCTGTGCCGTCTGCAGCTTTCCCGGCCCTCATCCCCTGGAGATTCGCTACATAAGACCTGCCCCATGGGTCCACCTTAGGTTCACTGATGTATGGACCCTTCCAGGTGCTGGGATAATCGGTTGTATCAGTCTCATTGAGAGTGCCGTTCCCATTTAAGTCATTAACTACCAAGTTGCCATGAAACGACCCTACATCATCACCACTCCATCCAGCTCCTCCGCCCTTAGTGCTTGACCAGATAGCGCCTGCATCGTTATAGCTACCCGAGCCACTATTGTTCAGTGGGTCGGTAGCAGTGTCACGGCCACCTTTGCTGGTAAGAGCTAGCCTGACAACACTGCCCCTCTTGCCAAGGTTATCCAGGCCTACGTCGTAGATAAGCTGGGTGACGGCGGTTGCTATATCCTTGGTATCCCCATCGGCCGTAGTCTTCTTGGCCTGGTCTATCTTATCAATAGCAAGGGGCAAGGCTATAGCGACCAATGTCGCAATTACGGCTATGCTAGCCGTGACCTCTACAAGGGTAAACCCACGATTGCCCGTAACAATTAAGTAGTAAGAGTAGAATCTTTTTAGAAATTTAATAACGCCACCCATTTTCTAACCCTCCCTTCTCATAAAGTCTCAGTTATTAAGACATTTTATATCTTATCCCGAAAGGTTAGCTCCCTGGCGAATCCTGCAATTCATCCAAAGGAGCGTTGGTTCGGGCTGAATTTGGAAAGGGATGACGCAAAGGGTAAACCTTCTACCCTTCTCGAGCGTTGTATTCCTCGCTCCCCACAAATTTTACTTACTGTATCTATTGACCTTTTTATTCCCCTCCTTTTACTTTACCCTGTATCCTATATCGTCACCGCCCAATACAGCACTTCCAGCCGGTTGTGAGTAAGGAGTTTCAATAAGAGCGTTAGGTCCAGCCGAGAGGACCCAAGCCGCCTCTGCACTCCCAGGGGTAAGTTTTTCTGCGTTGAGTATGTACCTGTTTCCCCATGGGTCTTCAATAGTTTGACTTAAATAAGGCCCCCTCCAGGCAAACCGACCTTTAGTAGGATAACCTTGGGCATTGGCTATGAGTTGGTTACTGAAGGTGTCCATAGGCGCAGACAGCCAGCCTGATACATCCCCCACGACCCCTGGTGTGTCCCCTTGTGTTATCAATACCTTATATATTGGCGCTCCAGGGTTGGTATTTCCCCCATTTTGATATATTGGGAATACGGCTGTATCTTTATAAAAATTCAGTACAGCATCCCCCAGCGCTTTGACGTCTTCCTGGGCCCTGGTAACCCTTGCCTGGGATGTATACCTTGTAAAGGTGGGGATAATAGTCCCTGCAAGTATACCTAAAATTCCCAGCACGACGAGTATCTCTATAAGACTAAACCCATCTTCACGCATTTTAGAAGACCTCTAGGGTATCCACCCTGTGGTCCGACCTAGACGGATTTAATGAACGCTCGGCTTTCGGACTGACAATCCCTAAGTAGACGCCAAACATTGTCAATACGCTTTAATAGCTAAACAAAATCCATGGACAGTCGAAATACTATGTTCGACGCAAGCTAGAATTTGACATACACTATTTAATACGGCAGACGATGTCATCATCACCAGGGGTCACAGTGTCTCCATCAAACACTGTGTTAATCTCCCCATTTGGCCCAGCCGATAGGACAAAGACGGATTTAAGGTTACTAAGCTGGCTCGGTTGTAAAAACTTGACGTTGAGCAGGTATGCATTGCCCCAGGGGTCTGCCCTGAGTTCGCTCAGGTAGGGACCATTCCACTTGTTCGTTCCAGTGATTGGGTAATTGGCAGCGTTAGTCATAATCTGGTCATTTAAGGCGTCTGTTACCTTGCCGCTGCCCCACTGCCTGGCAGCATCAGGTTCTGTTGGGTTATCCCCAGGCCCGAAGAGGGTCTCTACATCGTTCTTCGTACCACCGCTGAAGTCAGAGGAGACTGGGTAGCGACCCGTGTCGCTCTGTAATTGTCCTATGGCAGAGCAGATGAGCTTCACGTCGTCCTGAGCCCTCCTTAACCTGGCGTCACCGACATATTTGCTGAGAGTAGGTACGAGAATAGAGGCCAGGATGGCAATAATGCCTAGCACTATTACCATCTCTATGAGGGTGAAACCACTACTAGATTTTGGCCGTATCATTTTATTAGCCTTTTGTCACTTATATGGTTAAAGAAAAACCACTATAAGCAACGCCCGTAGTAGTTTGCTACAGCAGTATTTATGGTGATATTGTTAAAATTCTATGGTTTTGTTACAACATTTTACGGATGTTCTACGGCTGAGGTCAAGCTTTTTTTATTTAAAAATATAACAATTAATATAACAATTGACATAATGGAGACCTCTGAAAAACTCCCTTTTATGGAGTCCAGCAACCATGTCGCTGGGAAATATTCCATTGACACGGTCAATGGACTCCAAAATTTTGCATTTTGCAGAGGTCTCAATAAATAATGAGTATAATAAACATCCTGCCTTTAATTATCGGAAACAGCCAAAAAAAATTAAGTTTGCCATAGAGATTGGTAAAAGTTACACTTCTATGGACCAAAGAAGATGTTAAAAGGTCTATCAATTTCTTACAGGGGTATATAGAATACTCTTACTTCAGGAATGAAATCCATTAAGCTAGTCCAATAGATACTGAGAGAAGACGCATGGCATACGAGTTCCAATTTCCAGACGTAGGGGAAGGCATTGCGGAGGGTATCATTGTAGGCTGGAAGGTAAAGGAGGGCGAAAGGGTCAAGGCTGACCAGGATTTAGTGGATATTGAGACCGAAAAGGCCATCTTTACCCTTCCTTCCCCTAAAGAAGGCGTAATACTTAAGATACATTTTAAGGAGGGTGAAACCGTCCCTGTAGGCCAGACCCTGGTTACCATAGGAGAGCCAGGGGAGATAGTGAAGGAAAAGCCCGTAAAGGCCGCACCCCCCGTCACAGCCGCCCCCTCAATAGAAAGGCCCAAAGAAAGGATAGCTGTGATAGAAGCCAAACCCGCTGGAAAGGCGTTAGCCGCACCGGCGGTAAGGAAACTTGCCAGGGAGCTTAATGTGGACATATCCCAGATTGAAGGCACGGGCAAGGGGGGCAGGATTACCGAGGCCAATGTCAGAACCTTCGCTGAGGCGCTAGCCGCCCCCACTGAACCTGGCATATCGAAAGTAGAAGAAAAAGAGGTTCCCGCCATTAAAGAAGTAAAAAAGTACGACCTGTACGGCTATATTACCAGGATTCCCCTTAAGGGGGTAAAAAAGGTGACAGCCAGGCGCATAAGGACTGCCCTGGACAATGCCGCCCTTGTCACCCATCATGATGAGGCCGATGTAACCCACCTGGTTGATATAAGGGAAAGGCATAAGGAATATGCAGCAAGGCGTGGCGTTAAGTTGACCTTCATCCCTTTCATAATAAAGGCGGTCATTGAGGGGTTAAAAGAACATCCCTACCTCAACGCCACCCTGGAAGATGAGGAGATAGTACTTAAGAAATACTATAATATCGGGGTAGCAGTGGATACCCCGGACGGCATTATAGTCCCCGTAATCAAAGGGGCAGACCAGAAGACCTTCCTGGAGCTGGCCAAAGAAATAGAAGACCTTGCCAAGAAGGCCCAGGAGAGGAAGATAGACCTGGCAGACCTCCAGGGGGGTTCATTCACCATCACTAATATAGGAATGATTGGCGGGACTTATTTTACTCCCATAATAAATTACCCTGAGGCAGCCATCCTTGGTATGGGCAGGATTATGGAAAAACCGGTGGTAAAGGAAGGCGACATATGTATTGGAAAGATCATGCCCCTCTCCCTAACATACGACCACAGGGTAGTGGACGGCGCCGACGCTGCCAGGTTCATGAACACCGTCAAGGAGCACCTTGAAGACCCTGACTTGTTCCTGGTGGAATTGGGTAGACAGACACAATAAAAACCCTTATCAAACAACAATAAGGGATTGCCTCAAACCATCTAACTTGGTAATGAGGAGGATAAAAAAATATGACCGATATTCTACTATATTTGCTTTTAGGATTGGTCGCCGGAATTCTTAGTGGACTGATTGGGATAGGTGGCGGAATTATTATTGTTCCTGCTTTGGTCCTTTTATTTGGGCTTTCTCAACATAAAGCCCAGGGAACGACTTTGGCTTTGATGGTCCCACCAATCGGAATCCTTGCCGCATGGACATATTACAAACAGGGGTATGTGGATTTGAAAATAGCGGCCTTTGTCTGCCTGGGTTTCTTTTTTGGCGGCTTGCTCGGTGCTAAATTAGCAACGAGTTTGTCAAACATCGCTTTAGAAAGGATATTTGGCGTAGCATTACTTATTGTTGCACTGAAGATGCTATTTGCCAGATGAGGAAACCGAGTAGAGGTAAAGCTTATCAAAAACTATTATCATCGCCATATTAGCAACTTTATGCCACACTAATTTTGCCACCCATTTTTGTAAATATTGACAACAACCTTACAGACGCAGAGTTATTCTAGTTGGAACTGAAAAGGGAGGCAAAAAGCTAACAAAATCAGCCTCACAAAAATTATCCTTGCAAAATCAAAAGCATAAAATATCATTAAAAAGGTGTCATCTGCTAAAAGGGGTAAAAAATGCGGCTTAAACTTTTTGCGGCCTTGATTATAGGTGTTTTCTTGCTTAATAAGGGGGTGGAGGAGGTTATGGCTATGGAGATAAAGAGTTCGGCCTTCAAGGCCCAGGAGAAAATTCCTAAAAAATATTCCTGCGATGGGGCAGACGTCTCTCCACCATTGAGCTGGACGGATGTGCCCGAAAAGACCCAGAGCTTTGCCTTGATTTCTGATGACCCCGACGCCCCCGTGGGCACCTGGGTTCACTGGGTTTTATACGACCTGCCTCCAGAGACAAGGGAACTCCCTGAAGGTGTAGCCAAAAAAGAGACCCTCGAGAATGGGGCAAAACAGGGAATAACTGATTTTAGGAAAGTAGGTTATGGAGGCCCTTGCCCACCCCCTGGCCCGGCCCATCGTTACTTCTTCAAACTTTATGCCTTAGATAAAAAACCCGGCTTGCCACCAAGGGCCACCAAGAGCGACGTAGAAAATGCCATGAAGGGGCACATACTCGCTCAGGCAGAACTTATAGGGCTTTATAAACGGTAAATCTATTTCTTTTTTTACTTGCGTGTAAAGATAAAAGAAAAATATTCTTTTGTATAATACTCTTGCAATTTTCGGCATGTTGTGGTATCTGTTTTTAAGGGATTCGAAATACTTGAATCACTATTATTTAATGGGGGGTTCTTCAATTGTCCGAAAGGAGGCAAAAGATGAGTATAGCCATTTTAGCAGTCTTTCTCCTGATGCCCAGTATGGTTAATGCAGCCGAGGAAACGCACTGTTCCTACATGATGGTTCTTCCAACCGCTCTTTCTCTTGGTCCAGGGAATACTGCAGATGTAACTGTTATCGTTCTTGACAAAGAAAAGAAACCCATAGAAAAACACCTAATTACCGTTAATAACGATCATCCGGACCTCGTAAGGGTAGAGCCTACACAAGCGATGACCGACAAGGACGGTAAGGCCGTTTTTAGATTTAGTGGTACAGGGGATATTGAGGCGTCTCCTCTCAATGTCAATTTTAACTGCAAAGAGCATGAGGTTTCTGTACTGACTGGCGGCTAAGCTTCTGGAGAGCGTGGCCTAATGGAAAAAGAAGGAAGATGGACTTTTCCATCTTCCTTCTTTTTTCATAGGAATTAAAGATATTATTTTTGATGAGAAAAACACAGCAGAAGGAAACAAAAGTTCTTTCAACTTCTTTGGGGAGCTTAACAAACTGACACTAAAACAGCAACATTATTTCTTCTTC
>JAHFOV010000012.1:11003-13743 GCA_023261505.1 Planctomycetota bacterium
CCTTTTGGAATTAGGTCAACACTATCCCTGAGAAATTCTGTAGGCTCTTTCCCATAGATGTACTCTGGGGTGGCATAACGCTCCTCCCAGTGGCGACGGGCCTCCTCATCGGCGCTGGAAATCTCTGCAAATAAGATAAGGAGCGATAAGAATACTCCTGTTGCTACGAAGTTTAATCCTTCCATTTTTGGTCGTAAAGAGAACAGGGTTACAGAGATCATTTACAAAAACAGTAAAAACTAACGAAGACACCCACTATCGATAACTCAAAGAGACCTGTTTCCTTCCTTTTTGGCGTGCTTTTTCGAGCTAATTTCTTTTTTTATTCCTGGTAATAACTCGAATTACCTTGTTTTTCCTGCCACAAAGGACTCCAATGTCAGTAGTCCAAGGGCAGCCAGGAACAGGGCGGGCCAGAGTCTGACACCGGCCACAAGTCCTTCAGGTCCCATGGTAG
This sequence comes from Planctomycetota bacterium, assembly GCA_023261505.1. GTDB lineage: Bacteria > Planctomycetota > Brocadiia > Brocadiales > Bathyanammoxibiaceae > JAHFOV01. The sequence continues at coordinate 11,461 of JAHFOV010000012.1, forward strand.
GGCCTGTGTGGCCAAGGCTCACCCTATCTTCTCCCAGGGTTGCCCTTAGCTGCATATAGTCTATCCTGGAAAGGTCGCTCTCTCTAGGGTCTACATTTACAGCAAAAACTGTCCATAAACCTTGTTGCTCTTTTCTTTTGAGGCGATAGATGCCTGGATAATCCGTTTGTGAGAATGTCATAGCCCTTGAAGGTTGAGTCTGAATAATAGGCCTGAAGAAATTGCCTCTGGGGTCTAACACCTCTATAGAAATATCTTCCTGAGGAAGGGGCATTTCCCACTCCTGGCCCACCATAACTTCCCCGGGCCCCATCTCCACCAAATTGTCCGTAAGATAGCGGCATATCTGCTGTACAAGGGGGAGGAAGATAGGCTTCACTGGCAGGTCAGTCCAATCCCTATCAAAGGTGGAGGTGAAGAGCATAGCGCGCCCTTTCCCACACGGCATCTCCAGGAGGGCCGGAGCACCGTTTGAATAGCTCAAAATAGTGCTAACTTTCCCTGCAGTTTGGGGTTCAATGAGGAAGACCTTGTAAAAGTTCGGTGTCCCTAGCAGGGCTGCGTTCTCCCCTGAAAAGACCTTTAAGATAGGGTGTGTAGTATCGAGAGGACCAAATTGCAACCCACCTGATTCTACAGGAGATTCTATCGCCATTCGGAGTTTGGGCACCAAATCAGCCAGTGAGCTATTATAATACTCTGGCTGAACGTTAGTGCCCATACTAAACAAGACTTTTCCACCTTCTTTCACATAACTGATAAGTTCTGATACTTTCTTAGGCGGCAACTCCTTAACATTAGCCAAGATAACCAGGTCAAAGTCCTTAAAACTAACTGATTGAAGCTCCTGGGGAATTACGACCGTAGGCTTTATATAAGAGCGATGGAGTCGGACTGGATTAAGGGCCCTTTCCAGGTAAAAGCTCTCACTTTTATAGAGGTAGATGCTAGGGGCACCATCTATTAGTAGTACTGATATATCTTTTACTGCGGGGAGGGTGAAGAAGCGTTGGTTATCGGCAACCAATCCACCCGAAGCGGATTCCATTATCTCCACATATCCCCAGGGTATTGCCTCCTGCGGAGGGTCCAGAAAAAATTCCTTGACTGCCTGAGAGTGCGGTGGGAGGTCCAGGAAACCCTGAGCAACTTCCTTTTCCTCCGAAGCGGGTTTGTCCCCCCATCTAACTCTAACCAGGAGGTTTTTCATGTTTGCCTCGGAGAAATTATGAACGGTAGCCTTAAGATGCACCTTACCGTCCTTTTTAGTCCAATCATAGCTGGATTCCAGGGCTGTAATGGCCAGATTGGAAAGGGACTGTCCTTTGGCAACATCAATTATATGGAGAAACACTGGGCCTTCTTTAAAGACACTGCCAAGTTTCTGGTATTCCCTCCAGCTATTCTGGGTCAGGTCTGTAAAGAGAAAAATCCTCCTTAATTCCTTTTTGGAACCTTTTAGGAATGAGAGGGCCTTCTCAAGAGAGGGGTTAAGGGTATTAGAGCAGAACGTGGGTCCAATGCGCTCTATGGACTCCAGGAGCTGGCCTTTATCTGGGGTTAGTTCGCCAGGGGCAGATTGCTCAGCAGTGGGGCAAACTGCAAGGACACACCCCTCATCGGAGGGCGTGAGACTGCTGGCTAGCTCCCTGGCCCATACCTTGACTTTGGCCAGTAGGGTCCCTTCCCCAGTCTGGTAGTTCATGCTGAAGGAGTTATCAACTATAAAAATGTTGCTTGAGGGAACTTCCATGGGCGCAATGCTTAATCCTTTTTCTTGAAGCAGCGGTTTAGCAAGTGCAAGGGCTACCAGGAGAATTACACCTGCCCTTAGTAGGAGCAAGAAGAGGTTCTGCAATTTGAGACGGGCTTCTATCCTCTTCTGAGAGCGTAAGATAAAATCTATGGCCGCAAAGCGATACAGGGGGGCCTTGCGCCTGCCCATTAGGTGGATGAGGATAGGGAGGGCTACCCCCAATATCCCCAGGAGAAAAAGGGGGTTAAGGAGGTGCATGGTTATTTCCTTCCAAACATAGTGCGGGAGAGCCTTTCTCTTGTGGTAAGGTACTTCAGGAGGGCGCGGTCTATTGGTGTGGAGGTGTTAATTAACCAGTAATCAATCAGATTCTCCAGGCAGCCCTGGCGTATCTCCTCCAGGAAGCGGGCCAGTTCGGCCTGGTAGGTCTCCTTGATTGCCCTGGGTTCGGCCAGAACCTGGGTGGTATCTTCCATGGACTGGAACAAAGTCAACTCTCCGAAGGGAAATTCCAGTTCATAGCTGTC
>JAHFOV010000012.1:13753-43024 GCA_023261505.1 Planctomycetota bacterium
ACCTCGTTATTGCGTTGCCTTAGCTGTCTTAAATTCCTGGATACCTCCTTTACGTCGTCAAAGAGGTCTGAAAGGAGGACTATCAGGGAACGCCTTGGCTCCCTTCCTGCAAAATCTTCCAGTACCTGAGCGAGGTGGGACTTCCCATGTGCCTTAAGCTCCTTAAGCGCTCCAAGTAGTACCTGGAGGTGGTTAGATTTGGCCCTCGGGGGTATATACTGTTCGATCCCTTCTCCGAAGATGAGGAGGCCCACAGCGTCCGATTGCATCAATAACAAGTAGCACAAACAAGCGGCCAGGGTAGTGGCATACTCTAGTTTATTCATTGCCCCTGAGCCGTAACCCATGGAACCACTGGTATCTAAAAGGATGTATGCCCTTAGGTTAGTTTCATCCTCAAACTGTTTCAGATAGTATTTGTCTGACCTCCCCAACACCTTCCAGTCTATATGTTTTATCTCATCCCCTGGGGAGTATTCTTTATGTTCCAGGAACTCGATGCTTGAGCCCTTATGGGGGCTTTTATGGATACCTGCAAGAGTACCCTCTACTACATAGCGCGCCCTAAAGCTAAGGTTGGATATCTTACTCAAGGTCGCAGGGTCAAAGGTCTTAACTTCTAACTTCCTCATTCTTTTTCTTTCACTGTTTCCAAAAGCTTGTCAATAACCTCAAGAGAAGTGATGCCCTCTGCTTCAGCATGAAAATTGGTAATAATCCTGTGCTGAAGTATAGGACGGCAAAGGTGGCGGATATCTTCTGTATTAACGGCATAACGGCCCTGGAGTAAGGCTCTTGTCTTGCCACCAAGGATGAGATACTGCGAGGCCCTTGGGCCTGCCCCCCAACTTATCCACTTCTTTACAAAGTCGGGGGCCTCTTTAGATGTGGGCCTTGAGTCCCTAACCAGCCTTACTGCATAAGAAAGGGTATGGTCGGATACAGGCACCTTCAGAACAATTTCCTGGAAGGCCAGAATCTCTTCCGGGCCGAAGACCCTGCTAAGCGTAGGCTTAAAGGCACTGGTAGTGCTCCTGACAATCTCCATCTCCTCTGCTAGAGAGGGATATTCTATGTTTATCTGGAACATAAATCTATCCAGTTGGGCCTCAGGAAGAGGATAAGTGCCTTCCTGCTCTATTGGGTTCTGGGTGGCAAAGACTAGAAAGGGGAGTTCAAGAGGATAGGTTTCCCCCCCTGCCGTAACCTTATACTCCTGCATGGATTGTAGGAGGGCTGCCTGAGTCTTCGGGGGTGTTCGGTTGATTTCATCGGCCAGTAAAATGTTGGCAAAAATAGGACCCTTTATAAACCTAAAAAAACGCCTGCCAGTGGTTTGGTCTTGTTCAAGGACGTCCGTCCCTGTTATATCGGCCGGCATCAGGTCTGGGGTGAACTGTATACGGCTAAAACGTAGGTTAAGTACCTCAGCTAAAGTACTTACAAGTAGGGTCTTAGCCAGACCTGGCACACCCACAAAAAGGCAATGGCCCTTACAGAAGAGGGCAATAAGCATATGCTCTATCACTCCCTCCTGTCCAACTATTACCTTTGATATCTCTTCCTTTATCTTTTGTCGCCCCTCGGCAATTTTTTCTATTGCCTTAATATCGGGACTTTCTGTTTCAGAGGTTAACGCGCCCATAAACCCTCCTTTGATGGATAAAAATTGAAAAATGCGACGAAGGCACTAAGAGGTCTTGCCTTTAGCAGATTGCTGTGGCTAAATTTTCCCCCAGGTTTCGTCACTTATATTAAATTATCAAATAATGCATGCGTTTGCAAGGAATGAGACACCATATTGAAAAATTTTCATGGTGTACTTAACCGTTCTTACAACATTTTGAAAAATATTCCTTTTTTATTGTATCTGTAAACTGATTTATACAGATAGCTATTTATTTAACTTTTTGGACATTTCCAGAAGCTATTAAAAATAAAGCACTTAAATAAATAAAAATATTTTTGAAATAAATGACACCTTTTTGGCACTTTATATGCTAGTTAGATTTTAGAATACTCTAGTAAAGATTCTTCTGAGGTATTAAAGCGTGGAGAGGAGGGTGTCGTGAATAGGTTATTTACCCCAACATTCGTGACCAGAAAAAGGTCAAAACTTCAGAAAAGGGTGAGGATTTGCTTGATGTGCGGTAGGAGTTTTAAGAGCGAAGGGCCTCAAAATCGAAGATGCCCCAGGTGCAATTATCTCTTGGACCATGCGAGAGAGGGCACCTATTATGAGCCCGTTACTTATTCTACTGAATCATACCTGTCTTCAGAGTCATTCGACACTTTATAAAAAGGGGAGGGGAAAGGCATGAGGTGGGGAAAGAAAGGCAGTTTAGATGTTTTGGATATGAGGCTTGGCTCACCGAGAACTGGCAGGAGCCGAAAGAAAGTTGTTGTAATGGCTTCTAGCATCGGGCTGGGAATAGCTACAATCCTGCTAGGAATTGCAACGATATGGATACTCTCCATGAATGCCTTTTTCCATGGCGGCATGACGCCCTAGGAAACTTGCGTTAGCCTGAGACGGTTTCGAAGGAAACGTTTTAAATAAATCTTAAGTCTTTCAAGCGGGGGTCCAGCTCAAGCTAAAAGAAGGTTTTGGCCCTCACAGTGAAAAAATAAAAAACGCAATCCTTGTTTGCCCCACCCAGAGGATAAAATACCAGTAATAAAACTTTCTTTGAGCCTGACCAATACTTAAGACTTTCAATCATTTAAGCTAACCTTCTACTGAATTCTCCTCCCTTAAAACCCAAACCTCTAAAAGCGGTTCATGAACCACAATCTTAACTGAACCGATGGTTTTACCTGAATACCATCCTCCCCCCGCCCAAAACACGGCGGATTTTCAACCTTCTCCCTCCCATCGATGGGGGGGCAAGTTAAAACTTCAAGCAAAATTGAATCTGTTAAAGTACATCCACTGCAGAAGTTACCTATGCATTTTACTCCCACATTCTCAGAAAGAATTTTCTTGACACCAACAATCTAAGATGTAAGATTTGCATGATTAGATAAACACCAAAACCTATTTGGAGAAGTTATGTCCGAAGACAAAATAGGCGTGTGGGTAGGTAAAGTACGGGAAAACTGAAAGGGGTAGCTTATGCCTAACTTGAGGGAAAATCAACTTAGTGAAGGCCTAATTGACAGCGAAGCAAAAGAATTTCTAAAAGATATTGCTATAGTCGGTGCTTACTCAAAAGTCTTTCAGGATGGTGTTAGGTATGTGGATAATGCATCCTTTTGGAAATGGTTAGGAAAATCTTATAACCAGTCGCAACATCTAAACAGCGCCGACGCTATTAAAACATTTATAAGCAACAATCCAGATAAGGTTGTACGTTTAGCAAATATCAACTTGCTACAGTAAAGAATTTTGACGGTGTGGTTTTTTATCAAGAAGAGTTAAAAAAGAACGTCAATTATTTTGTTAAATGTCTGGAGTTAGCTAAAAACATTGGGCAACAGAAAAAGTTGCCATATTTTCTAGTGCCAGAAAATCTTCCAGTATTATTAGATTGGAAGGCTTGGCGGCAGTGGCTGAATACCCAATACAGAAGTGAGATGGCTACACTCTTTAATAACACTAAGGGGGAAGAAATCTTGAGCCGTCTAATGAAGGAACGCAAAAAAACAAATCAAACAAGATTTCTTTCCCCTTAGTGTTATTATAGACTCGCGCACGCGCTATCATTTTAAAACTTTATTAAATATTTCCTGATAGGAAATAAGAATGGAAAAAGGGAGAGCAAATAGCTTAGTTAGCCTGCTTTTAGCTCTATGTGTTAGCGGTTGCGGGGATGAACCAATCAGAAAGGATGAGATTAGACTTAGGCCAGACCCGCTGACAGGTGGATACAAGGGGGATTACTGGGACAGTACTGGCCAGCACAGTACTATCAGGCTCTCTCCTGACCCTTTCACAGGAGGATACAAGGGAACTATCAGGAAGTGAACACGTATTTGGCGGAAGGGGAAAGCAGGGGGCAGCAAAAGAAGTAATGGGATAATCTTAAACCGGACTCATGAAATATTGAAATGTTTAGACTTAATTTTTTAAATTTAACTTGTATAGGGTAGGGGGGTATGGTATAATTATGGACGTGAAAACGAAAAGTATAACTTCTAAAGGAGAAGATATAGTGAAAGTGGGTGTCCCCCATGATACTCAGCTCCTGAGGCTGAAGAGGATTGAAGGACAGATTCGTGGTGTACAGAAGATGATAGAAAACCGCAGGTACTGTGTGGACATTATTACCCAGCTCCAATCTATATCAGCCGCCATTGCTCGTGTACAGGAGCTTATCCTCAAGAAGCATCTCGAGCACTGCGTTACAGATGCTATACGCTCTGGCAGAGAAGAAGATAAAAGGGAAAAGATAGACGAGATTATTACCATCCTGAGAAACTTTGGCAGGCAGCACCTCCGTGAGTAACCAGAAAAAGATATATTACATCAAAGGAATGCACTGTGCCTCCTGCGCCCGACGGATAGAAAAGGCCCTCACGCGGTTAGAGGGCGTAGAAGAGGCAAGGGTAAATTTTGCCACACGAGAGGCCGCCCTAAAAGGTACTGTCAGCGAGGAGGTTCTTAAGTCCACCCTCGCTTCTATGGGTTATTCCCTGGAAAAGGGATACCTCAAGGCTGTAGCCACCCCTGGCAGTCGTTTATTGGTAGCAGCCCTCCTTACAGCCCCTGTATTCTTTATATCAATGTTATGTCTAGACTTCCCGTACTGCTCTTACCTGCAACTCCTCCTTGCAACAGTGGTCGTCTTCGGAGCAGGGTATGAGTTCTTTGCAGGAGCGATGAGGCAGTTAAGGCATCTAAGGGCCAACATGGATACGCTTATAGCTATGGGTAGTGGTGCGGCGTATGCCTACAGCCTTACATCCCTCATGTGGAGCATAAAGGAACTCTATTTCGAAACTGCCTGTGTGATTGTCACCCTCATCCTCCTGGGCCGCTTTTTAGAAGACAGGGCAAGGGCAAGGACGACAGAGGCTGTAGAGAAACTGATGACCTTGGTACCCAAAAAGGCCCGCTGTCTTAGGGAAGATGTAGAGGTTGAAATGTCTGTAAATGAACTCTCTATTGGCGACAGTATAATTGTCAGACCGGGGGAGCGGATTCCAGCCGATGGGCGGGTTATTGATGGCCGTACTACAGTAGATGAGGCCTCCCTCACCGGTGAAAGCCTCCCTGTGGTTAAGATGCCAGGGGATATTGTCCAGACCAGTACGATAAATCTTGATGGCACTATAGTCTTTGAGGCCCTCAGGGTGGGGGATGACACCACCTTTGCCCAAATCATAAGGCTGGTCAAAGAGGCCCAGTCCTCCAAGGCCCCTGTGGAGCGCCTGGCGGATAGGGTATCGGGGGTTTTTGTGCCCATAGTCTTGTTGATAGCAGTCATTACTGCGGCTGGCTGGCTATGGGTTGGATACTGTTATCCCGTTGCCCTTACTGCCTCTATTGCCGTAGTACTCATTGCCTGCCCATGTGCCCTCGGTCTTGCCACCCCCGCCGCTGTTATCGTAGGGGTGGGCAGGGCTGCTCAACTTGGCATTCTGATTAGGGATGCTAAGAGTCTGGAGGAGGCCTCAAGGATTGATACTCTCTTCTTTGATAAGACCGGTACTATAACCCTGGGACAACCTACTGTAACGCAATTTTATAATGCCACACAAAGACCTGATATAGAACTCCTCTCCCATGCGGCTTCTTGTGAGAGGCCCTCCGAGCACCCTTTCGCCCGGGCCATTGTAGAGTATGCCAGGCAGAGGGATATCCCACTCCACACAGCCACTGATTTTCATGCCCACAGCGGTCTGGGTATAAAGGCAAGGTGCAATGGTCAGATTTTTACTATCGGCAGTGAAAGGATGCTGAGAGAAGAGGGCATAGACCTGGCTGATCTTGAGTCAAAGGCGAAGGAGTTCAAGAGGGGGGGAAGTGCCCTGGTTTACGTGGCCTCCGATGGTGAGCCGGTAGCCCTATTTGCCCTGGCAGATACTGTAAAGGAGACCTCTCTCCAGGCAATAGATTGTATAAAGGCTATGAACATAGAGCCTTCTCTACTCACTGGGGACCACTATGAGAGTGCCGAGGAGGTAGCAAAAAAGGTGGGCATAAAACGATTCAAGGCTGGGCTAAAGCCGCAGGAAAAGGTGGAAGAGATAAAGGAGGAACAAAAAAGGGGTAAAAAGGTGGGCATGGTAGGAGATGGTATAAACGACGCACCAGCCCTCATGACCGCCGATGTGAGCTTTGCTATGAGTACCGGGACAGATGTGGCCCTTGAGGCCTCTCAGATTACCCTAATGAAAGGAGACATTAAGAAGGCCGCAGAGGCGATTGCACTAAGCAGGCAGGTAATGAAGACCATAAAGCAGAACCTTTTCTGGGCCTTCTCCTACAATATTGTGGCCATCCCTATGGCGGCTCTGGGACATCTGAGTCCGATGATGGCTGCGGGGTTCATGGCCTTCAGTTCCCTTCTGGTTGTATTTAATTCCCTGAGACTCAGGGGTTACGAGCCCGGGCGTGTTTTGGATGGTAGGGGCGTATTGCAATACGCCCCTACAACTTTAATAGGAGAAAGAAAATGAGGAACAGAGTGATTTTGGTATGTCTTTTAGGAATTCTGGCAATGTTTTTTGTCTGTGATCAACCCACCCTAGCAAAGGAATCACCTGCCCAGACAGAAGAGGGGTCCACTACGGAGATAGCATGCCCTAGATGTAAAGAGATGACAATGGCCACAAAGAAGGGTGGTGGTGTACACCTGGAGAAGGAGATGATCTGTCCAGATTGTAAAGGGGCTGGAACGACCCTTGAACCTCATGTTTGCAAGAAGTGCGGGGAAGAGGTTTACCTTTGCAGTCTTTGTAAGAAAGTGGTGGCTCATGTTACCGAGAAGCCAGTTGCTAAGGTGATTTGCCCCTCCTGCAAGGAACAGGTAACTGCAGTTAAAAAGGGCGGCTCAGTTGTCTTTGAAAAGGCAATGGTATGCCCTTCTTGTAAGGAGAAGATAGAGGAACTTGGAGTCTTTGAATGTAAGAAATGCGGTAAGGATATACTGGCTTGCCCAGTCTGCAAGCAGTACAGTGGCACAGTGGTAAGGGAAGAGCCTGCTGTAGAAGTTAAGTGTCCTACTTGCAAGGAGATGACCCAGGCCACAAAGAAGGCCGGAGGTGTTAGCCTGGAAAATAAGATGATATGCCCTAATTGTAAAAAGGCGATAAGGGATGCAGACGTCCATACCTGCAGCAAGTGTGGAGCGGATATATTCCTTTGCCCGTTATGTAAGAAAACCATGTAACAAATCGCTTGAATTTACGGAAATAAGAGATGAAAAAAATTGGTAAAAGACGAGGTGTTAAGAATTTCCTAATATTCATGTATTCCTGAACAGATGGCCACGGGGGGAGACCATCTCGATGCGGAGAGAAATAATCCCCTCATTACATTCTTGACAGAAGGAGAACGAAGATGAACAACAGGATGATTTTGGTATGTCTTATGGGGTTTCTGACACTGACTTTTATCGGTGCTCAAATCACCTTGGTACGGGCAGTCCCTGCATACGCAGATGAGGAGTCCACGAAGATAATCTGCCCTTCTTGCAAAACTGAGACAATAGCAACAAAGAAAGGCGGTGGTGTCCATCTGGAGAAAAGGATGCTATGTCCAGATTGTAAAGGAAAGGGGACGGCCCTTGAACTCCATGTTTGCAGTAAGTGCGGACAAGAGGTTTATGTGTGCGACGTTTGCAAGAAGGTGGTGGCTGAGGCTACGAAGGGACAAGCTGCTACAGGACCTGCAGTACAACTAAAGTGCCCCAACTGCAAGGAGGAGGTAACAGCCACAAAGAAAGGTGGAGGAGTGCACCTGGAAAAGAAGATGCTGTGTCCTAACTGCAATAAAGAGGTACAGGATTTGGATATCCATACCTGCAACAAATGCGGGTCGGACGTATTACTTTGCCCATTATGCAAGAAACCCATGTAGGAAGCGTGTAGGAAACACAGTAAGCAGTAAGTGGTATGGTGTAGGTACGCTACCTACTGCCTACTGCTTACTGCCTACTTCTTACTCTTACTGTCTATTGACGGAGAGAAAAGATGAAAAGATTACTGACACTCTTCTTTGTGAGCACGCTCTGCTTTTCTGGCCCGGCATGGGCAGAAGAACCCACGGAGAAATTGCGTCTCCAATGGGTAATAGAGGAGGCATTGAAGAATAACCCTAACATCCAGGTATTCCTGAACCGATGGGAGGCCAGCCAGGAGGCTATTGCCAGGGCTAGGTCACTTGATGACCCCGTGGTTAACTTCCATACATGGAATGCTGAGAACCCTATAACGCCTGACCCTTCATTTGACCGTGCAGAACGTAGGGGGGTGGTCTCCCAAAAGGTCCCTTTTCCTGGAAAGCTCCGCTTAAGGGGCAAGATTGCTGAAGAAGACTCTAACATCGCAAAGAAGGATTGGGAACAGCAGGTGCTGGAGATACTGGCCAGGGTAAAAGGGGCATATTTTCAACTAGAACACCACTACGAGATCATAGAGATTAATAAAGAGGTCAAAGACATCCTGGAGAAACTTGCCACTATAGCGTCGACACGTTACAAGGTGGGCCGTGCCCCGCAGAGGGACGTCCTTGCTGCCCAGGTGGAGATTGCAAAGATTATAAGGGAGCTAGAGGTTCTGGAAAGGGATAAAAAGGCCGTTGAGACCCAGATAAATACCATCCTCAACAGGGATCCCGAGGCGCCGCTGGGGCAACCGGAGCATTACCCAGTGACCCCAATCAACTTGAATCTGCAGGAACTGCAGGAGATTGCAATTAAACAACGGCCGGAACTCAAGAAGTTCGATTTTGCCATAAAGAGGAATAAATCTGCCCTTGATTTAGCCAAAAAGGACCTCTACTTCCCTGACCCGGAGTTCATGGTTGTCTACATGAAACCCAACACTAACACCGGCCAGTGGATGACTCAGATAGCCTTTAATGTACCATGGTTCTGGAATAAGAATCGGGCCAAGGTCAAAGAGTCCAAAGAGACCTTACAGGCTTCTGAGGCAGAATATCAGGCCGTAAAGAATACCATCCTTTTTCAAGTAAAGGACTTCTGGACAAAGACTATTAATGCCCGGTTTACAGCCAAGATATATTCAGAAAGTGTTATCCCCTTGGCTGAACAGTCACTTAAGGCGGCCCTCACTGAGTATGGGGCAGAAAAGATAGATTTCCTTACCCTTTTAGACAGTGAGAGGACGCTTTTGAATGTCCGCATTCAGTATCACGAGGCAGAACGTGACTTTAAGGCTAACCTGGCAGAACTGGAAAGGGTAGTAGGTACACCTCTTACACCGGCGGGGATGGAATAAGACAGTGATAAAGCATGTCCTGAGCCGTGTTGAGAGCCGAAGGAAGGTGACACAGTTGAATGAAATTGTTCGCCAGAGACGAATCTGCAAAAGGCATAACTTTGGGGCTAAAGCCCCTCTCAATGACATGCGAAAAGGTAATGAAGGAAAGGTGATATAAGGTGCTTCGCAAGATTTTAAGATACATATGTACAGTATGGCTAATATTTATCCCAGTAGCCTTTTTAGGCTATTTCACTGGCTGGGAGTCGGAAACCTTGTGGGCAGGTTCGGAGGAAGGGGAGGTCGAGTACTTCTGTCCAATGCACCCACATGTGGTCTCGAACAAACCTGGTAAATGTCCTATATGCGGGATGCCTTTATCCAAGAGGATAAAAGGGGCAGTAAAACCCCCTACCGAGGCAGGGCCTGAAGTTCCTATTGTTCAGTTTAGCCCAAGACAGATAGAACTAGCAGGGATAAAGACAGAGTCAGCTGCCTACAGGAGCCTAGTTAAAGACATATACACCGTTGGTAGGATAACTTATGACGAGAGGCGCCTCGCTTATACCACCGCAAGGATAATGGGCAGGGTAGATAAGCTCTTTGTAAATTTCACAGGCACCGATGTAGAAAAAGGCGCCCCACTGGTATGGATTTACAGTCCAGACTTAGTGTCCACCCAGAAGGAGTACCTCCTCGCCCTGGATACTGCAGAGAAGATGAAGGGAAGTTCTACCTCAGAGGTAGTCAAAGGGGCAGAATCCCTCCTAAAGGCCAGCCGTGACAGGCTCCTCTTATGGGGTATTACTGAAGAACAGATAGAGGAGCTGAAAAGGACACGGGAGGTAAAGACCCACATGGTAGTTTATTCACCCATTACCGGCACCGTGATAAAGAAAGACGTCCTTGAGGGCCAGTACGTCATGGAAGGCACTCAGATGTATACAATCGCCGACCTCTCTAACCTCTGGATGATGGCAGATGTCTATGAGTTTGAGATGGCCCTGGTAAAGCTGGGGCAAAAGGTGGAGATTACCAGTCCTACTTACCCAGGACAGGCCTTTATTGGGGAGGTCTCTTTTATAGAGCCCTTTCTCAACGAGCAGACCCGCTCAGTGAAGGTAAGGGTGGATGTTCCCAATCCAGAGTTGAAGTTAAAGCCGGGTATGTTTGTAAATGCCACAATAAAAGTCCCTTTAGGGATAGAGGAACTGACATATTACTGTCCGATGCACCCGGAGGTAATCTCTGATAAACCAGGCAAATGTGAAAAATGTGGAGGGATGCCTCTTGTGGAAAAACCCCAGGGGGTCCTCGCCATACCTCGTTCCGCAGTCCTGGATACTGGCCTGAGAAAGATTGTTTATGTGGAGAAGGAGCCAAGCATATTTGTGGCGCGGGAGATAAAAACTGGCTTTGAGGCGGAGGGCTTCGTTCAAGTGTTAGGGGGGCTAAAGGAAGGGGAGAAGGTGGCCTCGGCCGGGGCCTTCCTCATTGATGCTGAAACCAAGTTGGGACCTGGAGTAGCTGCTCAGTACTATGGAGCAACGGGAGGTCCTGTAGAAGAGCCCCATCCACCGCACGTTCACGGCGCACCGGCTGAAAAATTGCCAGTCCCAGAAAAAGAGGTTAAAAAACCCTCTGAGCTCGAGAAGGCTCCTCCTGTGGAAGCAGCGGCTCCCCCCATTGCAAGGATACCTACCGAAGGAGAAGCAACAGACCCAGTTTGTGGTATGGATTTGAAGTTACCCGATGCCCTCAAACTGGATTACGAGGGAAATATATATTACTTCTGTTCTCAGGAGTGCCTGACGCACTTCAAGTCTAACCCTGGCCTCTTCTCGGCAAGGGTATGGGTATATAAGAAAACAGAAGTTAATGACCCGGTGTGTGGCATGGATATGAAAAAGGAAGAGGCCGAGACATACCGATACAAGGAAAAAACCTATTATTTTTGCTGTGAGGAGTGCAAACGCAAATTCAGGAAAAATCCTGACAAATATTTAAAAAAAGTTGAATAAAGGCTAATGATAGCGGCCATAATAGAATTCTGCATAAAGAACCGTATGATGACCATAATATTTTTCGCCCTAGCCATGGTCTGGGGGGTCTATTGTCTGTTTAAGACCCCTGTGGATGCCATCCCGGATTTGAGTGAGAACCAGCAGATTATCTTTACAGACTGGCCGGGTAGAAGTCCTCAGGATGTGGAAGACCAGATTACTTATCCCTTGAGCGTAAACCTTTCGGGCCTGGCAGGTATAAAAGCCGTACGGTCTATCTCTGACTTTGGCTTTTCTATGGTCTTTGTAATCTTTGATGAAAGATACGGCTATTACTTCTGCAGGGAGAGGCTAATAGAGAGGCTTAACCTTGCCTCCACCTTTTTGCCCGCTGGGGTGGTGCCTTACCTTGCCCCCGATGCCACTGCAATAGGGCAGATATTCTGGTACACCGTGGAGGGGGAGGGTTATGACCTTGGGGAGCTAAGGGCCATCCAGGACTGGTTTGTGAGGTATCAGTTGAAATCCACAGCGGGGGTGGCCGACGTGGCAAGCATTGGCGGCTTCGTCAGAGAATATCAGATAGATGTGGACCCGAACAAGCTCCTTGCCTACAAAATCCCACTCAAGGAAGTCTTTGATAATATCCAGGCCAGCAATAAGACCGTTGGGGCCAGGGTGGTGGAGGCCAGCGATATGGAGTATCTGGTGAGGGGCTTGGGCTGGATTGAGAGCCTGGAGGATATAGAGAATATCGTTGTGGGGGCATACAATGGGGTACCTATATACGTGAAGAACGTGGCCATAGTTCAGATTGGGCCTGCCTTCCGCAGGGGCGTACTGGAAAAGAACGGTAGCGAGGTTACAGGGGGCGTAGTCCTCATGAGGTATGGGGAGGATACTATTAACGTAACCAAGAATATAAAACAGAAGCTTAAGGAACTTGAGCCAGGGCTGCCCCCAGGGGTCAGGATAGTACCCTTTTATGACCGAACCCCTCTTATTCACAAGGCAATTGATACCCTGAAACATACCCTAATTGAAGAATCAATAATCACCATAGTATGCGTTGGCATCTTCCTCATGCATTTCCCCAGTGCAGTTATCATCGTCTTGACCCTGCCAATTGCAATACTAATATCCTTTATACTTATGTATTCAATCCACGTTACCTCAAACATTATGTCCCTTTCAGGGCTGGCTATCGCCATTGGCGTAGTAGTGGATTCTGCAATAGTAATCACAGAAAATGCCTTTAGGAATCTTACCCTACAATTCGCTAAGAATAAGGTAAGGGGAGATATAAGAGAGGTAGTCCTGGAGTCTTCCAAGTTAGTAGGCCCTCCCATCTTTTTCTCTGTATTAATAATGCTACTGTCTTTTATACCCGTTTTTGCCCTTAGGGGTGTAGAGGGAAAGCTCTTCTTTCCACTTGCCCTTACCAAGAGCCTTGCTATGGTGGGTACGGCTATACTGGCCATAACCCTCGTGCCTGCGCTTACGACACTCATGTTAAAGGGAAGGCTCCTCAACGAACATGAGAACCCAGCAGTGCGTTTTTTTATGGCCATATATATCCCTGTCTTGAGACAGGCCATCCGATTTAAATGGGCCACCTTGGGAATAACCGCTGTCCTCCTTGCTACCGCCATATTCTTTTCTACCTTAATAGGCAGGGAATTTATGCCACCACTGAATGAGGGCACTATCATGGACATGCCTATTACTCTACCCAGCGCCTCAATAACCCGGGTGGTGGATGACCTTAAGAAGAGGGATGCACTCTTGAGGACTATCCCAGAGGTGGAGATGGTGGTGGGGAAGCTTGGCAGGGCAGATACCCCTGTAGACCCCGCCCCAATAGAGATGGTTGAGTCCATAGTAAACCTCAAGCCCAAGGAAGAATGGCGGAAGGGGATGACCAGGGAAAAGTTACTGATGGAACTAGATTCCACAGTGAAGATACCAGGCTGGTCTAACATCTGGACCCAGCCCATAATAAACCGTATTGACATGGTGTCTACAGGAATAAGGACCCAGGTAGGAGCAAAGATATATGGTAGTGACCAGAGTAAAGTGGTTGATATAGCCGAGCATGTAGCAGATATCCTCAAAACCATCAAAGGGGCCGTGGATATCTACCCTGATAAACTCATCGGGGAAAATTACCTGGAGATTGGCCCAGATCGTAAACAGATAGCCAGGTATGGAGTAAACATTGGAGATGTCCAAGACGTAATAGAAGTGGCAATGGGAGGGAAGACTATTACCACTACTGTTGAAGGCCGCCGGCGCTTCCCAGTGAGGGTGCGTTATGCCAGGGAACTAAGGGCAACACTGGATAAAATACAAAGGATTTTAGTGCCAACCGCTATGGGAGCACAGATTCCCCTCTATCAGCTGGCAGATATTAGGATTGAACAAGGTCCCAGCATGATAAAGAGCGAGAATGGACTCCTTGTCGCCTATGTCCTCTTTAATGTGAGGGAAAGGGACGTTGTAGGGGTGGTGGAAGAGGCCAAGAAGATAATCCCTCAGAGGATAAAACTTCCTCCTGCTTATTTCATTGAGTGGAGCGGGCAGTACGAACATCAGATGCGGGCCAAAAAAACCCTCCAGTTTATAATGCCCATTGTCATTGTTATTATGTTTATAATCCTCTACATTACCTATAACTCCTTCGCTGATGCCCTTATAATAATGATTTCCGTACCGGCGGCCCTTACGGGCGGTATGATTATGCTCTATCTTATGGGGTATAACTTCAGCGTGGCGGTCTGGGTGGGCTTTATTGCCCTCTTTGGTATGGCCGTGGCGGCAGGAGTGGTAATGGTAGTCTTTCTTAAAGAGGCACTAGAAAAGAAAGGGATAGAAAATATAAAGACAAGGGAAGACATTACCGCAGCAATAATGGAGGGTGCGGCGCTCAGGCTGAGACCCAAGCTCTTAACGTTCTCTACCACCCTCTTTGGCCTTCTACCCATGCTCTGGGCTACTGGCACGGGGGCAGAGATAATGAGGCCACTGGCAGTGCCCGTAATTGGTGGGCTGATTACCTCGGATTCGGTAATCCTGCTGGTTATCCCTGTTCTTTACCAAATGTTGACCGAATGGACCACACTGAGGCCCCTTAAGCCTAAAAAGGTTAAGGTGAAGAAACCTGGAAGGGGATGGTTCTGGAAAAAGAGGCCTAGTGAAGAGGTTGCTGCAATTACACATGCCAATCCTCTTAGCAGTGAAGAGAGTCGGAATACAGGATAAAACGTTAATATTAGGTGAGAAATTTAGGGGGCAAATCAATGCTCATGGCAACGTTGGCTAATCCCCACCCGTTAAAGGCCAACGAGTATGGGCAGTACAACCTTCTGGCTCTTCTCGGCAATGGTCTGGGCATACAAGGAAACTACCACTACCGATTTGGTATGCAGTATGTCCCTGCAAAAGGCAAGGCCGTAACATACCAATACCTTGGTAAAACCTATTATTTCTGCTAAGACGAGCGCAAACGTAAATTTAAGAAAAATGCTAACAAGTACTTGAAAAAGAGACGCTCATGATAGTTGCCATCATAGAGTTCTGTATAAAGAACCGCTTTATGACCATAATATTCTTCGCCCTGGCCATGGTCTGGGGGGTCTACTGTTTGCTTAAAACCCCTGTGGACGCTATCCCGGATTTGAGCGAGAACCAGCAGATTATCTTTACAGACTGGCCAGGCAGAAGCCCCCAGGATGTCGAAGACCAGATTACTTACCCCTTGAGCGTAAACCTTTCTGGCCTGGCAGGCGTGAAGGCCGTGCGATCCGTCTCTGACTTTGGCTTTTCTATGGTCTTTGTAATCTTTGATGAAAGGTACGGTTATTACTTCTGCAGGGAGAGGATAATAGAAAGGCTGAACCTGGCCTCCACCTTTTTGCCACCTGGGGTTATGCCCTACCTTGCCCCTGATGCCACTGCAATAGGGCAGATATTCTGGTACACCGTAGAGGGGGAGGGCTACGACCTGGGGGAGCTGAGGGCCATTCAGGACTGGTTTGTGAGATATCAATTGAAATCTACCCCTGGTGTGGCTGACGTGGCAAGCATTGGAGGCTTTGTCAGGGAATATCAGATAGATGTGGACCCGAACAAACTCCTTGCCTACAAAGTCCCACTTAAGGCAGTCTTTGAGAACGTTGAGGCCAGCAATAAGACCGTTGGGGCCAGGGTGGTGGAGGCCAGCGACATGGAGTATCTGGTGAGGGGCTTGGGCTGGATTGAGAGCCTGGAGGATATAGAGAATATCGTTGTGGGTGCATTCAATGGAGTACCTATATTCGTAAAGAACGTGGCCACAGTCCAGGTTGGGCCTGCCCTGCGCAGGGGCGTACTAGAAAAGAACGGTAGCGAAGTTACAGGGGGCGTAGTCATCATGAGGTACGGGGAGGACACTGTTACCGTAACCAGGAATATAAAACGGAAGATTAAGGAACTTGAGCCAGGTCTGCCCCCAGGGGTCAGGATAGTACCCTTTTATGACAGAACACCTCTTATTCACCGGTCAATTGGTACCCTGAAAGAGACCCTCATTGAGGAGTCTATTATTACACTTTTAGTAGTGGGCCTTTACCTTGCCCATCCTCTTAGTGCGATACTAATAATCCTTACCCTGCCCCTGGCCATCCTTATCTCCTTTATGCTTATGTACCCCTTGCACATAACTTCCAACATCATGTCTCTTTCTGGGATAGCTATAGCCCTGGGAGACCTGATGGATGCGGGGATAGTCATTACTGAAAATGCCTTCAGAAATCTGACCAACAAGTACGGGCCAAAGGCCAGGGTAAAGGGGGATATTAGAGATATAGTCCTGGAATCTACCAAGATAGTGGGCCCGCCTATATTTTTCTCTGTGGTAATCATGATTTTGTCTTTTATCCCTGTCTTTGCCCTCCGTGGTATAGAGGGAAAGCTCTTCTGGCCCCTGGCCTTCACCAAGAGTCTTGCCATGGTAGGTACCGCGGTACTGGCCATAACCCTTGTACCCGCCCTGGCTACCCTTTTCTTGAAGGGCAGGCTCCTCAGTGAGGAGGAAAATCCCATAGTAAGATTCCTGGTAAGGATATACATGGCCAGCCTGAAATGGGCCCTGCGTTACAAATGGGTTCCACTAGGTCTTACCATAGCCCTTGTAATTGCGGCAGTAGTCCTATTTCCTATGATAGGGAAGGAATTTATGCCACCACTGGACGAGGGCACTATCCTGGACATGCCTGTTACCCTACCGAGCGCCTCAATTACCCGTGTGGTAGATGACATGAAAAAAAGAGATGCCCTTGCAAGGACCGTTCCAGAGGTGGAGGATGTATTAGGAAAGCTGGGCAGGGCCGACACCCCTACTGACCCCGCCCCAATAGAGATGTTTGAGTCCATAGTAAACCTCAAGCCCAAGGAAGAATGGCGGAAGGGGATGACCAGGGAAAAGATACTGATGGAACTAGATTCTACAGTGAAGATACCAGGCTGGTCTAACATCTGGACCCAGCCCATAATAAACCGTGTTGACATGACGTCCACCGGAATAAGGACCCAGGTGGGGGCAAAGATATATGGCAGCGACCAGAGGACTGTGGTGAACCTGGCCGAGCAGGTGGCGAATGTCCTTAGGACTGTAAGGGGAGCAGTGGATATTTATCCTGATAAACTGATTGGGGAAAATTATCTAGAGATTGACCCGGACCGTAAGCAGGTGGCCAGGTATGGTATAAATATCGGGGATGTCCAGGACGTTATAGAAGTAGCAATGGGAGGGAAGACTATTACCACTACTGTAGAAGGCCGCCGGCGCTTCCCAGTGAGGGTGCGTTATGCCAGGGAACTAAGGGCAACACTGGATAAAATACAAAGGATTTTAGTGCCAACCGCTATGGGAGCACAGATTCCCCTCTATCAGCTGGCAGATATTAGGATTGAACAAGGTCCCAGCATGATAAAGAGCGAGAATGGACTCCTTGTCGCCTATGTCCTCTTTAATGTGAGGGAAAGGGACGTTGTAGGGGTGGTGGAAGAGGCCAAGAAGATAATCCCTCAGAGGATAAAACTTCCTCCTGCTTATTTCATTGAGTGGAGCGGGCAGTACGAACATCAGATGCGGGCCAAAAAAACCCTCCAGTTTATAATGCCCATTGTCATTGTTATTATGTTTATAATCCTCTACATTACCTATAACTCCTTCGCTGATGCCCTTATAATAATGATTTCCGTACCGGCGGCCCTTACGGGCGGTATGATTATGCTCTATCTTATGGGGTATAACTTCAGCGTGGCGGTCTGGGTGGGCTTTATTGCCCTCTTTGGTATGGCCGTGGCGGCAGGAGTGGTAATGGTAGTCTTTCTTAAAGAGGCACTAGAAAAGAAAGGGATAGAAAATATAAAGACAAGGGAAGACATTACCGCAGCAATAATGGAGGGTGCGGCGCTCAGGCTGAGACCCAAGCTCTTAACGTTCTCTACCACCCTCTTTGGCCTTCTACCCATGCTCTGGGCTACTGGCACGGGGGCAGAGATAATGAGGCCACTGGCAGTGCCCGTAATTGGTGGGCTGATTACCTCGGATTCGGTAATCCTGCTGGTTATCCCTGTTCTTTACCAAATGTTGACCGAATGGACCACACTGAGGCCCCTTAAGCCTAAAAAGGTTAAGGTGAAGAAACCTGGAAGGGGATGGTTCTGGAAAAAGAGGCCTAGTGAAGAGGTTGCTGCAATTACACATGCCAATCCTCTTAGCAGTGAAGAGAGTCGGAATACAGGATAAAACGTTAATATTAGGTGAGAAATTTAGGGGGCAAATCAATGCTCATGGCAACGTTGGCTAATCCCCACCCGTTAAAGGCCAACGAGTATGGGCAGTACAACCTTCTGGCTCTTCTCGGCAATGGTCTGGGCATACAAGGAAACTACCACTACCGATTTGGTATGCAGTATGTCCCTGCAAAAGGCAAGGCCGTAACATACCAATACCTTGGTAAAACCTATTATTTCTGCTAAGACGAGCGCAAACGTAAATTTAAGAAAAATGCTAACAAGTACTTGAAAAAGAGACGCTCATGATAGTTGCCATCATAGAGTTCTGTATAAAGAACCGCTTTATGACCATAATATTCTTCGCCCTGGCCATGGTCTGGGGGGTCTACTGTTTGCTTAAAACCCCTGTGGACGCTATCCCGGATTTGAGCGAGAACCAGCAGATTATCTTTACAGACTGGCCAGGCAGAAGCCCCCAGGATGTCGAAGACCAGATTACTTACCCCTTGAGCGTAAACCTTTCTGGCCTGGCAGGCGTGAAGGCCGTGCGATCCGTCTCTGACTTTGGCTTTTCTATGGTCTTTGTAATCTTTGATGAAAGGTACGGTTATTACTTCTGCAGGGAGAGGATAATAGAAAGGCTGAACCTGGCCTCCACCTTTTTGCCACCTGGGGTTATGCCCTACCTTGCCCCTGATGCCACTGCAATAGGGCAGATATTCTGGTACACCGTAGAGGGGGAGGGCTACGACCTGGGGGAGCTGAGGGCCATTCAGGACTGGTTTGTGAGATATCAATTGAAATCTACCCCTGGTGTGGCTGACGTGGCAAGCATTGGAGGCTTTGTCAGGGAATATCAGATAGATGTGGACCCGAACAAACTCCTTGCCTACAAAGTCCCACTTAAGGCAGTCTTTGAGAACGTTGAGGCCAGCAATAAGACCGTTGGGGCCAGGGTGGTGGAGGCCAGCGACATGGAGTATCTGGTGAGGGGCTTGGGCTGGATTGAGAGCCTGGAGGATATAGAGAATATCGTTGTGGGTGCATTCAATGGAGTACCTATATTCGTAAAGAACGTGGCCACAGTCCAGGTTGGGCCTGCCCTGCGCAGGGGCGTACTAGAAAAGAACGGTAGCGAAGTTACAGGGGGCGTAGTCATCATGAGGTACGGGGAGGACACTGTTACCGTAACCAGGAATATAAAACGGAAGATTAAGGAACTTGAGCCAGGTCTGCCCCCAGGGGTCAGGATAGTACCCTTTTATGACAGAACACCTCTTATTCACCGGTCAATTGGTACCCTGAAAGAGACCCTCATTGAGGAGTCTATTATTACACTTTTAGTAGTGGGCCTTTACCTTGCCCATCCTCTTAGTGCGATACTAATAATCCTTACCCTGCCCCTGGCCATCCTTATCTCCTTTATGCTTATGTACCCCTTGCACATAACTTCCAACATCATGTCTCTTTCTGGGATAGCTATAGCCCTGGGAGACCTGATGGATGCGGGGATAGTCATTACTGAAAATGCCTTCAGAAATCTGACCAACAAGTACGGGCCAAAGGCCAGGGTAAAGGGGGATATTAGAGATATAGTCCTGGAATCTACCAAGATAGTGGGCCCGCCTATATTTTTCTCTGTGGTAATCATGATTTTGTCTTTTATCCCTGTCTTTGCCCTCCGTGGTATAGAGGGAAAGCTCTTCTGGCCCCTGGCCTTCACCAAGAGTCTTGCCATGGTAGGTACCGCGGTACTGGCCATAACCCTTGTACCCGCCCTGGCTACCCTTTTCTTGAAGGGCAGGCTCCTCAGTGAGGAGGAAAATCCCATAGTAAGATTCCTGGTAAGGATATACATGGCCAGCCTGAAATGGGCCCTGCGTTACAAATGGGTTCCACTAGGTCTTACCATAGCCCTTGTAATTGCGGCAGTAGTCCTATTTCCTATGATAGGGAAGGAATTTATGCCACCACTGGACGAGGGCACTATCCTGGACATGCCTGTTACCCTACCGAGCGCCTCAATTACCCGTGTGGTAGATGACATGAAAAAAAGAGATGCCCTTGCAAGGACCGTTCCAGAGGTGGAGGATGTATTAGGAAAGCTGGGCAGGGCCGACACCCCTACTGACCCCGCCCCAATAGAGATGTTTGAGTCCATAGTAAACCTCAAGCCCAAGGAAGAATGGCGGAAGGGGATGACCAGGGAAAAGATACTGATGGAACTAGATTCTACAGTGAAGATACCAGGCTGGTCTAACATCTGGACCCAGCCCATAATAAACCGTGTTGACATGACGTCCACCGGAATAAGGACCCAGGTGGGGGCAAAGATATATGGCAGCGACCAGAGGACTGTGGTGAACCTGGCCGAGCAGGTGGCGAATGTCCTTAGGACTGTAAGGGGAGCAGTGGATATTTATCCTGATAAACTGATTGGGGAAAATTATCTAGAGATTGACCCGGACCGTAAGCAGGTGGCCAGGTATGGTATAAATATCGGGGATGTCCAGGACGTTATAGAAGTAGCAATGGGAGGGAAGACTATTACCACTACTGTAGAAGGCCGCCGGCGCTTCCCAGTGAGGGTGCGTTATGCCAGGGAACTAAGGGCAACACTGGATAAAATACAAAGGATTTTAGTGCCAACCGCTATGGGGGCACAGATTCCACTATATCAACTTGCAGACATCAGAATAGTCCCCGGCCCCAGCATGATAAGGGGTGAGAATGGACTCCTTGTTGCCTATGTTCTGTTTAATGTTAGGGGTAGGGATGTCATAGGGGTGGTAGAAGAGGCCCAGAAGGTAACCCCTCAGAGGATAAAACTCCCTCCTGGCTATTTTATCCAGTGGAGCGGGCAGTACGAACATCAAATGCGTGCAAAAAAGACCCTCCAGTTCTTGGTACCTATTGTTATCGTTATCATGTTCATAGTTCTATACATAACCTATACCTCTTTTATAGATGCCACAATAATAATGATAACTGTGCCTACTGCCCTGACGGGGGGGTTGATATTTCAATATTTTTGGGGTTTCAACTTCAGTGTAGCCGTCTGGGTGGGCTACATTGCCCTATTTGGTATGGCCACCTCCACAGGGATTTTGATGGTGGCCTTCCTTGTAGAATCCTTTGAAAAGAGGGGCGTGGAAAACATAAAGGAAGAGACCCAGGTTACAGAGGCCATACTGGATGGGGCTGTCCTCAGGCTGAGACCCAAACTTTTAACGATCTCTACTACCATCTTTGGCCTTCTGCCCATGCTCTGGGCTACAGGTTCAGGGTCAGAGATAATGCGTCCCCTGGCTGTTCCTATAATCGGTGGTTCTGTTACCTCCACGCTTGTAACCCTTTTTGTAATTCCTGTCGTCTACCATATGGTAAAAAAATGGCAACTCTTGAGACCCCTCAAACCTAAAAAGGTTAAGGTAAAGAAACCTAAAAGAGGATGGTTCTGGAAAAAGAGACCCAGAGAAGAGGCCTCTTCAATTACGTATACTAATTCGTCTGAGGCAGGTGAAAAGAAATGAAAATAAAAAACGTGGTGGTTAGAAAAGGCTCTTATGTCCTTATCGGCTTCGCCTTGTCTTTAGCCCTGGGGTGCATGTGCATGATGCCCATGGGGATGATGCATAAAGGTCATGAAAATGAACCCAAGAAACAAGAACAAGAAATGTCTAAGGCTTCAGAGCACGAATCCCATGCAAAAGAACCCTCAAAGGCTTGCGAGTGTGATTGTATAGAGAAAGTGGGGGAATGCCACTGCAAAGATACTGCCTGAGGGAGGGAACAGGGCAGGAATAATTAATACTGCCTCCTCCTGCGGCTTGAGGGGATTTTGATGCATTTGCGGTACTTAGTGACGGTTCGTCTGGCGATGTCAAAGCCTTGAGAGCGGAGTATAGCTGCTATTTCTTCATCACTAAGAGGATTGGACTTATCTTCCTTGGCAACAATCTCAACCAGTTTTTGCCTCATGGCAGCCCAAGACTCCGTGGGACCCTGGGCACTCTCAAAACCTCCCGTAAAGAAGAATTTCATCTCAAATACACCCCTGGGGGTCTGGATATATTTTCTGGAAACAGCGCGGCTCACCGTAGAGACGTGGATGCCCAGTTGATCGGCCACCTCCTGCATCCTTAAGGGTCTAAGCCCAGCAACGCCCTCCTCAAGGAAGCTGTGCTGGAGCTCCACAATCTTGGAAGCTACCTTATAAAGGGTGGCCCTTCGTTGTTCTATGGCCTCTATGAGCCACCTTGCCGATTCCATTTTTTTCTGTAGAAACTGGTGAGCCTGGGGGTCTAAACTCTTGCGGTAAATGTAGTCTCTGTAGAAGGGGTTTATTGCCAATCGTGGCAGGGCCGAATTCTCATTAAGGATAACCTCGTAACGGCCGTCCACATACTCCACCCTCACATCGGGCACTATATAGGCTATTTGTTCGTTAGAAAATAGGGAGCCAGGGCGGGGATTGAGGGTTCGTATAAAATCTACCGCTCTCTTTATAGTTTCAATATGCTTGTTCGTATTTTTAGCAACCTGAGGATACCGCTTCATCTCTATATTCTTGAGATGATGGGTAATCAATTCTTTTAGAAGGTCATAGTTTTTTAGCCTCTGGTCTATCTGCAGGAGCAGACACTCCTCAAGGCTCCTGGCACCTACGCCAGTGGGCTCCATCGATTGAACGAACCGAAGGGCCTTCTCGACTTCTTCTGTGCTGGCTGGTCGGCTCACGCCTTTTATCATCTCTTCCAGTGGAGTCGTGAGATAGCCCCTATCGTCTATGTTGTCAATTATAACCTCACATACCTCTCGGAGTTCTTCGGGTACCTCCACCAGGGGAAGCTGACCCATAAGATATTCATGTAAGGAGATGGGTTTGCTGGCGGTATTTTCCAGGGCCTGCTGTTTCAGGTCGCTCTCTTCCTGACGGGCAGCTTTGTTACGGTGTCTCGGGAAGTCCTGCCACTCCTCCGGCAAGACTTCGGTAGGACCTTTGTCTTCACTATTATCTTTTTCTCCTTCCTCAACAGGTTTCTCCACCTGGGGTACTTCCTCCAGCACTGGGTTTTCCTCTAACTCCATCTGTACGTGTTCCACCAGGGCCAGGAGTGGTAACTGGAGTATTTCTATAGACTGGATTATCTGTGGAGCTAGTCTTAGCTTCTGTTGAAGTTGCGGCTGTAAAGAGGCTTCCATTCTCATATTAATTCACCTAACTAAAAAGTCCTACGGGCCTCCAGGGCCTCACCCAGGACTGCATTGTTAAGATACTCCAAATAACTGCCCTGGGGTATGCCCCTTGCGAGGCGAGTAATCTTTACCCCCAGGGGCTCGAGCATTTTCTGTATGCACAAGGCTGTAGCATCACCCTCAACGCTAAAATTGGTAGCCAGGATGACCTCTTTTATCTGCCCTTCCTTTACCCTTTCCACAAGTTTTTCAATGGTCAGGTTTTCCGGGCCTACATCCTCCAGGGGAGAGATATGGCCTTGAAGGACATGGTATAGACCTCTGTACTGGCCGGTTTTTTCTATTGTCCAGAGGTCTTTAGGCTCTTCGACTATGCAGATTATGCTGGAATCGCGGGCGGGGTTCTGGCAGATATGGCAGATGCTCCCCTCCGTCAGGTTAAAACACTGAGAGCAGGGTTTGACCTTTTTCTTAAGTTCTCCAATAATAGCTGCCAACTCCAGGGCCTCCTTAGCAGGCATGCATAGGATATGATAGGCCAACCTCTCAGCACTCCTCTTCCCTATCCCTGGCCACCTGGCCAATACCCTCACCAGTCTGTCCATTACCTCTGGATAGCCCTTCAAACCCTTTAACCTCTCATTCAACAAAACCTATTTTACAAGAGAGACACTCTTGCTTCAAGCCGTCAGGGTTTCTCTCCGAAGGGAAGTCCGGAGATCCCTGGAATAGCTAGTCCTCCCGTGAGTTTGCTCAACTCCTCTTCGTAAAGCTGCTGGGATTTTTTTATGGCCTGGTTTACCGCAGCCACCACCAGATCCTCCAGCATCTCTACCTCCTTGGGGTTTACCACCTCGGGGTCTATCTTTATGTTGAGCAGTTCCTGGCGGCCATTCATATGGACGGTAACCATACCTCCACCGGAACTAGCCTCTACCACGCGCTCCTTAAGCTCTTGCTGTAGTTCCTCCATGCGTTTTTGCATCTTTTGGGCCTGCTTTTGAGCCTCCTTTAGCATGTCGGCAAAGTTGCCAAAACCTTTCATGGTAATCCTCCCTTTTTTTGTACCTGCCCCTCAAAGATTTCCATCGCCTTCTCGGCCAGGCTTTTTCCTTTCTCCTCTTTTTTTAATGCATCCTTCGTAGCTTCCCCCCCAGCGACAGCAGCTCTTTCATAAAGTGCAAACTTCAGCCGGGGCCTCCTCCCCAATATCCCTGTCAAATACTCTTCAAGCATGGTTCGCTCCTGGGTATTGGTCTCAAGATACTTCTTGGGAAAAGGCCTGTCTTTAGGAAATTCCAGGGTCAACTCTCCCTCCCCATCTTCCCTCAGCCTTCCCTCTTTTAGATAGGACCATGTAGATTGTCTCTCCCGATGGAGTTTTTCCAATAGCTGGGTCCAGGCCTCCTCTATACTTTTGGGCGGCGAAGCCTGTATTTCCTTCTCTATAAGGGCCTCTTCTTGTGGAGAATCCCCGGTATCTTTGACAGATTCGCAGTTGAGAGTATGGGCAGGTACTACCCCTCTACTGGAGAGTTTCTTTTCTAGTTCTTCCAGCCTGGCCAGTATTTCTGACAGTGGGTGGAAGTCCATCATTGCCAGCTTTATCACCGCCATCTCCAGAAAGACCCTCTGCTGGAAATCGTCTCTGGCCCTTCGTTTCACCTCTGTCAGCATATAAATCATGGCCATGAGGGTCTCCCGAGAGAGGGCCTGAGATTGGGCCTTCAGGAACTGAGCTTCCCTCCAGGGGTTTTCCAGCAGCTCTGAATTATAACCACAGGTGGAAACTACCAGGAGGTCCCTTAAGTACCACAGTATCTGTTCAATAAAGGCATCCCAATCCTTACCTTCTTTAAGCGTTTCATGTACAATCTTAACTGCCCCAGGAGCGTCTTTTTGTATAAGCCTTTCAACGAGGGCCGCTACTTTTTCTTCCGGGACTGCCCCTAATAAACCCTGGACATCGGCCACGGTAATCTTCCCTTCCGAGAAAACCCATAGCTGGTCAAGAAGGGATTGAGAGTCCCTCAGTCCTCCCTTGGCATACCTGGCAATGGCCCTGAGGGCTTCTTCTTCCACTTCTATCTTCTCTTTTTTGGCCAACTGCTTGAGGCGATTAACAATATCCTCCAGGGATATGTTTTTTAAATCAAAACGTTGACAGCGAGACAGTATCGTCTCAGGAAGTTTGTGAGGGGCGGTGGTGGCAAAAAAGAATTTAACATGCGAAGGAGGCTCTTCCAAGGTCTTAAGTAAGGCATTAAATGCCTCCCGGGTTAACATATGAACCTCGTCTATAATGTATATCTTGTAAGGTGAACTACTAGGGCATATACCTACATTTTTCCTTAGGTTTCTGATCTCATCAATACCACGGTTGCTTGCGCCATCTATTTCTATAACATCCATGTGGTCTCTCCCCTCAGAGATGCACCTGCAGGAATCACATTCATTGCAGGGGCTACCCGTGGGACCTTTCTGACAGTTCAGGCACTTAGCCAGTATCCTCGCTATAGAAGTCTTTCCCACACCACGAGGCCCCGCAAAGAGGTAGGCATGGGCCACCCTACCCTGGAGTAGTGCATTCTTGAGGGTGGTCACCACTGCTTCTTGCCCAACTACTTCTTCAAAGGTCTGCGGACGATATTTTCTGGCAAAAACGGTGTAGGTCATGGTTTTATAACATCAAACTCCAGATTCGGGCCATCCAAAACAAGCTTAAAGCTGTTCAATATATCTCGCCCAATGATGGCAAAGGCGCTTCCCTTTGCTCTGAATCCACCTTCAGCCGCTTGTATAACTGGGAGTTTAAGTCTCGGGTATTTTTGAAAAACTATTTTCACATCATATAGTAATCTGTCGGCTTCTCTTCCTATGATATCAACAATGGTTTCTTTACCTGTTAATTGAGGGCTAATGTTTCTCCTAAGGCCTCCAGGAATCAAAGTTATTGACGAGCCAGAATCAAGAATTGCGCCAACAACCTCTCGTTTAGTCTCATCAATCGTAGAAATAACCTCCAATTCCAGAACTGGAGCTTCGGGGTCTTTAAAAAGCAGTTTTGTATAGGGTATTGGCATTTTTACTCTACAGAGAGAGGAACAGACACAAAATGAATCGGTCTTTCTTTTTCTACTTTACGTATAAGGATACATCTTGCTTTTGCATAAGGTGTCTTTTTTACTTTCTCCGAGACCTCCTCGTAGGTATCCCCTACAGCAATTACTTCACAATTCTTTATGGCTACATATTTACCAAAGTATTTTTTGAGTTCTCCATTTATTTCCGAATCAAAGAATTCAATCTCCCTATCCAGCTCTTTCTCAGGTACTAGTTCTAATACTCTATCCTTTGCTATGCTCGTATAGGTCTCCAATGCCTTTGTGTAAGCTTCTAGCACTTCCAAGGCCAACTTTTTTTTAGGTACTTCTTCAAATAATTTCTCAAAGTTTTCTAATATTTTTTGGAAATCATGTATGATTTCAGCAAGCAAGTCTGTTTGAGGTACTTCTTGAACTAATCTGTCATAGGTTTTTAACAACTCTGCGAAAGCTTTCGTGTGGTCTTCTCGTAACCAAACTTGGGGTTTTTCACGAGATTGTTGCGCTTTTTGTGATCCCTTTCGAATTACTGGTGTTTTTTCTTTCATGGTTTTCCTCCCATATTTACTGTAACGACTACTAGTGACGGCCGTGCACTCCCTTCGATTCCCTTCCCCAGGGCCCATCCCTAAAGACTGGCTCTGGCCAGGCTACCTCACGGCACATAAGGCTAGGCGCTTATGGCTGCTGGCTTCCGCCTCTGACCAGGTTCACACCCTCTTATTGCATGAGACCCAGCCTTCATCGCCGCTTTTAAGGATAGTGCCATGAGTCCGGTAAACCTCTTGGGAGCGTTCGACCCTGCATAAAGCGGCTTTCAGGTCACAGGGAACCGCTAGCTCCCCGTCTAGCACGGCCAAATCTTTAAAGAAATTCATGATTCTGAATACGCCTTCAAGAATTCACTCCTTTGGATGCCTGCCTGGGTACATATGGTTCTCAATGTTGACCCTTTTATTCGTGCATGGTTAGGCATTGTAAGGGGCGTCTTGTACCATTTGGATTCTCACGAATCATAGAAATGTGTTCTTTCTCTCTTACAAGTTTAAAACCCAATTTTTCTAACGCTTTAACAACTTTTTGCTTCGGAGCATCGACAGGGAATTTCGTCAAATTTCAATCCCTGCTTCAGCCACAAAGGCTTCCAGGACAGCAGACTTGACATCTATTACTTCTTTCCCAAAGGTTTTAATGTGAAACCTTATAGCTGATTTCACATCAGCTAGGGCTTCTTCATAAGTATCTCCCTGGCCTACAACAATCCCTTTTAATCCCAACGGGTAGGCAACATAACCATCCTTGTGTTTTTCAACGACAATCTTAAATTGCTGCTTAGAGCCTTTTTTCATCCCTGGTTTTCTGTCTACAAAAACTGCTGAAGACTGGCGGAGAGGCAGGGGTTCGAACCCTGGAGGCAGGTTTTAGCCCGCCTACACGCTTTCCAAGCGTGCTCCTTCAGCCTCTCGGACACCTCTCCTTTTATTATATAACTCTATGTAGCGTACAACCTCGTGT
This sequence comes from Planctomycetota bacterium, assembly GCA_023261505.1. Classification (GTDB taxonomy): domain Bacteria; phylum Planctomycetota; class Brocadiia; order Brocadiales; family Bathyanammoxibiaceae; genus JAHFOV01. The sequence continues at coordinate 41,748 of JAHFOV010000012.1, forward strand.
CGCACGATTATTTTACAAGAACGTGTGAGCCAAGCTCACACGCTACTATTTTGAAAATCACTTGTCATGCTGAGCGAAGCGAAGCATCTACAAAAGGCGTTCTTTTTCAATCTCCTCTACTGCCTTCTTAAAAGGAATTGCTTCCTCTCCATCAAGGGGTTTCAGGGCGTTATCCTTCTTTAAGCAACCCAACTTTTTGGGCCTTTGAAAAGAGAAAGTTTACAAACGCTGAACATGATACTAACATGAATTTTGCCTCATCGTACCCTACATTGGGGTCTTCAAGAATGGCGTGTCTAATTCCACCCTCATTGCTTGTGTATCCGTATAATGTAAGAAATCCTTCCTTTAATGCCCCGTGAATCGGTATCTTTCTTGACAGCTCTTTCAAGGGGGATTCCAGTCCGCGACTGTTTACTCCTGATAACTTTTTAACTAATGACTCAACTGCACTAATGGATTCTTTTATAGAATTGCGGTAATCTGGTTCTGGTTTCTTGGCAAGCAGAGAGAGCGCTTGTGATAAATGCTCTCTTGCTCCTTCTATACCAAATTGTTCAGCTTTCTTAACTGCCTCGTCAATTGCTTTAATTTCTTGTTCATTGGTAATTGGCACAAAATACCCCTTCACCAAGCGATAACCCGAATTTTCTCGTTCAAGGATTTTATTCAGTTCTTCCTGCCGCAATAGTTTAAAAAATTCTTCATTTTGAACCAAAAACTCTACAAAATTATAGACACCATGCCATTCTAGAGAATAAAATTGCTCTTTTATCCAGCCTTCAGCACTGTACTTACGCACTTCATCCAGTGGTAACTTAAAAAACTCAAATACAAGACTATCCCTCAATCTTGTTACGCCACCAGACCCAATAAAACATCTATCTTCCAGGCGTATTAGAATTACATTCCACAAACAATTTCGTAGTTGTGCACTTATTCCATTAAGTTGAATTACCTCAGATTTTGTAATACCCATTCTTTCCGAAAATCTTTTCATTCAATTCTTTCTGTATCTTTTTTGCAAGGCCAATAAAACTAGCCTGGCGGAGAGAGGGGGATTCGAACCCCCGAGCCGCATTATGCGACTAGCGGTTTTCGAGACCGCCCCGTTCAACCGCTCCGGCATCTCTCCTGGAAGAACTCCCTCAGCAGGCTGGCCGCTTCCTCTGCCAAAATCCCTCCAGTAACCTTTACCAGGTGGTTGAACCTGGGTTCCTCCACCAGATTTACCACAGAACCGCAGGCCCCACCCTTCTCATCAACTGCCCCAAACA
>JAHFOV010000074.1 GCA_023261505.1 Planctomycetota bacterium
GCCGCTTAAAATATCCAAAGTCGTTTTGAGCTTTTACCACCCCTCTTTCCCCTCCTTCAAAAGGAGGGGATAAAGGGGAGGTAGAAAATAAATGGGATTCTTCGCTTCGCTCAGAATGAGATATGCGCCGAGGTTATTTCTTCAAAGACCTCTAACGTTTACGTCTTCAGGTTAAAGAGACTGAAGGACAAGAAAGAGAAACAAAAAAAGTTTACTATCAGTCCTTACTGCTTACTCCCTACTGCCTACTGTCCTTCCCACTTCTCCTCCGCCTCTGACCTCCTTAGATAGAGGGGTTGGAGCTGGAAGGGGTCGCTGATACGGCCCTTCTCATAAAGCTGAATCCCTAGCCTGGCTACCACGCTGGCCCTGGCTATTCCCAATTCACCGTTCACAATTGTAATCCCCTCTACACTGAAGAGATCCCTGTAAGGTGCTACCCCATCCCCAAAGATTAAGATAGGTTTTAGTAGAAGGGGCAGCAAGGCGTGGGGCTCAATGGCCATAAAGTCGGTCTGTTTCTGCCATGTACCATTCACGGGTCTATAGATACAGGAATAGACGGCCTTTCTCTTGGCATCCAGAATGGGACAGATTGGTGTCTGGCCAGGGGTAACATTCTCCGCCAGGACATCCAGCGTGGGTACGGCCACCAGGGGTTTCTCTAAGACATAGGCAAGCGTCTTGGCACAGGTTATACCTATCCGGAGACCTGTAAAGGAACCTGGCCCGTGACTAACAGCGATAAGGTCAATATCCTCCGGTCGCCAGCCTAATTCAGCAAAGATTTCGTTTATGGAGGGTAGCAGTGCCTGGCCGTGTTTTTTAACGCCAGGTCCGCCTGAGGCGGGTACCACCCCCTTTTCAAAAGACCTCTCCCGCAGGCAATCCGCCTTAGGCGTACCCTCACATACGGCCACACTGCCAATCATACCTGAGGTTTCAATGGCAACAACCCTCAAATATATATACCCCACTTAAGTGTTTTGTTTTTACAGTTCATACATTGATACCTTTGCGAAAGGGCAATGCTTGCATTCGTGATAAGCCTGCAGTTCCGGATAGTTTTTAACTTGCTGTTTTGCTAGATTATTTTCCATCGTTAATTTCCGGCACTTTAGGAAAAGTTTATTATGGTCCTGGAAAGTTGAAAATTATACTAATTTTGTAGGAACAATCTAGTGCGTTCAAGGCCAAAGCCCTCTTTGTAGAAAATATAAAAATTACTTAAATTGACCACGTCTATATACTCTACAAAGGTTTGAATTTTTTTTTCTTGCTTTTGTAACAAAGTGTGGTAAACTCTCGGTGTGAAGTAGCTTTTTAGTTACTTCATAGAGAAGGTTTGCCTAAATGTTTCACCTTTTCTGTTACGTTTTGTGAAAGGTCTGCCTAAAGAGTTTTTGACCTTCTCTTGTGTTTGTTACGACGGGAAAAGCTGCCTAGGTAACTTTTGGAATTTTTTTTAGTTACTCAAGGGTTAGTTTTTGCATAAACATTTTTTAACCATTTCTAGTGACTATTTCACTGGGAATGACGTGTGTGTATAGTTTTTAGAGTTTGTTATACTTGTTTATTGGTAAAATTTGTCGAAATGGAGTATAACAATGTCAAAAAGAATGTCACCATGTCAACAAGCCTGCCCTACAAAAACTAACGTCGCCAAATACACCCGCCTTATATTAGAAGGGGATCTCTACGAGGCATGGAAGGTGAACAGGGCCGCTAACGTGCTAGTCAGCGTATGTGGTCGCGTCTGTGTGCATCCATGCGAGAGCAGTTGCAAAAGGGGAAATATAAAGTCAGAGGATAGTGCACCCGTTTCCCTGGAGCCTGTGGCCATAAGAGGACTAAAGAGATTTATCACAGACTATCTTCCTCCTGATTATCAGGAGAGGTTTTTAGAGGAAATCCTTCCTATAAAGAAGAATAACAAAAGGGTAGCAGTGGTAGGTTCTGGTCCAGCAGGCCTTGCAGTAGCTAATGACCTGATACTTTCCGGCTGTGAGGTGGTAATATTTGAGTCTTTACCCGAGCCAGGGGGGACATTAAGATTTGGCATACCATCCTATCGGTTGCCCCGAGAAGTGCTTGAGGAGGAAATAGGTCTCCTCGGAAAGCTTGGGGTAAAGATAATAACAAATACTACTGTAGGAAAAAACATCTCCTTGGATGCGTTGGAAAGGGATTTTAACGCAGTCTTTGTGGGCCCAGGTGCCCAGAAGCCAAAGGCCCTGAGTATCAAAGGTGAGAATTTAGCAGGGGTTATCCCGGGGATTACCTTCTTACAGCAGGTCAGTCTGGGAGAGCCGGTAGATGTGAAGGGCAAGGTTATGGCCGTTATAGGAGGCGGTTTTACGGCGGCTGATGTGGCACGGACTGCCCTCAGGATGGGCGCCAAGGTCATTGTCCTTTACAGGAGGGGCCTTGAGGAGATGCCGATGGACGCTGAGGAGCGAAGGGCCCTCGTGGAGGAGGGTGTTAAAGTCCACTGCCTAGCCTCTCCGCTAGAGATATTGAGCGGTAGAGGAAAAAAGGGCAAAGGACTAAGGTGCATTAAGAATGAACTGACCGAACCTGATGCCAGTGGCCGAAGGAAGCCTGTGCCTATTCCTGGCTCTGAGTTTGAACTCGAGGCGGACATGGTTATTCCAGCTATTGACCAGGAACCTGACACTTCCCTTTTGCAAGGTGTCTCTGAGGCTAATCCTGAGACACTTGAAACTCCAAAGAAGGGTATCTTCGCTGGGGGAGATTTTATTACAGGTACAAGTAATGTCATAGAGGTTATTGCCCATGCACATCGAGCCTCCGAGGCTATCCTGAAATACCTGGGAGAAGAGATGCGGAATATGGAGGAGGATGTTCCAAGAAGGATTGCAGGGTCTCCCTGGAACTCCCGAGACCCCGAAACAATGTACAGACAGAAGACTTACGGAGGTTGGCTCAAAGAGGGAGGTAACTTCAAGGAGGTAGATAAAGGTTTAACCAGGGATATAGCCATTATGGAGGCATCCAGGTGTCTACAATGTGACTATGTTCTGGAGATAGAGAAAGACTGTAATTATTGTGGCGCATGTGTGAGAAACTGCCCCCAGAACGCGCTAGAAATGACGTTTTTAAATAAGGACCCCAACCGCTTTAAAGAAAATAGGGGTGGGCAGAGTTGGTTCTACAGTGGGCACTGGCACATCGAGGAAGATGCACAGATAACGAGAAATCCAGACCTTTGCATCCAGTGCGGTGTGTGCGTGCAGTCGTGCCCAGTACAAAATATGTCCTTTCTGTCAAAATAGTTGCTAAGTTTTTAAGTCTTTAGCCGCATCTTTTGAAGGATTGATGCTCCTGGAGAGGCGTACATGAGCGTACGTCTCTCCAGAGAGCAGTGGGGCTTTTTGAAAATCTCAAAGGACTTCTATGCATTTTAGGCTATCTAAAAAGATAGTGAAGTGTCTTGCATTATTGAATTTACAAGTTTTCCTGCCTTAACGTTTTACTCTGTATCTGGCTACACCGAGCTGTAATCATTTCTGGCAATTGGTACACATCGGCAGGGAGCTATAAAGTACACTTAGGTGTACATTGCTGTGTATTAGTGTTTTCAAGTTTAAGGGCATTGTCACCCTTTTTATAGAAAGATTTACTGAGTTGATTGCCTTTGTGCGCCTAATTTAAACCCTTAATCCATAAAGGCTTATTAAAAAAAGACAGATAAATGGAAATACCGGTGAGCTGAATTTGTGGAGGATGCTGCTAAATGGGTATGTATATTGCTATATTTTGGACGAGTTCAGAGATAGTTTAGAGAAGGGTTAAATTCAGTGTTTGTCAAATATTTTGGTTGCATAGAATCTTGTTTTGATGATACAATTCCTCTTAGTGCTTTTTTGATGCTGTAGTTGACTTTTTCCTTTGGGAATCCTCTTCCCAAAGTTTGCCTAGTTGTTTGTGGGTTGCCTGTGGTTTTAAGTAGTCTTTAAAGAGACTGTGGGGTCCCCAAAAAGCGCCTTGCGTTTCCAGGGGTTATGGTAAGGAAGCGGAATGAGTACTATTGCTGAAGAAATAGCCTACCGCACTGAGATTATCTTTTCAAAAACTGCCCTTTCTATATCGATAGACGAACCGTCTCCATCTATTTTAAAGCATAGAGAGGCGGTCCAAGCCCTTGGCCCTAGGAACTTTGAGGCCTCCACTTGTATTGATGAAAAGTGGTTCCACGATAATGTTCCCTGTCGGCTCAACTGTCCGGCAGGCACCAACGCTCGGGGCTACGTCACGGCCATTGCAGAGGGGAGATACCAGGAGGCATATCTTATTGCCAGGACGCCCAATCCGTTTGTTGCTACTTGTGGGAAGGTATGCGGTGCTCCTTGCGAGAGTGCCTGTCAGAGGGGCAAGGTGGATGAGCCTATTACTATAAGGGCCTTAAAGGATTTTGCCGTCTCGCAGAATAAGCTGAGTCATGAAGAGCTGTATAGCTGGCTACGGGAGAGGATGGGAAAGATAACACTGGGCCGTAGCCGGAAGTCCAATAAAATCCCACGTATAGCTGTGGTGGGAGCTGGACCTGCAGGATTAACCGCAGCCCACGACCTTGCCCTCATGGGGTACAATGTCTCTGTCTATGAATCTGATAGTAACCCAGGGGGTATGCCTGAAAAATCCTTACCCATGTACCGCTTGGACAGAGAGGCAGTAAAGAAGGACGTAGACGGTGTAGTTGCTCTCAGAGGAGTAGAGCTTACTACAAACATGAAATGCGGTAGGGATTTTACGATTGATCAACTCCAGGAGAAGTTTGACGGGGTGGTTATCGCTGTAGGACTTGCGAAAGGCAGGATGGTGCCCGTACCAGGCATAGAGCAAGAAGGTGTGCTCTCAGGGCTTGATTTCCTCAAAGATGTAGCAGCAGGGCACGGGGTACCTATGGGAAAGCAGGCGGTGATAATTGGAGGGGGCTGCACAGAAACGCGTGGTGAGACCTTGTGTAAAATTGTGCAGGGGGGTAAAGGTATAATACTAGGGGGAGGTTGTGTGGCTACAGACGTGGCCAGGGCCCTTGTTCGTACTAATAAATGCAGAGAGATACATCTGGTTTGCCTTGAAGCCGCAAAGGGTAGCAGGCCCGATAACCCCAAGGAAGAGATGCCCGCATGGATCACCGATGTGGTGGAGGGCATGGAAGAAGGCATCGTCTTTAATACCTCGTGGGGACCCAAGAGGGTAATAGGGGAAAATGGGAAGGTAAAGGGCCTGGAGGTAATAAAGGTTAAAAATGTTTATGACGAGCAGGGACGCTTCAATCCCAGCTATATACCGGGTACGGAACGTATTATAAAGGCCAGTAATATACTCCTTGCCGTAGGTCAGTCCCCTGATATGTCTTTCATGGACGGTAGCGCTGGTTTTGAACTTGACCAGAGGAAGCTGATCAAAATCGACCCTCAGACCTTATCTACATCTAAGCCGGGGGTGTTTGCCTGTGGTGATATTCTAAGACCTGGACTGATAATCAATGCCGTGGCCTCTGGCCAGTTCGCCGCTCAGTCCATCCACCAACACCTTGGTGGTACAGGCACCCTCGGCTTTGCCGAGAAAGGCCCAATGGAGTCAATACCGGTTGATAGGAGGTTTGAGAGGTTCCTGCCGAGGCTAAAGAAAAAAAGGATGCTACCAGACGTGATGCCCGCAAAGAAAAGGCTAGAAGGGTGGCAAGCCCAAGAGTATACATATTCAGAATACACTGCAAAAGAGCAGGGAGAAAGGTGTCTAAATTGTAACGTTAGCCCTGTGATATTACCTAAGGCTAATTGCGTCCTATGCGGGGGCTGCGTAGATGTCTGCCCAACGAAAACCATATCCATGACCTACTTCCAGAAGGCGGACCTGGATTCTACAGTGGATTCAAACCTTGATAGTCATGGTCTCTATGCAGGGCTGGTCCACGACGAAGAAAAGTGTATTCACTGCGGTCTGTGTGGCCTTCGCTGCCCTGTGGATGCAATAAGCATGATAAAGTTTGAAGAGATGCAATAGGAGAAAGAGATGTTAAAGCCTTTAATAGATATTCACGAAGAAACTGCTGTACCGCGTCGTAGGGTGCTCGGAGGTGTGCTATTCTGGGCTGCCTGGGGCGTTGTCGCAATCTTGGGGGGCGTTCTTGGAGCTGGAATGCTCCGCTTCCTTTACCCGAGGGCCCTGTATGAGGCCTCAAAGATCTTTAAGGCGGGTAGGCCAGAGTCGTATAAAGTAGGTTCTGTGAATCTTGTGACCGGGCGTGGCGTGTGGATTGTGAGGGAACAGGAGGGCTTTTACGCTATTTTGGCCAAATGTACACACCTGGGGTGTCAACCCATATGGTATGAGGATCAGCAGGTGTTTAAATGCCCCTGCCATGGCAGCCGCTTCTACAAGACCGGGATAAACTTTGCAGGTCCAGCACCAAGGCCCTTAGACCGATTGCAAATTACCCTCTCCTCAGATGGCCGTCTGCTGGTAGATAAAGGGAAGACAGTTGGCATGGACTATATTTTAAAAGCGTAATTTACTTCTAATCTTGTCCGGGAGAAAGATATGAATATATTTGTCCAGATGTGGAGATCGATATTCAGGACAGGCTTTTCAGATAGCCCTGTCCATAGGGTCTTCCGCGTGATGGGGAATTTTATTTTCCACTTGCACCCTGCCAGGGTAAGTAAGGAAGGTATTAAAATAACGCACACCTTTTGCTTAGGTGGGCTTAGCGCCTTCTTTTTTGTGGTAACAGCAATAACCGGGGGGGTATTAATGATTTATTATACCCCTGATGTAGACAAGGCGTATGCCAACATGCTAGACCTTGAGAATGTGGTTCCTTTCGGGATGTTCATGAGAAACCTGCATAGGTACGCTGCACACGCTATGGTTATTGTTGTACCCTTGCACATGCTGCGGGTATTCCTAACTTCCTCTTATAAGTCACCAAGAGAGTTCAACTGGGTAATCGGTGTTGGCCTTCTATTGATGACCTTTTTACTCAGTTTTACAGGGTATCTCCTGCCATGGGATCAGCTATCTTACTGGGCAGTTACAGTTGGAACGACCATGGCAGAAAATACTCCCATATTGGGAGCCAAGGGTCCTTTTAGTGTCCTTGGCCCGGAAACCGATGTACGCTTTTTAACACTTGGCGGTACAAGTATAGACCAACCTACCCTTATTAGATTCTATTTTGCCCATTGTATAGGCCTGCCAGGGGCATTAGTAGGACTAATGGCCTTGCACTTCTGGCGGGTAAGGAAGGCTGGAGGAATATCCAGGCCCCTTTAGATTTGAGGGATTGCTATGAACGGAAAGACAGAAACAAAGGAAAGACTAAGACTCCTGACGGTTATAAGGGAAGAAGCACTTTTACGTCAGAGAGATATATACCCGAAGGAAGAAAAGGTCGACACATGGCCCAATCTTGTGGTGAAAGAGTTGATTTGCATGCTTATCTTTGCAATCGTTCTCGTGGCCTGGGCCATGTTTCAGAATGCTCCACTTGAGGAACTAGCTAACCCCGGGCTCACACCTAAGGAGGCCAAAGCACCCTGGTATTTTGTGGGGCTACAGGAACTCCTTGTATACTTTGACCCCTGGATTTCTGGCGTGGTCTTGCCCACCGTTATCCTTGTAGGGCTTGCACTTATACCCTACCTTGACCCAGACCCCATAAAGGGGGTTGGACGTTATGCCATATGGAATAGGAAATTTGCTGTGTTTTGCTTCCTCTTTGGCTTTACCATGTGGTTTGCCCTGGTGGCGGTGGGTCAGTATTTCAGGGGTCCTTACTGGAGCTTCTACTGGCCGTGGGAGAGCAAAGAGATTGCCAAACAGACGGAGGTGGTCCTGACTAACTTCCCCTTGCCGGCAGGGATAGCCTTCCTGGCAGGCTACTTCATCCTTGGGCTTATCGTCCCAGCTGTGGCCTTTCAGAACTTCTTCTGGAGGCTTGGCCTCCTCAGGTATCATATTGCCATGATACTATTTATGATGATGATGCTGGTGCCTGTGAAGATACTCTTGCGACAAGCCTTTCATATACGTTACATACTTAAAACTCCGTGGTTTAATATCTGAGGTTTGCCATGAGATGGAAAATAAGTTTTTTGGCGTTGTCAGTAGTCTTGCTTGGATTCCTGATTGTATGGGGTATCATGGAAATGAAGCCCGAATGGAAGCGTTATCAGACAGCCGAATACGCCCAGAGTATTGAGAGCTTGAAGCACGAGCTTGAACGTTGGTCCGACCCCAAGTGGGGAGACCCTAAGACGGCCCAAAGCATCGAAAAGCGGATTGAGAGCCTCAAAAAACCCAGGCTGGAGGTAAAACAGATACTTCTGAAAGGGTCGGGACTCTGGAAAGACAACAGAAACGGGCAAAGAGTAGACAGGTGCATTACCTGCCACGTTGATGAGGATAAGCTAACCAAGCTTCATCCCAACATAGCGGAAAACTTTCCCTCTGGTATCTATGGTTGCACGGTCTGCCACGGCGGAGAAGGCGAGTCCCTTAAGCTTAAGAAGGCCCATCATGGCTTGTTCCGAGACAGGAAAGAGATGTTAGCGAGGATTAAAACGGCAGACGCACTGCTTCAACTCTGGAAAGGTTTGGCGGAACTTACTCCTGAAGAGGGTGCAAGGGCCTCTGACTTCAAATACTACGGGGTTACTGGAGAAAAGGCAGTTTACGTGGGTAGTGCGGCTTGCTTGAGATGTCATAAGGGTCTAACCCCTTTTCACGTAGACCGATGGAAGAACAATAAGTTCATTACCATGGAGAAGGTCAAAAAGGCCCTGGATTTCATTAATGGAGATGAGAAATATAGGAGAGAGTGTTACAAGTGTCATACCACGGGATACGATGAAAAGACAGGTAAGTACGTAGAAGAAGGAGTGACATGCGAGGCTTGCCACGGCCCCGGCCAGTTCTACATCTACTTCATGAGCTCGGGGAAGGTAGCTGAGGCCTCGAGGCTGAGCAAACTTGGCTTTAGTTATGATGTTTGCGGCCATTGCCACATGGCGAGGAATCATGAGATTAGGGGCCCTTACATGGCTATGCTTGAATCTGACGAAAAAGGGCAACCTAATGCAGAAGTCGCAGGCATGATAAAGACGTCTCCCGCTCAGCCAATCAAACCCAATGAGGAGCTACCCACTGAGATTAATGACCTTCATGACATTGAAAAGGGCGTCGCATTGGCGGGAACTGTCAATAGCATTGCTAGAGAGAGTAGCAAAGAAAGTCGAGTCCAATAAGAAGTTGCTAGCAAAGAGTACCATCTTATTTAAATTTGAATAATGGAGCTTTGCGTGTTAACCCTCAGCAGGTGAGGATAAATATACACTGCTGGGATAAGTGAATTAAGACGGCTAGAACAGAAAGGAGCTACCGCCGTGAGAGTCCCATTTACTACTGCAGTGGTTGTTTCTCTGTTGTTATGGGGAATGGCGCCTCTCCTAGGGCTGCCGGCCCCTGCTGAAATAGCAGCGGCTGAAGCTGAAAAGGCACCGGCTGAAAAGCCACCGTCAGAAGCTAAATCCTATGCCTATCCAACTCCGGAACTAAAGAAGATGTACGAGACGAACGTGGGGTTGGAAAAAGGGGACGGCCCATTTGGCGATGCCTATAAGCCTATACCCATGCACATGTATCTTAATCCCTCCAGACACTACATCCGGCCTGACATTTCCATGTTTGCAGACCTTATGAAGAAATTTGGTCCGGAGCAGTGCGTGGAATGCCATGAGAATGTAACCCCTGGGATAGTCAACGCATGGAAGTCCTCTACCCATGCACAGCCTAAGAAAAACGAATATTTTGCTGGCAAGACCGCAGACATAGAAAAGCGGCTTGGTAGGGAAGTTACAGAGGTGATGTGCGCCGATTGTCACGGAAAGTCCCACGATGTGCTGCAGATGCCTACCGTTGATAACGCCTGTGGCCAGTGCCATCCCCAGCAAGGAGAAGAGCTTGCCTCGGAGAGGGAACATGGTAGGCCCAATCATGTCCAGAGCTGGGAGGCCAATGTTATAGTTCCATGGTATATAGAGAACTACAGAAGAGGTGAAGGGGCCTCTCAGATTGGTTGCGACGTATGCCACGTGGAGATGTCCAGATGTGATGGTTGCCATACCAGGCACATCTTTTCCGCCGCAGAGGGCAGGCGTCCTGAGGCCTGTGCTAGCTGCCATATGGGCCCCGACCATCCAGATTGGGAAAGCTACGAACATTCCAAGATGGGAATTATCTATCACCTGGAAGGTCATGACTGGCCCTTTGATAAGCCTCTTGCAGAGGTTATCCCTGGCAAAGATTACCATAGCCCAACCTGTCAATACTGTCACATGTATAAAGGAGGGGGCAAGTGGATAATCAGTCCAGTTACCAAGGGCATCTGGCGTATGGGAACCGTCCCGCCAAAGGAGGTAGATTTCACTTCAAGCCTAAAGGACTATCCCTATGGGATTAACCTACCACCCATTAATAAAAAACTTGAGGTACGCTCCCCCGAAAGTATCCAAAAGAGGGAGACGTGGCTGGAGCTTTGCGGCAGGTGCCACAGCGTCCGCTTTGCAAGGCTGTGGCTGGAAAACCTCGATGAGTACATGTTCCTGGGCTGGAAGAAGCAGGATGAGGCCCAAAAGATAATGGATCAAGTTGTGGCTGAAGGCTTACTGGATCCTAGTCCTGAGGAAAGGGCCTGTTATCCTATGGGAGACGTCCTTGCCGATGCCCTCGGACCCGATAAACTGGGGATGGGTGTTTACAAGGCCTTTAAGTAGAAAAAGGGCCATGTACCTGTAATAGGGCCAATCCTCGGGGTCTCCGCCCTGTTTATAACAGCCCCTGGCAACCCGAGTGCCATAGAGAGGATGTATGCTGAGATGTGGTTCTGGTACAAGCTAAAAGGCTATAAGGGTACAGCTCATGTCCAGCAGGACTATTCCTGGTGGTACGGTTGGGCACCGATGATAGGGCAACTAGCCTTAATGCAGGACGAGGCCGCTAAGCTCAGGAGGCTAAAGGCTATCGAAACAAAGGTCAAGATTAAATAAAGACCAAGATAAATTTAAACTCCAGCGTCTACAACGACGATTTCTTCCCCTAGGGGCCGTGGGATAAACTCCCCCACGGCCCCACTGGAGTTCTTAGTTAGGGATCAGGGGTTAGGGGTTAGCCATCTTTTCCCTAATCTCTATTCCCTATTCGCTATCCCCTATTCCCTTGACTTCCCCGCCACAAAAGGCTATCCTTTGACCGCAAATTGCGAGTTTCCCAGTTGTAAATTTCAGGTTTGAGACCCCTGAAAAACCCCTGTTTACAGGAGT
>JAHFOV010000075.1 GCA_023261505.1 Planctomycetota bacterium
GGCTGCTTATATTTTTGACTTCCGTGCTGGGGCCAAAGAGGCTCACCCCTGTAAAGGCCTTGCCTTTTGAGTGCGGGATGGAGCCTTCGGGGCCTGCCAGGACCGGCTTCCCTGTAAAGTTCTACCTCATTGCAGTCCTGTTCCTTGTCTTCGATGTAGAGGTGATTTTCTTTTATCCCTGGGCAGTGCTTTTTAAGAAGCTGGCGCTTTTTGGGTTCGTAGAGATGATGCTCTTTACTGCTATACTGGCGGTAGGACTATTATATGCCTGGAAGGAGGGGGCTCTGGAGTGGCGCTAGAGTCTGCCTTAGAAGGAAGCGTAGTATTGACAAAAGTTGACAAGGTTCTTGGATGGGCCAGGAAGTATTCCCTCTTCCTATACCCATTTGTAACCGCCTGCTGTGGCATGGAGTACATGGCTACAGCGGCAAGTCATTATGATATAGACCGCTTTGGGGCAGGGTTACCCAGGTTCTCGCCTCGCCAGGCGGACGTCCTTTTTGTAGTTGGAACAATAAGCCACAAGCAGGCGCCGATACTAAAGAGGGTATGGGAGCAGATGTGCGAGCCCAAGTGGGTGGTGGCCTTTGGTGGCTGCACCTGTTCAGGGGGACCTTACGACAACTATGCCACAGTGCAAGGCATAGACACAATCATTCCCGTGGATGTCTACATCCCCGGATGCCCGCCCAGGCCTGAAACAGTCCTGGACGGAATCATTAAGCTCCAGGAAAAGATACAGAGTCAGAAGCAAGAGCTTTAATGGAAGAAAGTCTAACCCTAAAGAGATTAAAAGAGCAATTTTCGTCTTCTATTTTAGACACCCACTCCTTCAGGGGCGATGATACGGCGTTGGTAAAGAGGGTGGATATTGTGGATATCTGCAGATTCCTGAAGGATTCATCAGACCTGGCTTACAATTTTCTAACGGATCTGACGGCGGTGGATTATTTGCACATGACGGGAAAACCATCCCACGGAAACCGTTTTGAGGTTGTATATCATCTTTATTCGCTGAAGTACAATCATAGCGTAAGGATAAAGGCCCCGGTGCCTGAGGCAGACCCAACGATTGACTCCCTTACCCCTCTTTGGGCAGTAGCCGACTGGTTGGAAAGGGAGTGCTGGGATATGTTCGGTATAAAGTTCGGTGGGCATCCTGACTTGAAGCGGATTCTCCTCTACGAACAATTTGAGGGACATCCTCTAAGGAAGGACTATCCACTGACTAAACGTCAGCCGTTGATAGGCCCGGAGAACTGAGACCGTAGGGACAGGGCTTTAGCCCTGCCGTAAGAAATTGGACAGACTCAAAGGTCTGCCCCCACATTATAAATAAATGGAAAAGACAGCCACCTTAGCCAGAGAGTTACACACAAGGGAGATGACGCTCCACATGGGTCCCTCCCATCCCGCCATGCACGGCACCATCAGGATATTCCTGGAGCTGGATGGGGAGACTGTGGTAAGTGCCGATGTAGAAATAGGCTACCTTCATAGGGCATTTGAAAAGACCTGTGAGAACCGTACTTATCACCAGGCAATTATTTACACCGATAGGCTCAATTACGTCTCTCCCCTTATAAATAATTTTGGCTACGCCATGGCTGTAGAAAAACTCTTTGGGGTGGATGTGCCTGAACGCTGTAAGTATATACGGGTAATCATGAGCGAGATATGTCGTATTACAGACCACCTTACAAACGTAGGGGCCACGGCCATGGAGCTTGGGGCCATAACGGCCTTCCTCTATATGATAAAGGCAAGGGAAACGCTTTGGAAGCTGATTGAGGAGGCCGCAGGAGGAAGAGGGGTTACCCCAAGCTATGTAAGGATAGGTGGTGTGAAGGATGACCTGCCTGTGGGCTTCACGGACATGGCGCTGAACGCTTTCAAAGTGGTGCGCGAGGTGCTCCAAGAGGTTCACGGCTTACTAACCAAGAATCGCATATTTGTGGATAGGACGAAGGGGGTAGGGGTCATAACCTCTGAAGAGGCTCTATCGTATGGTATTACAGGGCCGTTTCTACGCTCTACGGGGGTGGACTATGATGTAAGGAAGGCCAAGCCCTACATGGTGTATGACAAGATAAACTTTGATATACCAGTGGGTACTAATGGGGATAACTATGACCGTTACCTCGTCAGGATGGAGGAGATACAGCAGTCCATGAGGATATGTGAACAGGCACTGTCCAACATGCCACCTGGCCCTGTAAAGGTAGACGACCCAAGGATAACCTTCCCCTGTAAAAAGGACGTTTATACTAAAATGGAGTCCTTAATAAATCATTTTAAGCTCTTCATGGATGGACACGGCATCATGCCCCCCAAGGGTGAGGTATATCAGGCCGTAGAGGGGGCCAATGGTGAGCTTGGCTTCTACGTGGTGAGTGACGGGAGTGGGAGGCCTTACAGGCTTAGGTGCCGAGGCCCGTGCTTTATGATAATGTCTGGTCTATCAAGGATGATTAAAGGAGGGATGGTGGCAGACATCGTCCCCACTTTTGGCTCAGTTAATATGATTGGTGGGGAATGCGATAGGTAAAGAGCTGGGCACAATAAATTGTGCCAATGTAGCGTGCGATCCGCCTCAGGCGGATGTCGCACGAAGGGAAATCTGAAACTAACGTGCCAGACAAGCTGGCAGGCTACAACTGCAATAAACCATGGCTGTAGAGTTCTCAGAAAAGACAAAAGAAAAGTTCAAGGTTGTCCTGGGTAAGTATCCGGAGAAGGATGCCGCCTTATTACCTGCTTTGTGGTTGGCACAGAAGGAATTCTCTGTTATTACTCCGGAGGTAGAAGAATATGTGTCAAAGCTCCTCGGGGTCCCCCTGGTAAGGGTGCGAGAAGTTCTCACCTTCTATACCATGTATACGGCTAAGTCCCTTGGAAAGTACCACTTACAGTTATGCACCAATATTGCCTGTACCCTTCTTGGGGCTGAAGACATATTGGGGCGCATAAAAAACAAGCTACAGATAGATGTTGGCGAGACCACCCCCGATAAGAAGTTTACGCTATCAACGGTGGAATGTCTGGGCTACTGTGGTACTGCCCCTGTAATTCAAGTCAACGATGATTTTTATGAGAATCTTACCCCTAAAAAGGTTGATGAACTCCTGGGCAAATTGAAATAGCTATGGCCGAACCAATATTAAGCAGAAATTTTGGAAAGAAGGACTCCCATACCCTGCAGGTCTATGTCGAGGGAGGGGGTTACGAGGCCATGAAGAAGGCCCTTAAGGAGATGAAGCCTGAGCAGATTATCCAGGAGGTAGATAAGTCTGGCCTCAAGGGTAGGGGCGGAGCAGGCTTCCCAGTAGGGAAGAAGTGGAGCTTCATACCCAAGGAGTCTCCCAAGCCTAAATATCTCGTTATCAATGCCGATGAGGGGGAGCCAGGTACTTTTAAAGATAGACAAATTATGGAGCAAGACCCCCATGCGGTGGTTGAAGGGGCCATAATTACATGCTTTGCGGTGGGGATTCACTGGGCAGGCATATATGTCCGTGGGGAGTATGTTAAATCAATAGAAAGGCTTGAAGGGGCTATTGAGGAGGCCTATGCGAAAGGCTACCTTGGAAAGAACATATTGGAGACAGGCTTTGACCTGGATATAGTGGTGCACCGTGGGGCAGGGGCCTATATATGTGGGGAGGAGACAGCCCTTTTGGAATCTTTTGAAGGGAAGAAGGGTCAGCCAAGAAAGAAGCCACCATTTCCAGCTATAGTCGGCCTTTTCCAGGGACCGACGGTTATAAATAACATCGAAAGTACAGCTTCCATTCCCCATATAATCAAAAACGGTGGAGAGTGGTGGAACAATCTTGGGGCGCCTGGGATAGGAGGAGGGGTAAGACTCTTCTCTGTCAGTGGTCACGTCAAGAAGCCAGGGGTTTATGAGCTGCCTATGGGCATACCCCTCAGGGAGATTATTTATACTCATGCAGGTGGGATACGTGGCGACAAAAAACTGAAGGCGGTAATTCCAGGAGGCTCTTCTGCCCCGGTCTTGAAACCCGAGGAGATAGACGTCCCGATGGAGTTCGTTTCCCTTGCCAAGATTGGCAGTATGGCAGGCTCAGGGGCAGTAATAGTAATGGACGAGGATACAAATTTAGTTCAGGTGTTGAGGGTACTCCTGAACTTTTATGCACATGAGTCCTGTGGGAAGTGTACCCCATGCCGAGAAGGTACAGGCTGGATGGCAAAGATAATCGAGAGGATTGAGAAAGGAGAAGGCCAGAGTGAAGACCTGGATACCATAGTAAGTATAGCTAATGGTATAAGGACTCGTACCCTTTGTCCTTTGGGAGATGCGGCCATAGGGCCGGCCATTAGTTTCGTTACCAAGTTTAGACAGGAATTTGAAGATTATATAAAGAGACACTAAAGATGCCTACCGTTACTATTGACGAACGGCAAGTTACTGTAGACCCAGGCACCTCAATACTAGAGGCGGCTAAGAAACTAGGCATATTCATCCCCCATTATTGTTACCACCCCAGACTTACAATAGTTGATGCCTGCAGGATGTGCCTGGTAGAGGTAAAGGGCGCCCCCAAATTAGTGACATCCTGCTCTAATGCGGTTGCAGACAACATGGTGGTCTTTACCGATACTCCCAAGGTGGAGGAGGCGAGGCAAAGCGTATTGGAATTCCTTCTTATAAATCATCCCCTTGACTGTCCCATTTGTGATAAGTCCGGAGAGTGCTTGCTCCAGAACTACTATTTCTGCCACAGTCGCAAGCCCAGCAGGTTCAAAGAGAACAAGGTAAAAAAGCACAAGGTAGTTGACCTGGGGCCAAAGATAGTTTTGGACTCGGAGAGGTGCATAGTTTGCACCAGGTGTGTAAGGTTCTGCAAAGAGGTGGCAGGTGAAGAAATCCTGGGAATCTTTAACAGGGCAGACCATTCAGAGATAGGGGTTTTTCCTGGCAAAAAGCTGGAGAACAACTACCAGGGCAATCTGGCTGATGTTTGCCCTGTGGGTGCACTTACAGCAAGAGATTTCCGCTTTAAGTGCAGGTCATGGTTCTTATGTCAAATAGATACTATATGTCCTGGGTGTTCAAATGGCTGTAATGCAGTAGTACATTTTACCCTCCGCAACTTCAACGGTCTCAAGGGGCAGAGGGTCTTCAGGCTAACACCCAGGGAAAACAACGATGTGAACAAGGTATGGCTCTGTGATGTGGGCCGTTGGGGCTACGCCTTTGTGGACAGTATAGATAGACTTACCATGCCGGCAATGAGAAAAGGCGAAGATTTTGTTAAGACGGATTGGAATACCGCCCTAAAAGAGACGGCTAATAGGTTAAAGACCCTGGTTGAGAGATATGGCGCCAATGCTATAGGCGTGATACCATCACCACACCTAACCAATGAGGACCTTTATGCCCTTAAGTGTCTCTTTGGCTGCCTGCTCAAGATAGCCAATATTGACTTTAAGGTCCCGGGGTTTGATAAAGGTGAAGATGATAAGATACTCCTCAAGGCTGATAGACATCCCAATACTAAAGGTGCTGAATTATTGGGCCTCAGCGGGACAGGTCTCTCTGTAGAGGCCATGATGGACAAGGTGAAGGCTGGTGAGATAAAGGCCCTTTATCTGGCAGGTAGTGACCCTGTTAAATACATGGGAGAAAAGGCCGAAGAGGCCCTCTCCAGGGCAGAACTAGTAATATTCCAGGGTACCAACTTCAATGCCAGTTGTAAGCTAGCCCATATTGTTTTGCCTGGTGCTACCTTTGTGGAAAAGGAGGGGACGTTTACCAACTACCAGGGCCGCGTGCAGAAGGTAAATAAGGCCCTTGAGCCGTTAGGAGAGGCCATGGCAGATTGGGAGATATTCACGAGGCTCGGGCAGATGCTAGGGGTATTCCCCTCTTACAGAAGTGCAGAAGAAGTCTTCATGGATATTGCTAGAGAGGTCGCGCCTTTTGCAGGTATTACGTATAAGAAGATAGGTTCTCAGGGAATAAAACTGACGCTTCCCGAGGGGCCTGTCCTGAGCGAAGCGAAGGAATAAAGTGTATCTGGATATAATTATAACCTTAATAAAGATTGCGATAGTTTTTGGCTTTGTCTTAAACGTTGCAGCTATCCTGAGCTGGGCTGAAAGGAAACAGAGCGCAGTGATGCAAGACCGAATAGGGGCTAATCGCGCCGACGTCCTCGGGTTCAGGATATTTGGTTTGTTCCATCCTATAGCTGATACCATCAAGATGCTTACAAAAGAGGACTGGGTGCCTCCAGCAGGGGATGCCTTCGTTCATACAATGGCCCCCTTCCTTGCCCTTTTTACGGCCCTGGTGGTCTTTGCGGTAATACCTTTCGGAGATACGCTTCACATCGCTGGAAGGGATATCCCACTACAGATAGCTGACCTTAATGTGGGGATACTGTTCATTGTGGCCTTTGGTGGGCTTGGCTTTTATAGCGTAGTGCTAGCAGGTTGGTCCTCGGAGAACAAGTATTCCCTGCTAGGCAGCCTAAGGGCGGCGGCTCAGCTCATCTCTTATGAGCTAGCCCTGGGCCTCTCTATTGTGGGGATTGTAATGGTCTATGGGTCTATTGAACTGGATGATATAGCAAGGGCACAAGGGCAGTATATCCTGGGGTTTATTCCTTACTGGGGAATAATAGCCCAGCCCCTGGGTTTTTTACTATTCTTTACCGCTGCCGTAGCAGAAACGAAACGTGTACCGTTTGACCTGCCAGAAAGTGAGTCAGAAATAATTGGCTATTTCACTGAGTACAGCGGAATGAAATTTGGTGCCTTTTGGATGGGCGAATTTATAGAGGTGGTAGCAGTGGCAGGGGTAGTAACTGCCCTCTATTTTGGAGGATGGCAGATACCTTTCGTAAATAACCAGGGGATATTTTTCCCTGGGCTGTTTACAATCCCGCTACCCCATGTTTTGATAGTCCTCCTTCAAGTTGCGGCCTTTGGTTTAAAGGTTCTGTTCTTCTGCTGGTTCATGCTACTGGTCAGGTGGACACTGCCAAGGTTCCGTTACGACCAGCTCATGGCCTTTGGTTGGAAATTTATGGTTCCACTGGCCCTGCTTAATATATTAGTCACTGGGTTGTTCATGTACGTCTTTTAAAGGATAAAAAATGAAGATAGTTACTCAAAAGTTAACCACCAAAGAAAGTCTCTACTTCTTTGAGATAGCTAAGGGTTTGTGGATAACTGCGCGTCATTTTGTTAAGAACATGTACTTCCACATCGCCCATCTTTATGGAAAGTACCAGGAGGTACCAGCAGCGGTAACCATACAGTACCCTGAAGAAAAGATACCCGTATCCAAAAGGTGGAGAGGTAACCACCGGATTAACAGCCGTCCCGATGGGTCTCCAAGATGCGTGGCCTGTATGCTGTGCGAGACAGTTTGCCCGGTCCAGTGCATCCATATCATAGCCGGAGAACATCCCGACCCCAATATTGAAAAATATCCTGTGAGTTTTGATGTAGATGTAACGAGGTGCTGCTGGTGCGGTATGTGCGAAGAGGCATGCCCTGTGGACGCCATTTATATGGATACAGGGAAAACTCCAGAGCCCGGGTATAGCAGGGAGGACCTGGTTTATCACAAAGAGCAGCTTCTTAAGGAAACGCCTCTGCCAAATTACCAACGTAGCCTCAACACACCGGGCCAGGGGCCAATGAAGGCAAACCCAATGGGGCTATAGATGCCCTGAGGGGAATAAAGGAATGGAAAATCTTTTCTTCTACATAGCGGCAATGCTGGCGATAGTATCGGCAAGCTCTGTAATTCTGCAGAGGAAGGTCATGTATAGTGTCCTTTCTTTGATAGTCACATTGCTCAGTGTGGCCTGGATGTACGCCATGTTAAGCGCTCCGTTCCTGGCTGTGGTACAGGTGATACTGTACGCAGGGGCAATAATGGTGTTGTTCCTTTTTGTAGTGATGATGCTTAAATACGAGAAGACAGAAACCTTTCGTTTTCGTCCTGGACTCTTATGGTGCTTGGGTTTAGTGGCAGCCATCGCCTTCCTAATAGAAATAGTCCTTCCACTTAATATGACAGAAAGCCTGGCGCCTGCAGCAACGGCCTTGGCGCCGGGGTTCGGGAGTATAAAGTCGCTGGGGAGTATTCTCTACACCCAGTACCTGCTGCCCATAGAACTAACTGGCATTTTATTGCTAGTGGCAGTGGTAGGCGTAGCCTTACTCTCCGGGGTGAAGAAAGAATAGTATAGCGAGGAATAGATGATAACAGCTAACCAGTACTTGATGGTGGGTGCTATACTTTTTGCAATAGGGGTTTTGGGCTTCCTGACCCGCCGGAATATTATAGTGCTTCTTATGTGTATTGAGCTCATGATTAATGGGGCAGGGCTGGCCTTCGTATCCTTTTGCCGCCAGATGGGTTCTCTGGAAGGGCAGGTCTTTGTCCTCTTTGCTATGGTTATAGCAGCCGTAGAGATTGCTGTGGGCTTATCTATTATTCTCCTCGTGTTCCGAAATCGGGCAACTCTAGATGCGGATGAGATGGAGTCACTCAAGTGGTAGAGGCAACTGGTCTCTTCAATAAGCTGTGGCTTGTGCCTGCTATACCGCTCGGCGGAGCCCTCTTCAACTGCCTCCTGGGGAGGAGGGTAAGCAACTTAGTCGTAAGCATTGTAAGCTGTGGCAGTATAGGGCTTGCTGGTGTGATGTCTCTGCTCCTCTTTAATGCTCTCTTAAAACTCCCTCCGGCGGAGCGTCATATAGAGTTGAGCGTATACAACTGGATATTTTCAGGTGATTTTAGAGTACCTATAGACCTGCTGCTGGACCCATTATCCATGGCCATGATCACCATGGTATCCTGGGTGAGCTTTCTCATCCATGTCTACTCAGTAGGTTACATGAGGAAGGACGAGAGTTTTGCCAGGTATTTCTGTTATCTGAACCTTTTTGTCTTCTTTATGCTACTATTGGTGCTGGCGGGGAATTTCCTGGTACTTTATATAGGCTGGGAGGGCGTAGGTCTTTGTTCCTATTTGTTGATAAGTTTTTGGTATGAGAGGCACTCTGCGGCCAGCGCAGGGCTAAAGGCCTTTGTGGTTACCCGTTTCGGGGACTTCTTCTTTGCGCTAGGGATAATGCTGGTCTTTGTCCAATTTAAGAGTCTCTACTTCGGAGAGGTCTTCCCAAGGGCCCACGAGGTGCTAACTCCCGCCATGGCTACATGGATAGCTCTCCTTATTTTTGGTGGGGCTATTGGCAAATCAGCACAGGTGCCTTTACATACTTGGCTGCCAGACGCAATGGAGGCGCCTACACCAGTTAGCGCCCTAATTCACGCCGCCACCATGGTGACTGCTGGTGTTTACCTGGTAGCCAGGTGTTATCCTATCTTCCAGCTCACTCCTACTGCCCTTTGTATAGTGGCGATTGTAGGTCTGCTTACCGCCTTTATTTCTGCCAGCATTGCCTTAGTTCATAACGATATAAAGAGGATTCTTGCATACTCTACAGTGAGTCAGCTTGGCCACATGTTTCTTGGTTTAGGGGTTGGGGCCCCTACGGCAGCCATCTTTCATTTACTAACTCATGCCTTTGCCAAGGCCCTCCTGTTCCTTGGGTCAGGGGCTGTTATTCAGGCCTTGCATGAGGAAATGGACATAAGGCGGATGGGGGCGCTTAAAGGGTATATCCCCTCCACCTGTTGGACCTTTCTTATTGGTGCTCTGGCCATGGCTGGGATACCTGGTTTTGCAGGCTTCTTCAGTAAAGATGCCATACTACATGCCACCTTCGTTAATGGAGGCATGCTCTCGTGGCTAATAATGATAGTTACTGCCAGCTTTACTGCTTTTTACTGTTTCAGACTCTTTTTTAATACCTTTTTTGGTGAAAAGAGGTGGGACTCGCATGTGGAGCATGTGGAGCATCCAACGCAGGTGATGACTATTCCATTAATACTCCTGGCGGGGCTGGCAGCTTTTGGAGGCTATATGGGTGTGCCCCATGCACTGGGTGGGGCAGATAAGATAAGCTCTTTCCTTGCCCCTGTCTTTCCGCCAGCGCATCATACTGATGGAGGTTCCCCTTCCAAGGCTCTTGAGATTATATTGATGGCGGTAACCTCTCTAGTTGCACTTGGTGGAATAGGTCTTGCCTATTTCTTTTACATCGTGCCTGGAGGCAGAGAGACCCCAGGAAGATTACAACAGACTCTAAGCGGCGTGTATAAATTCCTTTCTAACGGGTGGTACTTTGATAAGGTTTATCAAGTGGTTTTTGTTGAACCTTTCCTTAAAGCGGCCGACTTCTTCTGGCAGGCGGTAGATAACTCTGTGATTGATATGGCGGTTAGAGGGTTGGCAGGCTTTATACTGAGATGTGGGGAGGTTGTACCCAAGCTCCAGTTGGGGTTGGTGAGGTGGTATGCCCTATCTATGGTGGTTGGGGCAGTAATAATAGGATATTTTTATCTTCGGTAGGGTTTGATTTATCAAGCCCTAATTTGACGGGCACAATAAATAGTGCCCCACACTTAAAAACAAAATGGATATAACGCACTATCCAATCTTATCTATACTAATTTTCCTGCCGGCAGTAGTGGCAGGGCTGATATTAGTTATTCCCATGGGTGAGTTCTTACCCAGGTTTTTCGCCCTTCTTGCGGCGGGGGTGAACCTACTGCTGTCTATAGCCCTTTTTAGGGCCTTTAACCCCGCCTTTCCGGGCATGCAGTTTGTGGCACGTGTAGATTGGATACCCGACCTGGGGGCCAGTTACAACCTTGGGGTGGACGGTATTAGCCTCTTCATGGTGCTCATTACTACTTTTATGGTATTTCTGGCGCTTTTGAGCTCTTGGGGAGAGGTGGAGAGGCGTCCCCGCCTCTTTTCAGGGTTTATCCTACTGCTTGAAACAGGCCTCTTGGGGATATTCCTCAGCCTGGATCTCCTACTGTTCTACGTCTTCTGGGAAATAATGCTCGTACCAATGTACTTCCTTATCGGTCTTTGGGGTGGAGAGAACCGACGCTACGCCACTATAAAACTTATCATATACACAATGGGTAGCAGCCTGCTGATGCTGGTGGGAATATTTGCCTTGTATTTCCTACACCATGCTCAAACAGGCAAGTATACTTTTGACATTGTTCAACTTTATGAGACCGCAGTGCCGCCTTACGCCCTTTTGCCAATGGGGCTGGCCTTTTTTGTGGCCTTTGCAGTAAAATCACCGCTCTTACCATTCCATACATGGCTTCCAGATGCCCATGCAGAGGCACCAATTTCTGGGGCCGTGGATATAACGGGACTT
>JAHFOV010000121.1 GCA_023261505.1 Planctomycetota bacterium
TGCCTCTCACCCTCAAAGGGGGTAGAAAGCCATGTGTTCAGTATCTTTTTGGCCAGTGGGCCAGGGGGTATCAGGTCTGCCCCCATACAGAGGACGTTAGAGTCATTATGCCTGCGGCTCATTTCTGTACTGTAGAGGTCGTTTCCTACTGCGGCCCTGATACCGTTTATCTTGTTAGCAGTCAGACACATCCCGATTCCAGTGCCACAGATAAGGATTGCCCTGTCACACTCCTTTTTAGCCACGGCCCTGGCCGCCTTGGAACCGTAGTCGGGGTAATCCACTGATTCCTCTCCACTATTAGTACCGAAGTCCACCATGGTGTGTCCTGCCTGGGAGAGGATTTTGGCTATCTTCTGCTTGAACTCAAAACCTCTGTGGTCAGAGGCGACGGCAATTTTCATCTGGTTACCAGAAATTCCTTCGTGCATTCGTTTATGGCCTCTTCTGTAATAGCTCCGATACGAAGAATCTTACAAGAATCTATGGAGATTTTAACTACAGTGGAAGGGACCTTCAAGGGGCAAGGACCACCATCTACAATAATTTTTATCTTCCCACCCATACTTGCCATCACTTCCTGTGCATTAGTAGCGGGTGAACCGCCAGAGACGTTGGCGCTGGTTGCCAGTACAGGTACCTTAGAGAGCCTGACCAAATCACGGGCAACCTTGTGGTCCGGGAATCGAATCCCAATGTCCTCGCCGTCGTATCCTGAAAAAACAATTGTAAGGGGTCCCGGCCAGAAGCGTTCAATAAGCCGATTAGTGAATAAAGCCGATGGGTGACGGGCTTTAACTCTTTCTAGGAGCCAACCTATCGCATCCAGGTCGCCAATAATCCTTGCAAATTCCTTTTCTTGGGGTCGCTGTTTTACAGCGTACAAATTCTTTACTGCCTCCTCAAGCTGGGCATTGACCCCAAGTCCATAAACCGTTTCTGTTGGAAAGGCAACAATTTCTCCTACCCTTATGGCCTCCGCTGCCTCATTAAGGTATTCCCAGTATTTATTCTTGTCTCTTACGTCTAGCAGCCGTGTATCCATTTTTATTTACGCAGGCTAAAGCCTACGGCTACATTTTTTGAAGGTTAGATTTTACACAAGATTATACCAGCTTGTAGGGGTAATATCAACCTGCCGAGAGTATGGGGTAATGTCAAGAAAGAGGCTGGTTTGACAAAAAGGGTGAAAACTGATAGGCTAGTCCGCCAGGATGTGTTTTTAACCCTTTCTGAGGTCTCTATTTTTATTTAAAAAGGGACGCTATTTACTACACTATTTTAGTACTTATCTCTATGACTTTGGGGGCTACTCTGGCCTTCGGGGCTTATGATACAGGCGGTGTGCTCCTTAATGTGGATGAATTAAAACCTGGGATGAAAGGATACGGCAAGACCGTATTCTCTGGGGAGAAGATAGAGGAGTTTGACGTAGAGATACTGGGGGTCTTAAAAAATTGGGAGACCAAAAACGATATGATATTGGTAAAGCTTTCAGGGGGGCCGCTTGAAAAGACCGGTGTCATTTCTGGAATGAGTGGTAGCCCGGTTTATGTGGAAGATAAGGTTATTGGGGCAGTTTCTTATGGGTGGGGTTTCGCAAAAGAGGCTATAGCAGGGGTAACGCCGATAAGGGAGATGTTAAAGGTACTGGAGGCTGGGGAGAAAGAAGGGAAAATACTTGGCGATGCCCGTTCACCTTTGGAGCTATTCGCCTCAAGTAGATCTGGGCTACTACCACCTTCCTGGGAATTACCCTTGGAGCAGCAAGAAGTGAATGTAAGAGAGGCTTTAGCACGGGAAGGGCTGGGCAAGCAGTCAGCCCTGAGGATGGTGCCGATAAAGACACCACTTGTGGTGGCCGGGTTTGACCAGAGGGTTCTCAAAGAGATGTCGGAGGAGTTGGAGAGGTATGGCCTTTTTCCTGTGCAGGGAGGTGGCAGTGCCGCTCCCGCTGAGGGGCAGGCGGGGGAGTACGCTGGAAGTACGGCAGAGTTGGTGCCAGGGGCAGCAGTGGCCGCAGTCCTGGCAAAAGGTGATATTAACGCCTCGGCCATCGGCACCCTCACTTATCGTCATGAAGACAACATCCTGGCCTTTGGGCATCCCTTTATGCAGGCAGGCAGGACCGATATACCAATGGCTGGGGCACATGTGCATGCCGTTATACCCATCCAGAGCACCTCGCTAAAGCTTGCCAGCCCCACAAGAATCCTAGGAAGAATATTCCAGGATAGTAAGGCGGCCCTGGCGGGCACACTGGGCAAGTTTTCTAAAATGATTCCATGCACTATAAGGGTAATAGGAAATCAGGAGGTAGAATATAACTTTGATGTGGTAAAGGACAAGTTTATGACGCAGAACTTACTCCAGTGGGCCTCCGAGAGCGCCCTCCTATCAACCGAGAGACAGACGGGCGATAAAACCGTAAGGCTCAGCCTCTCCGTAGAGATAGAAGGAAGAGAAAGACCTGTAAAGGTGGAAAACATCTATTACGAACCCCACCCTACATGGTTCCCAGTATATAGTATTACTCAGCCCATTACGCTTATAATGAACAATCCATTCCAGGAGGTAAGTATTAAGAAAATTGTTCTAGAGGCACACGTCTCAGATGAAAGGAGGTTGGCATATATTGAGGATATAAAAGTAGAAAACAGGGAGGTCAAGCCAGGGGAAACGGTCCAATTATATGTGACAATAAGACCCTTCGGTAAGGAAGCAAGAGTAATTACTGTACCCCTTCAAATACCTTACGATGTTTCCCCGGAGAGCATTATAACCGTGGATGTTTGCAATGCAGATACAAGCCAGGCTCTGGAGCGCTCTCGGGCCCCGGAGAAATTCCTACCTACAAGCCTTGAGCATTTGATAAAAATACTGGAGGATACTGAACCCAATACCAACCTTGTGGTAAGGGCTCTATTACCTAAAAGGGGCATTACTTATAGAGGCCAGCCTCTGCCCTCTCTGCCATCCTCCCTTCTGGCAATAATGTCCTTCCCCAATCAGACTGGCGTTAACCGTCTTATGGAAGAAGTCGTCAGCAAGAAATCAGTTGGGTGGATTCTTCAAGGGTCCCAAAATTTTACGTTAACAGTTAAAGAAAGAATTTAGGCCAAAAATCCAAATGTCAAAGCTCAAAATCCAAGTGGAAAAGATTTATTTGAAATTTGGATTTTGGAATTTGGATTTTACATCATTAATCCTCCTCTGTCTTTTTTGGGTGTTCTTTAGCAGTCGAGAATCATTGGGTGTTAGTTCCCAGGTTTGGACCCAGTCTGTCACCGCAGGGTTTGAGACCGGGAAAAAGAATAATACATCGCTTACGCCTCATGGTATTTCTCTCTCCCCTGAAGTGGTGAAGATAGAGGGTATAACAGAACCTTATGTATGGGCCCTTGCCAAGGACCAACAAGGACAGGTTTACGTGGGTACGGGAGACCCTGGGAGCGTGTACCTGTTGACCCTTCAGAATAAGCTCCAATCACTATTTCGTTCTACTGAGTTACATGTTCACACCCTTACTGTATCCCCTACAGTGGAAATATATGCTGGCTCGTCTCCAGAAGTGCACATCTATCGCATCTCCCCCAATTGAGAAGCCAAATTATTTTGTGACCTCCCGGCAAAGTATATATGGAAGCTAATCTTAGACGGACGTGGCAATTTGTACGCCGCTACCGGTACCGA
>JAHFOV010000013.1 GCA_023261505.1 Planctomycetota bacterium
AACAGACGAGCCGATCACTAAAGAGCAATGGTGGCACTAAAACGTCCAGTGACAGTATTAGAGGAAATATAGCGAAGACAAGCAAGGCGAGAACTACACCGGCCCTCTTTGGCCTCTCCCCATAACCGCTTACCAGCCAATACCAGAACTCAAGCGAGAACCAGCCCTTCATCTTCTGCCTGCACTCCATCTCCCCGTAATGGAAATCCCCTGCCTTGTTCCAATCCTTCTTGTCCTCGAAGTTGCGCTTAAGCTCCAGATACAGCCTACGCACTTGTTCATAGGGCTTCTCAAAAAGTTCTTTTATAGCTTTTTTATATTGAGGATCAGTTGATAATTTTAGCAGTTCATTTTTTTCCTTGGAGGATAGAGTTCCTTTTAAAAATAGGAGTTTTTCCTTCTTTTCGTATCGTATTTTGTCCTTAACATACGTGGGCCATTTTACTTCAGCAGGCAACTTTTCAAGTTCAACTGACACTTCAATGTTGCCTCTATCACAATCAAGTTCATCCCCTAAGACGTTTTGTCTGCAATGGGGAAAGACAAACAGGAGCTTCTCTGGTTTCTCATTAAATTTGCAATACCTGAAATCAATCTTGTCTATGTTGGAATGGAGGAAGCTAACTTTACTCAGGTCTGTCTCTTCAAAGACCGCCTGTTTGTGTGTCCTGGGGAATTCACTCCACCAGAACTTACAGGGCTTCTCAAATTTGGTCTTTATAAAATATACCTGGCAATCAAAATGAGGACTATCAAAATCTACTACTCCTTCCCCAATAAAATAGGTATCGCTAAAAGAAACTTCCTCACTTTTGAATTGTGTATCTGAAAACTTTACTTCTTTTTTAAACTCCGCTTCTCTAAAATTTGTCTTGCTTCCTTGAAAGATGGTTTTGGAGAAGTCTACCACTTCCAAAAATTTAGTCTTGAAGAAATTCGCCCTGTGCGAGAATGTGGCCTCAGAGAAATCTACAGGTTTATCAAAGATACGTTTTATAAAATAATTGCCATCAAAATCCCTGGGGAAGTAACAGCCCTTCAGGTTTATCCTTCCCTCTCCTGTGGTTACCCTTTTTTCTATCTCGTTCTTAAATTCCTCTGGATTCTTTGCCTCATCAGTAGAGTGCAGTATGCAGTAGCCGTCGGAAAGCGGAACTTCATGACACTTATAAGACGGGTCATATTTTGATTTCCATTTGCACTTCTCGTCTGGCATGAGTTTTTCTCCGAAAAACAGGGGTTAGAAGCAGGGGTTAGGGATTAGAGGTTAGGGGTTAGCAAAACAAAAGATTGCTACTCCCTGCTCCCTATTCCCTGGTCCCTATTCTCAATATTTTGTTGCGTCCTTTTTGGAGTCCCCGCCAAGGCGAGTCCGCCCTCCAAAATGACTGGCGGGCTTTCAGTCTATGGCGTGACTTCGGGGCCAAAGCCCCTCGTAATGACAGCACACTACACCTTCACTACAGATTCTTCGCTCCGCTCAGAATGACAGCTTTCTTACTTATAAAAGGGGGTGGTAAGGGGGCTTTGCCCCCTTACATCTTCGGTAAGGTGTTAAACTAAAATATAGCATCATGAAAGGCCAAGTTTCTTTAACCTCTTCTCTACCTCCTCCAAAGGGCGAGTTGGTTCATTCCTCCTCTCAGCAAGGATTTTGAGGTCTTCTAGATCCTCCAGCATCGCCTCGTAATCCTTTATATCCAGAACTACTGCCTCTTTTTTACCTTCTGCGCTAACGATGAACCTCTTTTTCTTTTTTGTCTTCATTTTGAAATCTCCTCTTATGGTTCTTAAATCTCAATCTTTTCTTTAATAAAATTCTTATACCATTCTCGGTACTCTTTTGGGGTGATTAAGTGGATTTCGAAAGGGGCAGAAGTACCGAGCTTTTTTATAAGCCTTGCCCTGATTTCACTTTTTTGTTTATCGGTTTTTAATTCGGATGAGATTATCAAGATGTCAATATCCTGGGGGACTTCGTTTTTTCTAAGAATTGAGCCAAAGATAAAGACTTTCACCTTCCCTAAAACCTTTTCGCTCTCTCTTTTAATGAGTTCAGCGTATTTCAAGTAGTTTTTGAAATACTTTTCCTCCCTTTTCCTCCTGGCTAGCAAAAGGTCGGTAAGGGTTATTGCCTTTTTCATATGGATTCGCTATGCTCACCACAAGATTTTTCTAAAAATCTGATTAGTTTCTTGACAAAGTCTTGCATCTTTTCTACGCGATTCTTGCTAAATTCTACTGGTAAATATCTGGAAGTAAGATAAGCCTGCTCCAGGTCTCCAATCACGCTGGCATCCTTTCTCAAGATTTTCTCAATCTCTAATCTTTTATCAGAGTAGACCTTCGCCAGCCCTCCTAAGAGTTCCTCCAAAGAATGGGTCTTTGGATAATCTCTCAGTTTTAAGAACAGATAATATTTCAAGTAAAGCTGGGCAACTTGTTCCAGATTAAAGGCCGCCAGATTATAATTTCCTTCCTCAAGATAAAATTTGGCCCCTTTTAAAAACTCTTCTGCCCTCTTTTTCAGATAATCCACTTTGGCCATCAGCTTATTTTACCCATTCGGAAAGACCTTAAATGTCTGTGCCTGCAATTTCCCATACCCTTGATGTTTTCAAAAGCATAATTGATTAACTGCAAAAACTCAATACTCAAGCCTGGGCCCTTCTCCGCCTTAGGCGGTTCAGGGTGACAATAGTGGACAAACCAGTGGAATCGCGTGGAATCTAGCCATTTACTTTTATGCTGTGCATGTTAAACTTTGGGTGTGATGAACACGATGGAGAAACCTATAAATAAAAGGGCAAAGGCCCGGCTGCATGAGAAGACCGACAAGATTCTGGAGGTCACCATGCGGCAGAACTTTTATGGCACTGTGACCCTGGAGGTCTCCCTGGTGGACGGCATCATCAGGAACATCCGCACCAGGATTGAGGAACAGGAGCTGGTGGGGAAGGAGTAAAAGAAGGATTCCACGCTTTGCATTTAAGCGTCCTTTTACAATTGACTTCCACATAAAGTTTTTGGTACACTTGCCACGGGCTGAGAGAGGAAAAATATTGTGCTGGGAGAAGCAAGATCTATATATTTCTCTACGCAGTTAATACACCCTCCTATAAATCTAGAAGGAAGTAAGGATTCAATAAGAGCTATATACCATGAACTCTCAAAGGTTAAGGATTGCGAATATGACAACATCAGTTTTGACGGATTTCCTACTTCTCCGCCAGAGTTTACAAGAAAGATAGGAACGACAACGTCGCGCTGTCGTTTCTATCCAGACCGCATCTTAATTGAAGAAAATTGGGCAGATATTACATCAGACAGTTTTGCGCAGAAAATCAGAGAAATATTAGATAGAGGATTTCGACTGTTAAATCTTAAGTTGCTAATAATTCAGATCTGCAGTGTGAGGTGTCTATTTACTCCCCGTTATTCAAGTGATTCGAGGGTGTTTTTGGCTGAAAAAGCCTGTGGGTTGCAAAATAAAATATCGCCCTATTTTAAGCGACCCTCACAGATGTTTGGGATGAGACTCTTATTTCCCCCCTTGAAGGGGATGACGCATTCCTTTGACATTCGGATAGAATCCTTTAATCAAGACACTCGCCAAATTTTCGTAGAAACAACAGGCACTTTCCCGTTAGTGCAACCTATAACGCCTACAAACGTTGATGTAGCTTTAGTAAATATGAGCACAGCCTATGGATTCTGCACAAACGAGATAAGAAACTTTCTAAACCAATTCGACTTAGCAGAAGGAGGAATCCAATGAAAGACTGGGTCGCTCCTGTGATAGACAGATCCGAGATAAGACCGAAGCACTTCGGCAGGTGGGGAGAGCTCCCTTACCCTGATTTTGCTCATGCCAATGAGGATATTTCTTACTTGCTGAGAGTTCGTAATCTGGAGCTTCGTATTATCTACGAGGAAAAGGGAGTTACTATTAGTTGTCCAGAATTAGAACTTGCAATGTGCGGTGCTGATGAACCCGAGGCGTGGGAAAACTTTATGGGAGCTTACATTGACCTACTGGCTTTTCTGCATGACCACGAAGAGGAACTATCTGAGGAGTTAAAAAGAAAGTTAGAAACTATAAGGCAACCAGTTTCCTTTACCGCAACTAAGGGAAAATAAATGGCATGCCTTCCTCTGATGAACTTAAGCGAGGTCTCTCTAGAATTGGATTCACCATTGAAGAGAAAAGAGGTAAGGGTAGAGTCATTGCATGGCCTTTTTCAGGTACAAGAATAAGATTGTCCTTGTAACTACCATACCTTACAGTAAGGACATTCCCCCTGGTACGCTTAGTTCTATTAAGCGGAACATCTGTTTACAAGATCGTACGGAATTTAAGCTTATGCTTTCCGGTGAGCTCACGCAAGAAGATTATCTGCATATTTTACGCAGGGAAAACAAAATTTAAGCGCCTTCATGAGAAGGTTTTTAAATTTTTTAATTTCAGTGTTAAAACCTGTTGCACCCTGTTGAATCTGGCCATTTATTTTTCTTAAAAACATGTTATATAAAGAGGGGTGCTTGGGAAAAGAGACAAATAGTGGGGTAAACTTACAGGCAAAAAATAAGATAAGAATGTAGCGTGCGACCCTGAATCGCACGTGGAGTGTATCTAAAAACATTTCGGTAACCGAAGGTCCCGTATAATAAAGGGGTTCCATGAGGCCCGAAGGATGACGCAAAATCCTTCGGGCCTTTTTTTTATTCGCTTTGGGTGGACTTTACTTAGGCGAACTAACTCTGGTTCTACAAAAGGAAAAACAAGATGCCTACTACCCTTTACAAGGCCTTTCAAGCAGAGATTCAAAACAAAGAGTCCGCCTCAGGCGGACAGAGGAGCCTGTGGGCGGTGGCCAGCCTGGAAGAGCCTGATAGAGAGGGCGATGTAATACTGGCCGGTGGATGGGAACTAGAAAACTACAGGAAAAATCCCGTC
This sequence comes from Planctomycetota bacterium, assembly GCA_023261505.1. Classification (GTDB taxonomy): domain Bacteria; phylum Planctomycetota; class Brocadiia; order Brocadiales; family Bathyanammoxibiaceae; genus JAHFOV01. The sequence goes on from JAHFOV010000013.1 coordinate 4,958, forward strand.
ATCCTTTTCGCCCACAAGTATGACCAGCCCCCTGTGGCAAGGGCAGTAGAGATTGGGATCTCACAGAAGGGACTAAGATTCAGGGCCCAATTCCCCAGCCGTAATGAGTATCCCTTTGCCGACACCATATATCAGCTTTACCGGGGTGGGTATCTCAGGAGTTTCTCGGTAGGCTTTATTCCTAAACTCTGGCAGGACAGGGAGTCTATCTCAGGGGAGGGGCCTGGGGGCAGGCTTTTCAGGAGACAGGAATTGGTGGAGATTTCTGTAGTTCCTATCCCGACGCATCCTAAGGCCCTGGTGGAGGCACAGAATAAGGGCCTCCTGGGAAGGGAGGAGATTAGGATTCTGGAGGACATCTCTGCCTCTGCAGAAAACGAGGCTGAAAGGGAGGCCATCGTCAGGTTGGAACTCTTACTTAAGGGGGTGAAAGACCTGAGTTCTCAGGCGTTCCTCTCCGAGGAAGATTTAGAAGCCGCCGTGGAAAGGGCAATGAAAAAGTCTTTAACTTTTCTCAGACGGATTTGACATCTTATATCTGAGATATATCTGACATACACAAGGAGACGATTGGATGAGTAAAGAAATCTTGGAAAGAGTAGAAGCGGTAGAAAAGGTACTTAAAGGGATGCCCGATTGTCTGGAGAAGCACAAGGAGGCCGTGGCCAGCAAGATTGAGGCAGTGGTAAAGGGCAAAGTCCAGGAGGCGGTGTCCACCTGCTTGTCCGAAAAGCTGCATACCAGGAAGCTGGAGTTTCCAAGAGGTGAGACTTATCTGGATGGTGCTGAGGGATTCAGCATGGGGCGTTTCTTCAGGGCTTTAAGTACTAAGGACTGGACAGGTGCCCGCACAGAGAAGAAGGCCCTGGGGGAGGCTACTGGCCCCGCAGGTGGTTACCTGGTCCCTGAGGAATACGTAAGAGATGTAAAGGATAGGATTACTGTCCAATCAGTAGTACGAATGGCAGGGGCCACCGTCTATCCGATGGCTACCGATACATTAAACATCCCTAAGGTCTCAGGTGGTGCCACTGCCTACTGGCTCGGGGAGAACACCCAGATTCCGGGTTCAGACCCCACCTTCGCGCAGGTGCAATTAGTGGCCAAGGTCCTAGCGGTCATGATAAAGGTCTCTAACCAGCTCCTTGCCGACAGCTCAGGAGCAGCCGAAGTGGCCATCCGAAGGGATGTGGCAAAGACCGTAGCGCTGGCCGAGGACCTGGCCTTTATACAGGGCTCTGGCACAGGTAATGAACCAAGGGGTATAGTCAATACCTCTGGCGTCAATGCGGTCAGTCTTGGGGTCAACGGCGGTACGCCCACCTTTGACACCATCTACGACGCCCTTTATCAGGTAGAGAAGAACGACGGGGTTGCCACGGCATGGATTATGCACCCAAGGACCAAGAACACCCTCAGAAAGATTAAGGACTCACAGGGTGATTATATCTACACTTTGAGCCCGAGCCTGAAGGAGCCGGACAGCCTGGTGGGTATTCCTGTGTATTTTACCACCCAGATCCCCACCAATCTCACCGTTGGCACCTCCACGGATTGCTCCTACATACTGGTGGGGCAATTTGACGAGGCTATAATCGGCGAACGACTCGGGATGGAGTTCGCAATAGACCAATCTGGCACTGCCTTTGAGTACTACCAGAGCTGGATTCGCGCCATAAACCGATTAGACTTCGCCCTGAGAACCCCAGAGGTCTTCTGCAAGGTGACAGGGGTGAGGCCGTAAGTAGGGATTAGGGGACGGGGGTTAGGGGTTAGCAAAATTCTGCTAATCCCTAGTCCCTAATCCCTGACCCCTGTTTTAATAAGAGGTAAGGAAAATGCAAAAGGTCTATAAGAATAAGATGGTAAGGCCCGGACAGACCGTTAAAAAGTCAAAGGGGAAGTAAATGACCCTCACCACACTTGCAGCAGTAAAGGAATACCTCGGCCTGGCAGGTACCGGAGAGGATAGCCTCCTTAATCGCCTAATGGATTGGGCTACGAACTTTATCCACTCCTACTGCGGGAGGATTTTCCTTCAAGGGAACTACGACGAGTATTACGATGGGGATGGTACGGATAGCCTTCTTAGCCATCAATTCCCCATCGTATCAGTGAACTCCCTGGAGGTGGACGGAGTAATCCAGGATTCTACAAGTTTTGTCGTCTATGCCCAAATTGGGCTGATAAGACTGAATTGCGGAATCTTCTCAAAGGGGAAGAATAACATAAGACTTCAGTACACAGCCGGCTATGCCTTCTCACCGAAAGACCTTGAACAGGCCTGCATTGAACTTGTAGCCATGAAGTATTATGACAGGGGCAGGGAGAGGCTAGGCGTGGAAAAGAAGGATAGCACTTCCTTTGCCGCACAGCCACCACAGGAGATTAAACAGGTATTGGACCTTTACAAGAGATACGGAGTTTAGGGGTCAGGGTCTGGTAAAGTAAATTGATTCCTAACTCCCAACCACCAATACAAATAGAACAAACGCTCTAATGTTAGAAGACATCATAAGACATTTAAGGGCCTTATTGCAGAACCAGTTTCCAGCCAAACTAGACCAGATAGAACTGGAAAGGGCGGATGGCGTAACCCTGGAAGATATTAAATCCTTCCTTGTCCAGGGGGGGCAGAAGGATAGTCGCCTAAAATATCCAAGCGTCACCATCCTGGGGGAAAATACGACAGCCACCAACGCCCTCTCCCGCCACAGGGAGCTAAAGCACAAGATTTCAATCTGGATTACCGACAGGGAGGTATCCCCCGACAGTGAACTCTCTACCGCCAGGCTGTGGCGATACGCGGAGGCACTAGAGCGGATACTGGCTAGCGACCCCACGCTGGGTGGAAAGGCAGTGGATTCGGTAGTGACCGGCCATGTATATCATCAAAAAGAGGGAGAAGAATCTTTTGTAAGAAGGGCCCTTCTTATAATGGAGGTTCTGGAAAGGCCTTCCACAAGTAATTATTAAGCTTTGAAGGAAAGAGATGCCTCACGTAGGAGAATTAGTAGAGGTTTACGCCCCAGCAAGCGGTGAAGTGGAATGGTTCGCAGTTGACGGTCAAGAAGTAGAACTGGATGAAGTCCTCGGCATTGTCATCGATAAAGAAGGACGCCGTTGGGATATCATTGCCGACCCAGATCTAAAAGGTGTTAGAGGCATTCTTCTCATCCTACCGAAGGTGGTATGGGAGGTTGGAGTAGGAGCAACCTTGGCCTACATAAGGATAACAAGGATTACGAGGGCCTAAGGAGGCCGATTACGCTAAGGGTAAAGCTCCACCAATGAAAACCAAGCAACAAGGGGAGTGAAGTTAAGAATCTCTACAACCCCTGTTTAAGGGCACAGAATATTTACTGGGACGTCTGTGACCATGACTTTTATCGGAGAGACTTGTGGAATTGCATTGCTGTCCCTAACGTCTGCATTGGTGTCCCTAACGTCTGCATTGGTGTCTAGAATCGTAGCATTGCTATCTATTCCTGAGGCGTCAGTATCTATTACAAAGTAATTGCAAGAAGGGTTTATAGAGCCATCAGGGTTGAGTTTCAAGACCCAAAAGTCAAGGGTTTTTGGAGTACGACCGAAAGAAGCGGTCTTTCCGGCCACTATGTATCCCCCATCGCTCGTCTGCTGGATGGACTCGGCCTCGTCATGATTAATCCCCCCATAAGCCTTCTGCCACTCTACTGCCCCATCGGGTCTAAGCTTCAAGACCCAAAGGTCTCCTCTAATACCGAAGCCTGTATGACCAGCCACTATATACCCCTTATCACTAGTCTCGCAAATGGAATCAGCCCCATCAAAACTACCTCCCCCATAGGTCTTCTGCCACTCAACAGTTCCATCGGGTCTGAGCTTCAAGACCCAAAAGTCATCGTCTCCACGACCGAAGGAGTTTGTCCAACCAGCCACTATGTACCCACCACCAATAGTCTGCTGAATGGAACTGGATCTGTCGAAGTTATTTCCTCCATAAGCCCTCTGCCATTCAACAGCCCCATCGGACCTTAGCTTTAGAACCAAGAGGTGATGAATTTCAAACCCTTCTGGACTGAAGGATCGTGTCGCACCAGCCACTATGTATCCACCATCTTTGGTCTGCTGGATGGACTCAGCCCCAACACCTTCATAAGCCTTCTGCCACTCCACAGTCCCGTCTGGCCTGAGCTTCAAGACCCAATGGCCCCAGCCTATCTCATAGGGGAAGCTTAAATAATAACTAGAATAATACCCAGCTACTATGAAACCCCCATCACTGGTCTGTTGGATGGAACTTGCCCAATCATTATTATATCCCCCATAAGTGGCAGCCCACTGTCCGTAAGAGGGGCTGACAATAAAGAGAATGGACATAAAAAACAGGACGCAGAATATAGGATACAGAGTCAATGTCAATTTACTTGGAACGGATTTTTTTGGGGAAGCGAAACCGCATTTGATAGGACATAATCTCTTGCCCTCCCATAATTTTTAAGCCTGCCCTAGCCAACAATACCTTTCCACAGCAAAATATTAAGATAACAATTTCTAGCATAAATCCTATCAAAAGGTCAATACATTAGAAATAAGTCAAGATAATTTTTGGCGTGGATAGGCGGAGCATTGGGGCTACTGGAAGCCTTTATCTCTGACTCACAGCAATTTTTGTGAGCGATTTCTGACTTTTAAAAACTTAAGCATCTTTTTATCGCTTATCTTGCAATAATCCACAAAAAATGTAAAATATTTTTTAAGATGTTCAATTCTATAAAAATAAAACTCATCGTAATCTTTCTCTTGTGGTCCCTGGTGCCTCTGGTAATGCTGAGGTTTATAGTCTACCCAGTAGTCCATGGTACATTTGAACAGATGGTAATTCAGAACCTCACTGGGGTGGGGCACAAACAGTCAGAATTTGTCTCCTCGTGGATGAAAGAGAGAAAGAATGATGCCGCACTCTTGGCTAGCGATGCCCGCATTATGAATTTCCATAAGTACCTCCCGGAGGGCCCGGATTACAAAAGGATACTAACCCAGCTAGAATTCGTGAGAGATACCCATGGTTACAAGGACATCCTTTTAATTGATAAAGAGGGCAAAGTAAAAGCAGGAACGGAAAAGAACCTTATAGGTATATACATGACCGATTTTGACTTTTTCCAGGAGGCTATAAAAGGAAAGGTTTATGTATCTAAGGTGTCCCCCTCTACGTTTCCCATCATTAATGAGTATGGAGACAGAGAGTACGGCGTGCCTACTCTTTTTGTCTCTTCTCCCATCAGGGACGAGGAATACAATATCCAGGGTGTACTCGCCCTCCAGGTGGACCTGGTTACACTTAGTAATGAGATGAGGAAAGTAAAACTGGGGGAAACAGGGGAAACTTACCTGGTGGATAAGGATGGCTTAATGATAACAGAGTCCAAGTTTGTAAACACTATCCATCAGATGGGACTTATAAAAAAACGTACCTCGCTTGAACTGAAGGTCATAGACCCTACTACCGGCAAGCTTACACGTGCGACTGAGGGATGTGTAAAGGGGCAGGACGGCTATGATGCCAGGGGTTATCTTGATTACCGTGGTGTGAAGGTTCTTGGGGTATGGCACTGGCTTCCGGAGTATGGCTGGGGCGTTATCTCAGAGATAGACCTGGAAGAGGGCTACTCTACCCTACTATCGCTGCGGCGCGAGTTTTTGGCAATCATCTTTGTCATGGCGGGGGTGCTGATGTTAGTGTCCATATATGTAGGGCGCAGGATTTCAGTACCTATAATAGGCATAAATGACGCTACAAAAAAACTCGCCGCAGGAGATTTCTCACAAAGGGTAACAGTAACCACCGCCGATGAGCTTGGTCAGCTCGCCCAGTCCTTCAATACCATGGCCAGTTCCTTGCAAGAAAAGGAGTTTATCCATAATTTTAACCGCATTATTGCCTCAAGCCTTCTTACCGATGTATTTGGCGCAGTGAGCAATGAAATTAAGAGGGTAGTAGACTTTGACCGCATAAGCATTACCAGAGTGCATGAAAGAGAGCAAGCCTGGTTTATTACCTTTGCCCTTACGCGTGGTTATACTTCCAATGAGCTTCGCGAAGGCTCAATGTCTAGAAAAGAGGGAAGCATGATGGGTGATATGCTTGCCACTGGGAAGCCAGTCGTAGTGGAGGATACTGAGACAGGCAAATACTGGTCAGATAAACTACTATTAAAAGAGGGAATCCGCTCTCGTTTAGGTTACCCATTACACTTCAAGGGGGAGATTATTGGGGCTATAAACTTCGGCAGCAGGAAAAAAGGCTACTACACAGAGAAACATTTTGAAATCCTCTCAAGGATTGCACCTCAGCTAGCCATAGCCCTGGAGAATGCCACACTCATTGAGAAACTCAAGGTACAGAAGGTGGAAGTATAAAAACAGAATCCAGAATACAGAAGACAGTACTCAGAATTAATGGCCTTTTTAAAGCCCTGTTCTACTTCTTAATTAAGACTTCTGAATCCTGAATTTGCTTTCCTTGAAAAATCATAATGAACATGAGCGCCGTCATCCTGGCTGGGGGCAGGAGTCAAAGGATGGGCCGAGACAAGGCCTTCCTGAAGATTGGCTCTTTTACCATAGTAGAACATCAACTCCAGAGACTCAAACCCCTCTTTGAGGAGATACTCCTTTCCGCCAATTTCCCCGATAAATTTTCGCACCTGGGTCTGGAAATTGTTCAAGATTACATTCCGGGCAGGGGGCCTTTAGTAGGTATCTACTCCTCTCTCTTGAGGGCCAAGCACCCTTACCTCTTTGCCATAGCCTGCGATATGCCCTTCATTAGTCCAGAATTAATTACTTACATGAAAGAGAACTGCAAGAACTACGATGTTACTGTACCCGAGACTGAGCGTGGGCTTGAACCCCTCCACGCCATATATTCTAAGACCTGCCTTACTGTTATGAAGAAGCACATAGATAATAACGGCAAGGGACGGGTAATAGAATTCTTCCCAGAGGTAAAGGTAAGGGTCATTAATCAAGAAGAAATCTCCAGGATACCAGGGGGCGAGGTGGGAGTGGCCCTGCCACCCTTCCTGAACTTCAACACCCCTGAGGAGTACAATAAGGCCCTTGAGCTGTTAGAGGCTACAAGGCCGTAATCCTTAAATTTCCATTTAACATCTCAGCCCTTAAGTGTTAAAATAGTTTCTCAACAAAAACCCATGAAAAGCACTGTATTTTTTATTCCAGCGAAGACTGCGGAAGGTCTGAGTTCCCTGGCCCAAAAAACCAAAAGACTTCTGGAGGCCCTAGCACCGGCAGGGGCAGGTTTGAAACCTGCCCCTGCAAACGGACCAGGGTTCATCAAAAAAGACGAACTCATTGGAATAAAGACCACCTTCGGGGAGAGGGGGAACATAGGGCACCTGAAGCCACCAATCATCAGGGCAGCGGTGGAGTACGTAAAGGCTGGTGGCGGAAAGCCATTTTTAATAGAGACAAATACCTTATATGTAGGGCAAAGGAGTAACGCTGTTGACCATATCCTCCATGCCTATAGCCACGGGTTTACCCCTGAGGCTGTTGGGGCACCCATAGTCATTGCTGATGGACTAAGGGGCGAGAACGACTACTGCATGCCACTACCAGAAAAGGTTCAAGAGTTTAAAGGTTCAAGGGTTCAAAGGTTGACCAGAACGGCATTTATCGCCGGGGGAGCAAAGGCGGCCAGTGGCTTTGTTTTTCTCTCACATGTTACTGGCCACATGCTGACAGGACTGGGTGCAACGCTAAAGAACATTGGGATGGGACTGGCCTCAAGGGGTGGCAAACTGGCCATGCATTCAGGGGTGGTACCCCAAATCCTTACAGATAAGTGTAAGGCCTGTGGTCTTTGTGCTGAGTTTTGCCCAGCGGGGGCCATTACTATTAAGGACTACTCCATTATTGACGCCAGTAAATGTATCGGCTGTGGGGAGTGTCTGGCCGTATGTCCCCATGGGGCTGTGAAGATTTCCTGGGACGAAGATACAGAAAACCTCCAGAAGAAGGTGGCCGAGTACTGCCTGGCAATACTCAAGGGAAAGGAGAAAAAATCAGTCTTCCTGAACTTCATTATCCACGTCACTGAGCAGTGTGACTGCATGGACAAGGCCTACCCTCCTGCATTTGAAGATATTGGAATCCTCGCCTCGCGTGACCCCGTGGCTGTAGAACAGGCAACTGTAGACCTAATTATGGAGCATGTGAGAGAAGATTTCTTCCGCAAAGCCTGGCCAGACATTGACTACACCACACAGATAGATTACGCCCATAAAATTGGGCTAGGAAATAAAGAGTACGAGCTGCTAGACATTACTAAGGGACTGCGAAAGGTAGTAAGAAGTAGGCAGTAGGGAGTAGTCCGCCTGAGGCGGATTAGCACTTACTGCTTTGTGCTTACTATCACTTTCTACAGCTTCCAGCGGCTTCATTTGTAAAGTAACCCAATGAGCAAAACAGCTAAGATTGTTATTATTGGATTAGATTCCGCCCCTCCTGAGTTGGTCTTTGACCGCTGGCTGGATGAGCTTCCTACCCTGAAATGGCTTACAGAACATGGAGCATATGGTGAGCTAGAGAGCACCATACCCTCAATTACCTGCCCTGCCTGGGCCACTATGGTAACTGGAAAAGACCCAGGGAGGCTGGGCATCTACGGCTTCAGAAATCGTATTAGATACGATTATAGTGAGATGACCTTTGTGGATTCTAGCTGGGTAAAGGAAGAGACCTTGTGGGACATCCTTTCCAGGTATGGCCGCAAGTCTGTACTGGTCGGCATACCTCCTAGCTATCCTCCGAGGGCGATTAACGGACGGATGGTAAGCTGTTTCATGGCGGGGGATTCGCCAGACTATACCTATCCCAGGGAATTCCGTGCCGAGGTGGAGACGCTGACCGGTGGTTACATTCCAGATGTAAAGGACTTCCGCAGTGGCGACAAAGAGACTATTCTCAGGACTGTCTATGAGATGACCCAGAGGCGATTTCGCCTGGCAAAGACCCTCCTCAAAAGGCAGGATTGGGACCTCTTTATGATGGTGGAGATGGGTACTGATAGAATCCAGCATGCCTTCTGGAGATACCTGGACGCAGATCATCCACTTTATTGTCATGGGACAGAATACGGAGACGCAATATTGAGGTATTATAAATACCTGGACAGAGAACTGGGCGAAATCTTGGCCCTTATAGAGGGGCGTGCCGCCCTGATGATTGTCTCAGACCACGGGGCTAAGAGGATGGAGGGGGGGATATGTGTCAACGAATGGCTGCTGGCTAATGGTTACCTGAGGCTCCTTGAGTACCCGACTGAGATTACTTCCTTTCACCACCTGAAGGTGGATTGGAGGCGGACAGTAGCCTGGGCCCATAGTGGCTACTATGGCAGGGTCTTCCTCAATGTGAAGGGGCGGGAGCCTTTGGGTCTTATTCCACCGCAGGATTACGAAAGAATAAGGAAGGAGGTTGCCCGGGGGCTTGAGGACATAAGAGATGAATGTGGACGAAAGCTAAATACCAGAGTCTTCAGACCGGAGGAGATTTACTCAGAGTGTAGGGGGATCGCGCCAGACCTGATCGTCTATTTCGGTGACCAGTACTGGCGGAGCATCGGTAGCGTTGGCCACAGAAGATTCTGGACAAGGGAGAACGATAACGGTTTTGATTACGCAAACCACTCGCAAAATGGTATTTTTTTATTGTATAATGGCGAAGTAAAAAGTTATTCCGATAGAAAATTCTTGAACATTCAGGATGTGGCACCAACGGTCTTAAGTTGTATGGGCTTGGAAGTCCCTTTTGATATGAAAAGGGAAGGTTTTAAATTACAAGTAGAGATTTAACAAGGAGGCGAACAAGGCGTGGAAAAAGGTGTAACGGTCTGGTTTACAGGATTACCCAGTTCAGGAAAGACTACTATCGCCCATAAGTTAGAAGGGACCCTTAGGAATAGAGGCTGTAAGGTAGAAGTTTTTGATGGAGATGTCATCAGACAGCACCTCTGCTCTGACCTGGGCTTTTCCAAAAAGGATAGAGACACAAATATCAAGCGTATTGCCTTCGTTTGTAAGCTCATGACCAGGAATGGCGTAGTGGCCATTGCCTCGGCTATCTCCCCTTACAGGGAGACAAGGGATTACGCCCGTAAAGAGATAGGGGATTTTCTAGAGGTATATGTAAAGTGCCCTATAGAGGTGTGTACGAAACGAGACGTCAAGGGACTTTACAAAAAGGCCCTTAATGGAGAAATAAAGGGCTTAACCGGTATAGATGACCCCTATGAAGAGCCGCTCAATCCCGAACTTGTCCTGGAGACACACAAGGAATCTGTAGAGGAGTCTGCGAACAAGGTCCTTCAACTCCTGGAGAGTGGAGGATATGTCCAGCCCGTCAAAAAGGGGCAGCGTGTACCTGTATAGGCATTAAATAGAAAACCTTGACCTCCATGGAAAAAAGCCTGAAGGTTGGGGTAGTGCCCTACCTGAACGCAAAGCCCTTAATTGCGGGGATGGAAGAGGCAGGGGCAAAGCTAAATTTTGTTGTGCCCTCCAAACTGCCTAACCTCCTGGAGCAAGGAGGAGTGGATGTAGCCCTGATACCTTCCATAGAATATCTGCGTGGCCGCCCCTTTTTTGTTATCCCGGGCATATCCATTGCCTCCAGGGGAGCAGTGAGGAGTGTATTGCTATTCCTGAAAACGCCCGCAATAAAAGATATCAAACGGGTTGCCCTGGATGAAGCCTCCTTGACCTCTGCCACTTTGGTCGGGATTATCCTCCAAGAGAGGTATGGCCTGCCACCTTCCAAGATAGAGTATATCCCCTGGCCTGGTGGTCAGAACCTAAATGGTATACACGCTGATGCAGTACTGGTTATTGGGGATAACGCTATGAAGATGTCGGTAGGCGGTAGGGGCACGTTGCAACGTGCCCCTACACAAGATGTCTGCATGACCCTCGACCTGGGAGCAGAGTGGAAGGCCCTTACGGGACTACCTTTTGTCTACGCCCTGTGGGTTACCTCTAGAAAGGAGTTTCTTGGCAGTGCCACGAGGCTATTATCGGAGGCAAAGAGGAGGGGATTAGCAACTCTTGATGAGATTGCCAGGAGAGAGGCCAAAAGGCTGGGACTGTGGCAAGAAATCTGCTTGAGATACCTTTCTGAGAATATCCACTACGAACTGGGGGAGGAGGAGATGGCAGGGCTAAGGCGGTTCTACCGCTATGCGCTGTCTATGGGCCTAGCTTCAGAAGGAGTTAATCTTGATTTTGGAAGTAAGAAAAATATTAGAGAAGCCGCTTTCCAGAAAACGGATAGGATTTGAGGAGGGTCTAGCCCTCATTTCCTCTAAGGACCTCCTCACCCTGGGAAGGGCTGCTGAGGAATTTTCCAGAATCCTTCATCCCGAACCCTACCGAACATACGCTATAGACAGGAACATTAACTATACCAATATCTGCGTGGCAAGGTGCCGTTTTTGTGCCTTTTCTAGAGACCTGGGTGAGAAGGAGGCTTACACAATTAGCGAAGAAGAACTCTTTCAGAAAATAAAAGAGACAGTAGAACAGGGAGGAACCCAGATACTTATGCAGGGAGGATTGCATCCCCATCTTCGACTGGATTTCTATGAAAAGCTTCTTCGTTCAGTAAAAAAGCAATTCTCTATACACATCCACTCCTTTTCACCACCAGAAATAATTCATTTCTCCAGGCTGGAAGGGTTGCCCGTAGGGGAGATAATTTTACGGCTAAGAGAGTCTGGGCTGGACTCCATTCCTGGTGGTGGGGCAGAGATACTTGTGGACCGCTGCAGGGGGGAAGTAAGTCCTAAAAAATGTACAGCAGAAGAATGGCTAACAGTCATGCGTGAGGCCCACAAGCTAGGCATGAAGACCTCAGCCACAATGATGTTTGGCCATATAGAGACGCTTGAGGAGAGGGTAGTCCATCTGGATAAAATTCGTACACTTCAGGAGGAGACGGGTGGTTTCACGGCCTTCATACCCTGGCCCTTTCAGCCCAGGAACACCCAGCTTGGACACCTCTCCCCTGTCGGAGGATTCGAGTACTTAAAGACCTTGGCCGTTTCCAGACTCTATCTGGACAATATTCCAAACATTCAATCTTCCTGGGTAACTCAGGGACCAAAGATAGGGCAATTGGCCCTTAAATTCGGTGCTAATGATATGGGCAGCACCATGATTGAAGAGAATGTGGTGCGGGCCACAGGGATAAGTTTTCGCATGACAAGGGAAGAGATAGTACGCCTTATAGAAGACTTTGGATATAAGGCCCGCCAGAGGGATTTTTACTACAGAGTAGCCAGTAGATAGTGGCAAGTAGCGAGTAGATTAAAATTAAACATTAAAATTCTTACTTGTTTTTCATTGGAGGCTTTTAATAAGGCCGTAAAGCATCCGTCCTACTTCTTCAACCTTGTTTATCAATCGCTGGTTATCCTCTAGATATTTCAGGTCTTTTGATAATATTAGGTAGTATCGCAACTCCTCAAGAGAAGCCTGGGCTACATTGTAAAAATTAGATTTATCCCGAAGAGTACGCTTTGTGAAGCCTTCTGCAATGTTTGCAGGGATTGAGACCGCAGCCCTCCGCATTTGAGAAACGAGTCCAAATTTTTCTCCTGAGGGAAAATGACTTGTAATGCTGTAGACCTCCAGAACCAGTCCATGGGCCTTCTTCCAGACCTCAAGGTCTTCAGATTTTTTTGCCTTCATTTTCTACTGACTACTAGCTACTGGCTACTTCGTTAAGGGCCTTCAGAAGGTCCTCCAGGTTAACGCCGTCCGTTTTCGCCGTTTTCTCTATAGAAAATCCCCCTCCACAGCAGCTATCCACCTTAAATTCCTTAAAGACCTTCATGGTCTTGGGAAACTTACGAATAACCTCGTTTATTATCATGTCCTTGGCGATAAGTTTACTCAAAGCTTAACCTCCTTCTAATTAGTAGCCAGCAGATAGTAGCGAGTAGACAGTAGGTCACCCCATACCTACTACCTGCTGCTTACTGTCTACTATAAAAAAATTTTATACATTTTTTTACCAAGACTCAAGCCTGCTTCTGAGAAAAGGCGTGAAGGGAGTTTTGTAACTCTCTCACACCCCTCACAATACAATTATTTTGCATCACCGCTTATATAAGCACAGGCTTCCAAATTTCCAATTGGTAAAATTCAAAAAATAAACCGATAAATCATATTTACCATTAACCAAAACAGCCCATTGGCACCCAATACTAGTCCTGCATAGGCCAGATTTCTACCTCTCAGGGGGAGTAGTGTCGTCCGCTTCATAGCCAGAAGTCCTGTTACAATAGCCCCTATCCCAAGCAAAATAGCCACCACCAAAATGAAAATGTTCAATTGTTGAAAAGGTAAAAGTATGAAACTTAAGATGCCCAGTATTAAGGCGGTAAGGGCCAACTTAGATAACCTCTCATCGTAATATTTTACTTTTTCCCTCATTTAAGCCCAATGCTACAAAGTATAAGAATTAGAGTCAATAGTATGTCCTATTTTCGTCTTGCAAGAAGGCTCTGAGTCTACTATAATCTTTCAAAGTTATTATTTCCTAATAAAAGGAAAGCCATGAAAAAGTTAATTCTAATAAACCCCCATCCTGAAGTACATTATGGCGAAGAAAACGTTACCGTTCTGGTTCAGATGCCCTTGAATCTGGGCTACCTGGCGGCGCTTACCCCAAGAGATAAGTGGACAGTAGATATCATAGATGAGACCATAGAACTCGCCGTAGATTATCGTACTGGTGAGCTCCGCTTTGATGGGGCCGACCTTGTGGGCGTCTCTGCTGTGAGTTATCAGGCCCCCAGGGCATACGATATTGCCAGGGCATGCAGGAAACACAATATACCTGTGGTCATAGGTGGCCCTCACGCTTCCACTATACCAGATGAAGTGACCCAGTATGCAGACGCAGCACTAATTGGAGAAGCAGAGAGTGTTTGGGGAGACCTGTTAAGAGACCTGGAGAACGGGCAACTGAAGAAACAATATTTTGGCGGCCTTACTCCACTTGAGAGATACAGGGATTTATACCCAGACAGGGAACTGCTGAAGCAGAAATATCACTATAAATATTCCTCCATCATTACTACGCGGGGCTGTCCCAACCGGTGCGACTTTTGTGCAGTACCCCTCTTCCAGGGGAAGAAGTACCGTGAGCGTCCGGTAGAGGACGTCCTAAAGGAGATGGCCTCCACAAGCTATAAAGGGCTAATGTTTGCTGAGGACAACTTCTACGGCCACAGCAAAAAATCAAATGAGCGAGCCAGGGCACTCTTCAAGGGCATGACGGAAAGGAATATTATCAAGGACTGGTTCGGCTTTACCGCCCTCAATACCGCCTTTGATGAAGAAACCTTGAAGTATATGGCCTCTAGCGGATGCCTGGGCATCCTAATAGGAATAGAGTCCCTGGATGAGGAAGTTCTGAAGGGAATAAATAAGTATGTTAATCTCAGGATCGGTGTAGAAAATTATAAAAAGGGCATTGACAACCTGCACCGAAATGGGATTATCTGCTGGGGCTCGGTAATCTTTGGGGCAGATGGTGATACCAAGGACAATTTCAAGAGGATGACAGATTTCACCCTTGAGGCGGGTATGGACATCCTAACCTTTGGTATCTACACCCCAATGCCTATGACCTCCAGCTTTCACAGGCTCATGCAAGAAGGGCGCATCTTCCGCACCCATTTCCCAAAAGAATGGTTCTACTACAACTCCAACCACCTGGTTTTCACCCTAAGGGACATGACCATTGAAGACCTCATTGAAGGGCTAGAATACGTCTACGAACACCTCTACTCCAAGGAGGCCTTAAAGGCCCGTTTTAACCGCACCCTAAAAGAAACAAATAATCCCAAAAACGCTATGTTCGCCTACCGCATAAATATTGACTGGAGGACAGTCTTTAAATCAGTAATAGACGACCTTAAGGCCCTGTATGATTCGGGGATGTATCCAGGGGTGAAAGGCCATTTTGCAGTAGGCAGTAGATAGTAGACAGCATACAGGGGTAAATGAAAAGTTCAAATTCCAAAGCTCAAAATCCAAATGAAATCCAAAGCTCAAATTTTTGGAGTTTGGATTTTGGATTTGATTTGGGACTTTGAAATTTGGATTTGATATGGTTTTTCCTACCTACTGTTTGCTGTCTACTGTCTACTCCTCACTCTGCCTCTCGCCCTTTTTTAATGCTCTTTTGTATCATTCTCCTTAGAAGAAAACTCCTCTGTACCCCGCCCATCAGGCTTTTGAGGTCTTCGTAAAGACCTGGGTCGTTAATGATTGCACCGAGTGTACCTTCGCCCCTGGCGGTCTTTTCCGTGACGACCTTCAGGTTGGCAGAAATCTCAGCAAGGTTATTCAAAAGGGCCTTCTTCTCTGGGTCGAAGAGGAGAGAAGGCAAAAGACCCTGCTCTGTTTCCATAGATTGGTTGATCTTTTTGGACATAAGGGCCAGCGCCTTGACACCATCCCTAAATTCCTTATCGTATAAAATGGTGTGGAAGGCATTATCCCCCTCGCGCATCTCACGTGTTATACCCTTTAAGGACTCTGTAGTAGCAAAGAGGTTGTCAAACATCTCTTTCCCTTTAGGGTCATAGACCAGGGAATGGAGGATACCCTCACCTTTCTGAACCGACTCTATACTAGCTCTCAAAGCGGAGGTAGCTCCGGCAAGTGTCTCTATAAGCCTGGTCTCCTCTAGTTTGGTAATACTCCTGGTAAGGCTGGAGAAGGCGTCCAGACTTCCCTCAAAGGCCGTAAAATAGTCAAGTGCCTCCTTGCTGTTTAAATAAGCCCCTTCTTCTACGATGGGCTTATCCGCACTACCAACGGTAATCTCTATGTAAGGTTCCCCAGTAACATAACTCAGCACTTTGATAGAGCAGACAGAATCCATGCGTATTCTTTTGCGGAAGCGTTTATTTATCTCCATTTCCACTTCTATAAGTTTACTAGAAGGATCCTCGGGAAACACAACCTTCTTTACATGTCCTACACTAACCCCCGCAAGGCGCACAGGAGAGCCCTCCATCAAACCTTTCGCATTCAGGAAAGCGGTCTTCAAGGTATATGTTTGGGCGAAGTAGCCCCTCTTGGTGCCCAAGACAAAAATAGAGACCCCAAGCCCAGCCAGGGCCACCAGGAGAAATATCCCAGCCCTTATCGCTATTACCTTTTCCCTTTCCATTTCCTTCGCCTTTTTATAGCGTGCGACCTTGTGTCGCAGGCTTTTTGCTAACTAACGTGCCAGACTAGCTGGCACGCTACACTTCTTGTCCTCGTTCAGGAGAAGCATAAGGGCAGGGCCTAAAGGTTAGAGATCTTTTCCCTAATCCCTATTCCCTAACCCCTAGTCTTAGCCCCCTTCTGCAAAGACTGCACCGCCTCTCATAAACTCTCTTATAAAGGGGTCCTGGGACTCCTCAAAATCCTTCCAGCTACCCTCTGCAATTATCTTTCCATCGTAGAGCATGGCTATGCGGTCAGTAACCGCCCTCACGCTGTGCATATCATGAGTTACAACGACGGAGGTGACACCCAACCGCTCTCTTAGGTTAACAATCATTTCGTTAATCTTTCTGGCATTTATGGGGTCTACCCCTGTGTTGGGTTCATCATAAAGTATAATCTTGGGGTCGGTAGCAATTGCCCTGGCCAGGGCCACCCTCTTCTTCATCCCTCCACTTAGTTCCCCTGGCATCTTATTCTCTATCCCGTAGAGACCCACCATAGCCAGCCTTTCCCTCACACGCTCCCTTATCTCTGCCCCGCTTAGGCGCAGATGTTCCTTAAGAGGGTAAGCCACATTTTCTAAAACTGTAAGGGAATCAAATAGGGCGGAACTCTGGAATACCATCCCCACGTTCCTTCTTATCTCCAGGAGTTCCTTCTCCTTTAATGTAGTCACATCCCTGCCCATTACAAAAATCTTTCCACGTTCCGGTCTCAAGAGTCCAATTATCTCCTTTAGCAAAACAGTCTTACCAGAACCGCTGGAACCGATGAGGGAGAGTATCTCCCCCTGCTTTATGAACAGATTTATTCCTTTATGGACCAGTAGCCCATTAAAGCTCTTACAGACATCCTTTAATTCTATTATACCCATCATAATATGAGAAAAAGCTTGGTAAGAAAAAAATCGGATATGAGCACTGCAATGGAGATAGTTACCACTGCTTTAGTCGTGGACCTCCCCACCCCCATAGTACCCCCCTTGGTATAGAGTCCATAGTAACAGCCGAAAAGGGCGATAAGAAAGCCAAAAAAGACGGTCTTGCCTAGACCACTTAAAAAGTCGTCCATGGTAATGGTTGTCCATATCGTATTAAGATAAAAATTTGTATCAATGGGTAACTCATGAAGGGCTATCACCAGTCCCCCAAATATGCCCACTATATCGGCGGAGACTGTCAGGAGGGGAAGAACTATCATCGCTGCAAGCATCCTTGGGGTAACCAGCTTCTTAATAGGGTTTGCCCCAAGCGCCCTCATTGCATCTATCTGTTCCGTAACCTGCATTGAGCCTATCTCTGCAGCCATGCCTGACCCTGCCCTGCCACCAACCATTATAGCAGTCAACACTGGCCCCAGTTCCCTTATAAGGGTCAAAGAAACCAGACTTCCCACATAGAACTCAGCCCCATACCGCTTCATAGTATAAACTCCCTGAAGGGCAAGAACCATCCCAGAAAACAGGGCAACGGTATTTACCAGAAATAGGGACCTTGTGCCAATGTCCTCCGCCTCTTGCAAGATAAGCCCCGGGTTAAAGGGCCTTGTAAATATCCCATGAAGTCCCTTTATGGCCAGAAAAAATACTGCACCTATGGACAAAAAAATTTCCTTGGCAGATTCATCCAACCATAGTAGAAATTTCTTCATCTTTCATTTAACGTAGGGCAAACGGTCTGCTTTTTTTCATTCACCGTAGGGCAGACCTTTAGGTCTGCTTCAGATTTTTATTTAATGTGGGGACAGACCTGAAGGTCTGTCCTATTTATTTTATGTGGACAGGTCTAAAGACCTGTCCCTACTGACTTGCCGGTGTCTGCTCAACAAACCTAAAACTTTCCATCATTTGCTGAAAATCCTTATGATAAATCTCAAACTCCTCAGGCCTTGCCCAATATACTATATCGTACACTAAATCCCCTTTAGTTAAAGTATAAGCCTCTATCTTCACCTTCTCCCCTTCTACCTTTCCTTCAAGCAAAGTCCTGATAGCTTGTTGCCCCGCAAGTGTTAAATACTCGCTTGAAATAATCTTTTTGCCCTTAATCTCCAGTAGCAGTTCTGTACGCAAAACCCCCAGGGGTATTTCGCCCGAGTCGGCCTTTTTCATGCGGGAGGGAATAAAGATAGCAAATGCCGCCCCGCCAGAGGCGGATTCCATGGCTATGTCAGCCCCCTCCATTTCCAGGGACTTCCACCCCTCCTTAGGAAGTGTAACCTGGTAGTTGCGTGGTGCCTGAGCCAAAAGCTTAAAGAATTCTTCTTCGGGCAGGGACTGGCAGCCTAATCCAGCTATAACAGACAAAAGCACGAGGGCAATAAGGCTCATTAACAAGGTTATTTGGCGACCCTTAAACAGGGATTAGTGACCAGTAGATAGTAAGGAGTAAGCAGTAGGCACTAAATAGTAAGCACGAACTAACCACTGCCTACTGCCTACTCCCTACTGCTTACTGTCTACTTTTAACCAACCCCTGGATTCAGTATGACAGTGTCTCTACACCATATCAATGGAGAAACATTGGCTGTCATTATACGCCAAATGCAGATAATTTCAGCACTTTATTTATTGGCAGGAGACCTTTGAAAAAGTCTACGGTAAAGCCACTCGAGGCGGATTGTCATTGCGAGGGCGTAAGCAACTAACTCAGCAAACAATTAAAATCAGGTTTTTTCTTTTCGCATCATGACATATTTTGAACCTGAGGCAATCAGAAACCTTCACCTCTTTGGGCAGATTTTCTAGTTCTTCTAAGCTCTCAACCCCAAAAAGACTAAAAAAATAAATAAAGGCAGACCCCCGGGGCGTAAAGGGCCTTTCCAGGGAAGACCTGGAATATGCCAGGTCTAAAGGGGGCAAGAGTTGATGAACCTGCGGCAGAGAAATCCGAAGAGCCTACAAAATAACAGCGTACTTCTGTGTCATTCTGAGCGAAGCGAAGAATCTCCATGTTTAGCTGAGATTCTTCTCCGCCTCAGGCGGATCAGAATGACATTTTTGGCGTTTTTAGAGGCATCGTAATTTGTCATTCCCTTCCAAAAGCTACAAAAGCCCCAGCACCTCTTCAAACCCAAACATCACATTCATGTTCTGCACTGCTTGGCCCGAGGCCCCTTTGATGAGATTATCTATTGCTGAAAGAAGGATAACCCTCTCACCTACAACTTTCAGAGAGATGTCACAGAAGTTGGTATTAGTGACCTCCTTGGTCCTTGGAAATTCTCCTGGCTCTTTTAGACGTATGAAAGGTTCTTCCTTATAAAAACTCCTTAAAACCTCCCTCAAGGTCTCTTCCCCCACACCCCCTTTCAGTCTGGCGTAAATGGTGGAGAGGATTCCACGATCCATGGGTACAAGATGGGGAGTAAAGTACACTTTCACCCTCATCCCTGTCCTGTCTGAAAGCACTTCTTCTATCTCAGGGGTATGGCGGTGGGCCCCAACGCTGTAGGCCTCTATGTTTTCATTACACTCACAATAATGGGAGGCCTCCGTCGCGTCTCTTCCCCTTCCTGATACCCCTGATTTAGAATCTATAATAATGTCCGTGGAGTCTACGAGTCCTTTCTTCAATAAAGGGGCAAGGGGGAGGATGGTGGAAACGGGGTAGCACCCAGGATTACTCACCAGAGATGCCCCCACCAGCTCCTTACGATACAACTCCGGCAGACCATACACGGCCTCTTTCAGGCCCTCCGGGTCAGTATGAGGAACCTTGTACCATTTCTCATAAACACCTGCATCCTTGAAGCGATAATCTGCGCTGAAATCAATAACCCTCATCCCACGTTTCAGGTATTTAGGTACATAGTTCATAGAAACCTTTGGGGGAAGGGTTACAAAGAGGAGTTCCATCCCCTTATGGACATCCTCTGGCTCAAGTCCTGCGCAAGGTAATTCTATTAACCGCTTCAGGGAGGGGAATATTTCAGATATCTTTGGAGAGCCTTCTCTCCTGGTTCCCAGGTAAGCAATCTCCACCCTGGGATGTTTCAGGAGGAGCTTAATTAATTCAAGACTCGTATAGGCCGTTGCCCCAGCTATTCCAACTTTCATGTATATTACTACTATGGATACCTTTTTTAGAGACCTTAAATAGCAAAACTAAATTATAATAATCCATCGCCAGAAAGTCGTCAAATAGCTTTGGTCTCTTTGTTTAAGATTTTAGGGGGAACGAGGTCTAAAGGTTCTTGCTTAAAGTAACTTCTTATTATCCGCTTCTTTTTGTCAGGATTCAGGAGGGCATTTCACCTCTCGAAGGAACCTTGCGCTATCCTCTGGCAGGCTGGGATTAATAAACATCCCGCTACCTAGCTCAAAACCTGCGGCCTTTGAGACTCTAGGCGTAATGCTTAGATACCAGTGAAAATACTCGGAATCCCCATTCTTTGGCCCATTAGAGCGGATGGAATAGTTAAAATCAGGGTCATCCAAACCGTAGTGAATCTTGGCTAGAGTCGTCTTCAAGTTCAGGGCTAGGTCTTTTACTTCCTCCTCGGTAATATCACCAAAAGAGGCGGCATGCCTCTTTGGGACTATCCAGGTGTGAAACGGTGTACTGGCCGCGTAGGGTATAAACGAAATGAACTGGTCGGTCTCAAGGATGAGTCTGCTTTCCTCCTTTTTCTCCATTTCAATGCTCATACACAGGAGACACCTGCCAACGTAATCATAGAAATGTGCAGCCGATTCAAGCCTATCTCTAAGCTGGATGGGGGTAACGGGTAAACCTATTAGTTGAGAGTGGGGGTGCTCTAATGTAGTTCCTGCATCCTCACCGTGGTTCCTGAAGATGATGATGTGGTCTACCTGTGAGTCTTTGTAGCCTTGCAGGAAACGAGCCTTATAAGTTCTTATAACATCCGCCACACTGGGGAGTGGAAGTAAGGCCATACCCATGTGGTGCAGTGGGGTTTCAATGATGACCTCATGGATGCCCACCCCTGTAACGAGTCGTTTCAGGCCGTCGTTTATCCTCTCCCTTTCCCCTTGGTAAGCCAGGGCTGGAAACTTATTTGGGATAACCCTTATCTTCCAACTATCCCCCTCCCTGATACTAAAGACCTCAGGTGGGGTCTTGGCTTCATTGCCAGGACAGAAAGGACAGGTCTCTACAAAAGGGCGCAATTCCTTCTTAAGCTTTACCCTTTTAAAGGTCTCTGGCCTCTTGGACCTCTCTGGGGCTATTATGCACCACTCCCTTGTGACTAAGTTCAGTCTGAGTTCTGGCATGGCTCTCCGTTACCACAGGGTTAAAAAAGTTAAGGTTATTATACACTTTGTGACCGAAACTAAAGGCTTAAAAACTTATAAAATTCTCAAGCGCTTCTTTTCCCCAAATTTCGGCACGCCTATAATGTCATCGCCCAGTAATCACAAAGGTCTTCTCTGTCGAAAGTCCCTGGTCATCGTAGGCTACTATCCTGACGAGGTTGGGGCCTTTGGCTATAGGGAGATTGGCTGTGAAAGTATGCTCTGTAGTGTGTTCAGAATTATAATCAAAAAAAACCTTATGTTCATTAACCATTACATAGGCCCCCTCCAGGCGGCGGTCATCTCTTGCAGTAAAGGATAACTCTACAAACCCTTCCATTGCCCGCAGGGCGGCATTTTTAAGGATTATGGAAGGTGGTAGGCCAGCTAGCTCCTCCACGCCTCCTTCTACCTTCAGTGGCAATCTGACAGATAACTGGGTTCCTAAAAGGAGGTCTGTGATAAATAACTTCAGGGGTTTAACCTTTTTGGCAGTATCTTGCAAAGTGAAGGCAAGTTTTACATCCCTTTCGTCACCCGGTTTCAATACCCCTAGTTCTTGACGCCCCCTCAGGACTATCGTTCCCGCCTCTGCATCTCCTTTTAATACCACCACGTTCTTACACGATGGACCGTAGCCTATATTTTTTACTTTTAAAGACAGTTCGTTTTCCTTCCCTTTTTGAACCTGGGGCAATGAGCAGGAATATGCAAATAAGGGGGTAGGGTGCGCCCAAACAGTTATCCACTCTACGATATCTGCGGGAGGAAAACCATTATCTTCTGTGAACTTAATTACTATCTCATCCTGCCTGTCAAGTGCATCATCTGGAACTTTTACTTTTTGGCTATAATTGACCTTTTCACCTGGCCCTACTTTTCCTATGGGGAACTCCAAATCGTTAAAGGTGGGATTTCCTGAAACGCTTTTGCCAAGCACTCTATAAAGAGGGCTTGCCCCACGATTTTCCACAGATAAAGTGAAAGTGACGATGTCCCCTGCCTCTAACTCCTCTTTGTCCAGGGTAAGACTGGCCACTGAGGAAGGAATTCCCTCGGCCGGCCCCACCGACCAGTCTATCTTCCTCGACTCAAGGGTCTTTACGATCTTCCTATCCTCTTCTTTTTGATACTTCTTCACTATCTCCAGTGGGGTTCTCCACAGTTTTACCAAAGGTGAATCTGCCTGACTCTGGGAGGGTGAAGAATCTGCTGCATGGATAGCCTCCCAACCACTTGAAAGGGCGGCCTTAAGGAGCCTCCTGGCCAATTGTATCTGGAAGTCTCCGCCTGAGGTGGGGAATCCACCTAAGGTACTCCCCTCTTTTTGACTTTCAAGATAGCATAAAATATCCAGTCTACCTGAGGCAGATTGACCTGCGGGTTTTTCCTTATTGTTCCTGGAAAGACCCTCCTGGGCGTAATGGACACGACGGGTCAATGTAGTCTTATTCTTATCAACCTTTATTGGTACAAGGAGGATGTCTGGCGTGAGCCCTTTGAGGTTTATATACTCTCCGCTGGGGGTGAAATACCTGGCAGTGGTTAGCTTAAGGGCGTACTTGCCATAGAGGCGAAAAACTTGTTGAATGCAGGCCTTGCCAAAGGTTTGCTCTCCTACAAGCAATCCTCGCCCATTATCTCTTAATGCGGCGGACAATATCTCTGCACCTGAGGCACTTCCATCGTCTATCAGTACCACAATGGGACAGGCCTCCTCTAATCTCCCTGAGGGGTGAGCTATAACAAACTCGGGGAGCTTCTCCCCCGCACTCATCTTTATAGTGATAATTCCCGAAGGAAGGAAGAGTTCTGATACCCTTATTATCTCCTCCATCACCCCGCCATAATTATTTCTCAGGTCAAGCACCAAAGCCTTTAACCCTCCAGCATCCTCGAGGCCTCTTATGGCTTTTACCATGGAATAAAAGGCCCCCTCCTGAAAGCCCTTTAACTTGATGTATCCTAAACCTTCCTCCAAAAGGGTCCATTCAGCAAGCTCTAGCTCTATACGTTCTCTTTTTAAGTTGAAGCTCAGTATCTGTCCGCCCCTCCATACTGAAAGAATAACGCTAGTGCCCTGTGGTCCGTTCATACGGCTCAGCGCCTCAGAAAGGCCCATATTCCGGGTGCTTTCTCCTTCTATTTCTATTATCCTGTCCTCAAGCTGTAGACCCGCCTCATGAGCCGGTGAATCTTTGTAAAGGTAAATCACAGTTAGAAACCCTTCCTTAAACTCCACTTCCATTCCCAAGCCCACAAAACTCCCAGAACCTAGCGTTCTTATCCTCTCCAGGTCTTCTGGTCGGTAGAGCCTGCAGTAAGGGTCAAAACTGCTCAGTACCCCATTCAAAGCCGCGTACTCCAGTTCTGTTGCACTTATGGCACAATTTCCACTGGCCTCTATATAGGTTATGACCTCTTTTAATAGCTCTCGTAACACCGCCCAATTTTTTATCCCTATGGTATCAAAGGTCTTGGTGGAACCACCCGTATGGACCAAGACTTTCTCTGGACAGACGTCAATCTTTAAATCTGGCACGATGTCCTCAAGGCCCTTGAGGGAATTTTCCAGAACCTCTATAGCTACCAGGTTATGGAAATCTATGTAATAATCTCTTATGTTGGCAAAGACGGTGTTAGTCAGGCGGAATCGCTGTACACTCAGGTCTGGTTCTTCCCTTGGCATCTCCCAAGGCTGCCCCCCTGCCAGGATACAAGAGGAAGAAACTGCTATGGCCATGAGAGCGGCAAGCACAAAACATATCAACCGCTTAGAGATGTAAATAGTATTAAAAGGTAAACGTCTTGTTAACAACTTGGTACTATGAAAAGTTCACAATAAAGATAGATTAATGTGAAAGCTGCTAATGCCTGATTGAATAAATAAAATATTTTGTTAAAGCTGTTAAAAAATTGATTATTTGAAGTCGAACTTACGGCAAAATGAAAAGAGAGGCTCTTCAAAGCCTCTCTTTACTTTAGAAAAGATGTAAGCAATTGTTACTCAACCTTAATTGGTATCTTCTTTGCCTTGACCTGCTCGACCTTTGGCAGGGTAATCTCGAGAACTCCGTTCTTATAATCGGCCTTTGCCTTGTCTGCCTCCACAGGGGTAGGCAACTCAATGCTCCGTACGAACGCCCCATAGGATCTCTCCATCCTGTAGAAGGTCTTTCCCTTTTCCTCCTTTTCTTCTTTCTTTTCCCCTTTTATTGTTAGGGTATCGCCGCTTACAGAAATATCCACATCTTTAGGGTCTATCCCTGGCAATTCTGCCCTGACTATCACAGTGTCTGGAGTTTCTACTACGTCCACCGCTGGCGCCCAACGCCATTCCCTCATAAGCCCTCCTCTGCGGAAAAACTCATCAAAAAGCCTATCCATTTCCCTCTGAAGAGCGGTAATGGAAGGCAACTCTGGCCATTTCATTATTTCGCCTTTCACAGCTGGTTCCTCCTTTCAAATGAATTCCCGCACGACATTGATTTTAAAAACCCTATAGCCACCTTGTCAATCAAAATTAGGTACTGGAAACTTGTAATTAGGGGTTAAACTTACCCCCTGTCGTTGACACCCAAAATTCCCCAATGCTATAATCCTTTTGGCAGATTGAAGAGCTATTACGAATCCTTTAGAGTTGGGGATTAATCCTATAGGCTTCAATCTATCAACGAGAAAGAAAAAGGGCAATGAAGAATGCCGAGATAGCCTCCATGTTTGAACGTATGGCAGATGTCCTTGAATTAAAGGGGGAGAGTCTATTTCGCATAAATTCCTACCGCAGAGCGGCCAGGGTAATTAGCGACCTCACCGAGGATATTAAAGAGATCACCGAGCAGGGAAGACTCAGAGACATCCCGGGTATAGGGGAAAGCCATGCCGAAAAAATAGAGGAGTACCTCAGGACAGGAAGGATGTCCAAATATGAGGAGGTAATGAAAGGGGTATCTGAGGAGATGGTGGCGATGATGCAGATACCCGGCCTTGGCCCAAAGACTATAGCCATGCTAAATAAGGAATTGGGCATTTCTAGTATAGCCCAGCTTGAGGAGGCCATAAAGCAAGGAAAGTTGAAAGGACTTAGGGGGATTGCCGAGAAAAAGATAGAGAACATCCTCAAGGGGATAGAACTTTATCGCACCAGCCAACAGAGAATAGCACTGGGGGTGGCCTTTCCGGTGGTGAACCGTATTGTGGAGAAACTGCGAGGGGTAAAGGGAGTCCTCGCCATACAACCTGCCGGCTCCCTAAGGAGGATGAAGGAAACCATTGGTGATATTGACATCCTCTGCACCGGTCATAACGGCAGAGAAATCATCCAGGCCTTCGTGAGCCTCCCGGAGGTTAGAGCGGTGCTGGCCGCAGGGGATACCAAAGGCTCGGTACGCATAGAAGAGGGACTCCAGGTGGACCTCAGGGTGGTAGAGGAAGACTCCTTCGGTTCCGCACTCCAGTACTTTACAGGCAGTAAGGCCCATAACATCCACCTCAGGGAAATTGCCAAGAAACAGGGTTTAAAGATTAGCGAGTATGGAATTTTTCGTGGAGATAAGAAACTGGGCGGAAGGCTTGAAGAGGATATATATAATACTTTAGGGATGGACTGGATACCCCCCGAACTCAGGGAAGATAGGGGCGAAATAGAAGCCACTCAGGAAAAAAGACTTCCAAAGTTAGTAGAATTAAAAGACATAAAAGGAGACCTTCATGTCCATTCTAAATGGTCCGATGGGCATTCTACCTTTGAGGAGATTGCCCAATATGCCCAAAAGATGGGCTATCAGTACTGTGTAGTATCAGATCACAGTAAGAGTACCCGTGTCGCCCATGGACTGGATGAAGAGAGGGTGCTTAAGGAGATTGAAGAAATTGATAAGTTGAACAAGAAGCTCTCAGGTACAGGTTTTAGACTCCTTAAGGCCAGCGAGTGCGACATCAGGAACGATGGCTCTATGGACCTCCCCGACAAGGTGCTGGCCAAGCTGGACATAGTCCTGGGGGCTATCCACGCAGGCTTCAAGCAGAGCAAGGAGCAAATTACGGAAAGGATTGTGGCCGCCATCCATAACCCTTACGTAAATATTATCGTCCACCCCACAGGCCGCCTCATTAGCCAGAGGGAGGGTTATGAGGCAGACATGGACAGGGTAATGGAGGCCGCTGCTAAGACAGGCACTGCACTTGAGATTAACTCTTTCTGGGACCGACTCGACCTCAATGATGTAAACGCCAGGAAGGCAAAGGAGATGGGGGTGAAGATTGCCATCTCTACAGATACCCACTACCTGGACCAGATGTGGATGATGCAGTTAGGCGTGGGTGTGGCAAGGCGAGCCTGGCTGGAGAAAGAAGACGTTTTAAACACATGGCCACTTGAAAGACTACTGGAATTCTGTAAAGCCAAAAGGAAGGTAAAACAGGGGCTAGGGATTAGGGTTTAGGGACTAGTAAATAAATCAATCCCTAATCCCTGGCCCTTATTCCCTAATTACTATGCCAAGAATTGACTGCCGTTATTGTGGAAAAGAACTGGAATATAAATACATAAAGGATTTGCCTTACTTCCCCTTTTGCTCGGAGCGTTGCAAGCTCATCGACCTGGGCCTTTGGGTGGAAGGGAAGCATAGAATTGAAGAACCGCTCACACCTGAAAAACAGGGCGAGTTGGAAAAAGAAGATACAGAGTAATTTATTAGTGAAGTCTTTTCGAGAAGTTTACCTTTAAAAGCTTTTTGTATTCCTCCCATAAAAAGGGGTTTTCACCTGTTAGTTATAAAAGGATTTTTGCCAGTCTTTTTGAGGCGACGCCTTATATTTTCTGATTAATTTTATCAATCTCTCCAAATCCTCAGGTATTGGGGCCTCTACGATTACTCTTCCCATTCCCGGAAAAGGTTCAAATGTTATCCTATGGGCGTGGAGAGTTAGCCTTGAGATAGCTGGTGTTTCAGGCCGGCCTTTCGCGCCAAAGGCGGATTCGCCGCGGCAAACTTTCGGCTTGTAGTCTGCCTTCAGGCTGGAGAGAAAGATTGCCGACCTCTTACCATACAATGGGTCCACAGAAAGTGGGTGGCCGATGGCCTTTAAATGAAGCCTTATTTGATGTGTGCGGCCTGTTTTCGGAAAGACCTTTGGGAGGGTGAAGCCGTTGAGACGCTCGAGGGTCTTATAATGTGTTACGGCCTCTTTACCACTAGGGTCTATACGCATCTTACCACGGCCAGCTTCCTCTAGGGAAAGATTTACAATGCCTTCCTGTCTTTCGACACGGCCATCTACCAGTGCGATATATTTTTTTCTATAGTTCGTGTCTCAAATTGCCTGGAAAGGTGTCTTTCGGTCTCTGGGTCTTTTGCTACCAGAAGCACGCCGCTTGTATCCTTATCTAGCCTGTGCACTAACCTGGGCCGAAGTTCCTTACCTTTAGAGATTGGAGAGAGATTTTGCAGGTAATATAGAAGCCCATTAATAAAGGTTGCATCCCTTTCTCCTCTTTCTGGAATTACAGCCAGACCAGCCGGCTTATTTACCACAAGAACATGCCCATCCTCAAAAAGGACCTCAAGGGGCAAGAAGTGGGGTTCATATTTTCTGGTGCCCTCGGGGATAGAAATGGTTACTTCGTCTCCCTCTTTTAAGGGCATGCCTATACTTGCTCTCTTTGTATTTACACTTATTGAGCCTTTTTCTATTAAATCTTTAAGGGTATTAATGGGGTATAGAGGAAGTTTTACGGCCAGAAATTCCAGGAGCCGCGTACCTTCAAGGGGTTGGGAAACTGTATAGGAGTAGTCTTCTATAGACACCTTGTAAAACCTACCTTGATATATTTCTAAAAAGCAACAATAAAGGTCACCCCTAGTAACATTACTGCACACCCGAGCAGTCTCTCGCCGAGGTGTGTCTCTCCAAAGAAGACCCAACCGTAGAAAACTCCTATAAGGAGGCTGGTGCGCTTGATGGATATCATGTAAGGGACCTCTACCAGTTTTATAGCATGGCAATGAGCGACTATATTAAGGGCATTAAATAGCCCTATAAGGCTAAAAAGGGCTGGCCTAGATACGAAGGAGGAGAGACCATAATTTAATGCGGTAATGGGAAGAAGTACAATAGCAAGCATAGCAGGATATGTAGCGGCAAAGAAAAATGGGCTTGAATGCTGTATGGCCAGTTTACCCAGATTGGAAGTTACGCTGTATATGAAGGCGACAATTATCATAATAAGGGAACCTTCCTCCTTAAGGACAGCCCTAAAGGGTGCCAGGAGCCCTTCTTTAGTGGTATGCATATTTAGTAGATAGATGCCGGTGGCCACCAGCACAACCCCTAACGCGCCAGATTTATCTGGCCGCTCCCCAAGCATGAGAAAGCTCGTCAATAAAAGGAAGACCGGTGTTATGGAAAGAAAGGGGAGGGTCAAAGATAGAGGAGAAACTTTGATGGCCCTCTGGTATAAGATAAGGGCTGTTATATCCATAGGCAAGAGGAGTAGGATAGCAAAGAAGAAGGTCTTGTCTAGTTCAGGCAAGCCTGTAAATATCAAAGTGGGTAAAAGAAAGAGAGCGGCGTAACCCTGATACACCCATGCCACGGTTAGCACCCCGCTCTCCCTTAGGGCCTTCTTACAAAGTGCGTCAGAGTTAGCATGAGCCCAGGCAGAGAGTAAGGAGAGATAAAACCAAGTCATTTTCAATACAAATTACAAATTGCAAATTTCACATTTGTAATCTGTAACCTAAAATTTGATTTACTGGTTCAAGGAAGGAGGCTTAATGGGTCTACAGGTTTGTCATTATAGAAGACCTTGAAGTGGAGTTCTGGCCTTTGTGCATTACCCGTCTTCCCCACCTCGGCTATTGTCTGACCTTGTTTTACCCAATTTCCTTTACTTACAAGAACCCTGGAGTTATAGGCATACCAAGTATGATAACCGCCATCATGCCTTAGTACCACCACCTTTCCCCACCCCTTTGGGTTATCGACTACCACATCTACAACCCCACCTTTGGCAGCCGTAACGGGCTGACCTTGCTCGGCCTCTATATCTATTCCTGTATTCGTTTTCCCGCCTTTCCAGTCACCGAAGCGGCTGAAGACCTTACCCTGTAAAGGCCATGAAAAACCTGTGGAAGAAACGGCTTTGGGCAAAACAAGCCTGGCCTCGTGCGCCCTGGGGATTATAAGTTCTTGTCCCGCCTCCAGATCCCTGGCGTTCTTTATTCCATTCAGGTCCATGAGTTCCTGTGGGCTTATCCCATAAGCTTTGGCGATTTTCCATATTGTTTCACCCTTTTTTACCCTGTAGGCAAGGCATCCTGAACCACCCAAGGCGGATTTCTTTGAAGGAGCAGGGGGAGCTTTTTTTGCCTCTTTGGGTAAAGAAACCTCTTTCTCAGGTGGGGCTGCACAACCTCCCATGAGGAATAAAATCAGTAAGGAAAAGAAGCAATATTTTAGAAAGGCCATCTAGCCTTAATATATAGCTAATAAAATGATGGAGCGGGCGATGGGATTCGAACCCACGACGCCTAGCTTGGGAAGCTAGTATTCTACCACTGAATTACGCCCGCTTTCAATTGCCACCCCATTTTAAGGATATATTAGCTTTATCCCTGATAAAGTCAAGGGGCATCTGCCAGGAGAGATGTACCTTGAAAAACATCTCCTGGGTTATATAATCACCTCTAGAATGTATAGGCGTTCAATTGAACGCCCCTACATAAAAATACGATGAAGTGGTCACAAACCCTAATCCCTACACTTAGAGAAGACCCCGCAGAAGCAGAGGTGTCCAGCCACAAGCTTATGATAAGAGCGGGGCTTATAAGGAAGCTGTTGTCCGGAGCGTATTCCTATTTACCCCTGGGAACCAGGGTGCTAAATAAAGTCATTTCTATCGTTAGGGAGGAGATGAACCGTGCAGGAGCCGTAGAGGTATATCTCCCGGTCCTCCAACCCATAGAACTCTTACAAAAGAGTGGAAGGCTGGATGCCTTCGGAGACGACCTAATGCGATTTAAAGACCGGCATGGGCGGCTCATAGCCCTGGGTCCTACACATGAAGAAGTAATAACCTGCCTTGTGGAAAACGAAATTAGCTCCTACAGGCAACTTCCGTTGATTTTATATCAAATACAGAGCAAGTTCAGGGATGAGCCCAGGCCCCGTTTCGGGGTTCTGAGGAGTAAGGAATTCATTATGAAGGATGGCTACAGCTTTGACATAGATGGGGAAGGGCTTGCCAGGAGTTATGAAAAGATGTACCAGGCCTATTGCAGGATATTTGACCGGTGTGGATTAAAGTATATTGCTGTGGAGGCGGACACAGGGGTAATGGGGGGGGACATTTCTCACGAGTTTATGGTACCTTCTGAGATAGGAGAGGACTTTCTAGTGAGATGTAAGGGCTGCACTTACAGTGTAAACAGGGAAAAGGGAGAGCCTGCCCCGCTACAAGCTGACGGTACTGACAGTCTGGAGGCCATGAGGGAGATACTTACCCCCAACGTGACTACCATTACACAAGTTAGCAGCTTCCTTGGTATAGAGCCTTCGCGTTTAGTTAAGACCCTGATTTATAAAAGTGCCGGAGAGGCCCTAGCCGTCCTAGTGAGGGGTGACCACGAGGTGAATGAAATAAAACTCGCCAGGTTCTTAGGCCAGGAAGTCAGTCTTGCTGATGAGGAGACTATCCGCACGCTTACTGGGGCACCTATGGGATTTACCGGGCCTGTGGGTCTGTCTGTAAAGGTTATTGCCGACCAGGCAGTGTCTGTCTTGAAAAATTTTGTGACTGGAGCAAACAAAGAGGACACCCACCTTATTAATGTGAACTCTGGACGGGACTTCCAGATACACAAGGCGGGCAATATAAGGTACGTTACAGAAGGGGACCACTGCCCAAAATGCGGAAAAGAGTTAGAGATGTCCCACGGGATTGAGGTGGGACATGTCTTCAAACTAGGCACCAAATACAGCGAGTCCCTGGGAGCCTATTTCCTTGACCCTCATGGCAAACAGAGGCCCATCATCATGGGTTGTTATGGTATTGGCATTAACCGTATTATTGCAGCCGCAATAGAGTGTTCTCACGACGAAAATGGAATTATCTGGCCTCCCAGTATTGCCCCCTATGAGGTACTCATTCTAACTTTAAATATGAAGGAATCAGCAACTTTGAATAAGTCCGAGTCCCTCCACAAACAATTGGAAGAGGCAGGCATAGATGCCCTGCTGGATGATAGAGACCTAAGGCCAGGGGTAAAGTTTAAGGATGCCGACCTTATCGGTATACCCTTTCGCATTATCCTGGGAAAAGCTTTTACGGAGAGAGGGCTTTTGGAACTTCAGGTAAGAAAGGGAGACGAACCTATTTTCCTGTCTCCAGAGTCAATACTTCCAGAGATTAAGAAGAGGCTGTCTAACACCTCTTAAAGGGTTTCCATTGGGCAAGGTACGTCCACCTATTCCAGTTAATGTCATTGTAGGAATGCTTTCTAATAATCTAAGTCTTTTTGATATGGCTGAAAATAGATTAGAAGAACAACTCGGTCCTTTAGAATTGAAAAGCCATATCTTCCCTTTCCATTATACGGACTATTATGAAAAAGAGATTGGAAGGGACATAAACAGACAATTCTTGAGCTTCCAGAAACTTATAGACCCAGAGGCCCTTGCAGAAGTAAAGGTCTTTACGAATACATTGGAGGAAGAATTTAAAAGAGAAAAGGCTACCGCCGGACGTCCCATCAACCTTGACCCTGGATACCTGGCCAGTAGCAAGCTAGTCCTGGCCAGCACAAAGGACTATTACCACAGGATTTACCTGAGAAAAGGGATATATGCAGAGGTCACACTGAGATACTTAAAAGGGGCCTTTGAACCCTTTCCGTGGACATACTCAGATTATCGTAGTAAAGAGTATATTGACTTTTTTAAAGCGGTAAGGACCCTTTATATGAAAAAACTCAGCGGCCAATTGAGCGAAAACCCGGAGGGATACCATAATGCAGAGGACACTAGTAATCCTTAAGCCTGACGCCATTCAGAGGAGGCTAATCGGGAAAATTATCACCCGATTCGAAGAAAAGGGACTCCAGATAGTAGGTCTCAAATTGATGCAAATGACCGAAGAATTGGCCAGGCGCAACTATGTCCAGCACGAAGGCAGAGACTTTTATGAACCCCTTATAAGATATATGACTTCTAGCCCAGTTATAGCACTGGTATTAAAAGGCAAAGAAGCTATAGAAACAACCAGGAAGATGGCAGGCTTCACCTTTGGCACAAAAGCTGAGCCTGGAACTATTCGGGGTGACTATGCTATCTCTAACCGTTTTAATCTAATTCATGTCTCTGATTCGCAAGAGGCGGCAGAAAGAGAGATATCTCTATTCTTTAAAAAAGCAGAAATACTGGAATATAAAAGCGCAGACATCGCTTGGGTATATGACCTCTCTCAGGGTGCGGCAGTATAGCTAGTGCAATAAGTTCTCATCTCACAGCAAAAGAAATATTGCACTTGTTCGCCTGAAGTGGACCCATTTAGAGTCTCTTTCTTCATGTCAATCTTATACTTATACAAACAAGAGCCGACATATACGCTTATCTTACAATAACTTACATTGGCTGACGTTCCAACCAAGCTATTAAAGCCTAACGGTTAGCAAAATTCTAGGATTTTGGCACGAAAATTGTTAACATATAGGTGTAGGAAGAATTAACAAATAACAAACTCTAAAGTTTTTGACATACTAGGACATACTATTATGAAAGATATTACTAAGAAAATACCCCTCTTGTGCTCACTTGCCAATCTTGGATGCGGCTTCGGTGTGGCTATGTGCGTTGTCAATGGAAGGTACGACCTTGCACCCTGGCTAATTATCATCGCTATGCTCTTTGATGCCTATGATGGAAGACTAGCGCGTTATTTTAACGCCACCAGTCGATTAGGTTGTGAATTAGACTCTCTTTGCGATGTCACCACCTTCGGCATCGCTCCCGCTATGCTTGTTGGAGGCCTGCTTCAACATCGTTCCCCAATGCTAGGCTGGCTTCTAGGGTTCTTGTTTGTGTCTGCAGCCGTATACCGCCTGGCCAGGTTCAACGCAATGGTTGAAGAAGGAACGGATTCTAAACAGTATTTCACTGGTCTGCCTACCACCGGGGCAGGAGGAATGGTAGCGGCACTTGTTATACTTCATGAATATCTCATCTACCGCTCGCATAGTAGTAATATAATCCTTGAAATACTCCCCATAGTATCGGTCATCCTTTCTGTCCTGATGGTCACTAGGGTTAAATTTCCCAATTCCATGGTGGCAGTTGCGGACAAGTTAAGCTCACCCATTTACGCTTTCCTTGTGGTTATAGGTACAATACTTTTCGCCCTCTTTCCCCAAATACTGCCAACGCTACTGTTTGGTGGCTACATTATCGTAGCCTTTCTCGGCATCTTGAAAGAAAAATTAGCCCTTAAAGCCCATAAACCATAAATCGGCTTTATGCCTGTAACGCATAGTTGACCTCACTGCAGGATATAAAGTCCAGTAACAGGTCTCAACGCAGAAGCTCAGTTACAAAGTTTTTATTTCCTCTCTCCAACGGTCAGCTAGAGATATCCCCCCTACACATAAAAATCCCAGGGCATATACCAGGAGAAAGGGCCCAAAAAAAAGCTCGGACTTCTTCAGAAGATATTCAAAAAATCCAAAAACACGGCAAAGGCCAAGTAGCATCTCAAAATAGAAAAACACCTTATTATCGAAAGTTAAGGGGGAGCATCTTCGGCTGGAGGGATTTCTATATCCCGACCCTGGCAAGGTTAAGTTCTAGAGAATTTTCCTTAAGCTCCAGCTCCGTTCCGAAAAAGTCTCTAGAAATCTGCTGCATTTTTTTGCATATCCTTTCGGCCTCTTTGCCCCGGGCAAGGTTTACTTGACAGTAGTTTATTATGATTAGTAACTAAAACAAAAACCAACCACTAGCCTTACACCTTAACCCCTATGTTCCTGAAACCTCTGCCAATTTGACAGGCCCAATAATAAGTAGAAGGTCATGCCAAAGGCAGACTCGCCTATGGCGAGGATTAAGCCCTTTGCTTAAGTCTAGCAATTTACTATGATTAAGAGAAACTACCTGGGCAATCTCTACGTGGTAATTTGGCATTGATTTTGCGAACTTGTTACAGTATAAATAGAGAACAAGAGGAGGTAAACAATGCCTGCAAAGAAAATAGTATTTGATCGTGAGGCCTGGGAGGCCATCCGCAACGGAGTAAAAAAGTTGTCTGATGCAGTAAAGGTAACCCTAGGTCCTAGAGGTAGAAATGTGATTATACAAAAGAGCTTTGGCTCCCCCACCATCACCAAAGACGGTGTAACAGTTGCCAAGGAAATAGAGCTAGAAGACCACCTGGAGAATATCGGCGCCCAGATGGTGAAGGCAGTAGCTTCCAAAACCAGTGACGTGGCCGGAGACGGCACCACTACAGCCACCATCCTTTCAGAGGCCATTTTCCTTGAAGGTCTAAAGAACGTTACTGCTGGGGCAAATGCCATGGCTATTAAAAGGGGAATAGACAAGGCCGTTGAGGCTGTTGTAAACAGGCTCAAAGAGATGAGCATACCAGTAAAGGGCCGTAAGGAGATAGAACAGGTTGCTACCGTGGCCTCCAATTACGACCCCGATGTGGGAAAAGTTATTGCCGATGCAATGGAAAAAGTGGGCAAGGATGGCGTTATAACCGTTGAGGAAGGCAAGAGCCTTCAGACCGAGGTAAAATGGATTGAAGGAATGCAATTCGATAAGGGTTACTTATCCCCTTACTTTATCACCACTCCCCAAACCATGCAGGCCATATTAGAGGAACCATACATCCTCATCCATGAGAAAAAGATAAACGCAGCAAAAAGTAT
Source organism: Planctomycetota bacterium (assembly GCA_023261505.1). Classification (GTDB taxonomy): domain Bacteria; phylum Planctomycetota; class Brocadiia; order Brocadiales; family Bathyanammoxibiaceae; genus JAHFOV01. Next base: position 40,441 of record JAHFOV010000013.1, read on the forward strand.
AATACCTATACTGGAGAAGGGAGCACAACAGGGAAAACCTCTTTTAATTATTGCAGAGGAGGTAGAAGGAGAGGCCCTGGCTTTAATAGTGGTCAATAAGCTCAGGGGAGTACTTAAGTGTGCGGCGGTGAAGGCCCCCGGCTATGGAGACCGCAGGAAGGCAATGCTCCAGGATATTGCCGTACTCACAGGTGGCACTGCCATATTTGAGGATCTGGGTATAGACCTTGAGGCATTGAAGTTAAAAGATTTGGGAAGGGCAAAAAAAGTAGTAATAGACAAAGACACTACCACCATAATTGAGGGTGCTGGTATCAGTTCGGCTATCAAGGGACGTATTGAACAGCTAAGGAACGAGATAAAGACGACTACCAGCGAATACGATAGGGAAAAATTGGAGGAGAGGTTAGCAAAGCTGGCAGGGGGTGTGGCTCAGATAAATGTAGGGGCAGCAACGGAGAGTGAAATGAAGGAGAAGAAGGCCCGAGTGGAAGATGCCTTGCATGCAACCCGTGCGGCTGTGGAAGAGGGCATATTACCTGGAGGCGGAGTAGCCCTTCTACGTGCCATTTCTGTCCTGGGTTCATTAAAACTCAGCGGGGATGAGGCAGTGGGAGTGGACATCCTGCGCAGGGCTTTGCTGGCACCTGCACGCCAGATAGCCGAGAACGCCGGACTTCATGGACCTGTAGTCGTACAGAAGCTCCTGGAAGCAGACGGCAATTTTGGCTTCGATGCCAGCGCCAATAAATATTGTGACATGGTAAAAGAAGGGATTATTGATCCCACCAAGGTTGTTAGATGCGCCCTGCAGAATGCTGCCAGTGTAGCCACACTACTCCTGACAACCGACGCCCTAGTTGGGCAGATTCCGGAAAAGAAGAAGCCCGCTGCTGCGCCTATGCCAGGCGGTTACGGTGGTTATGGCGAGATGTACTAAAACATCCGTAACTCGACTAGGAATTGGAATTTAGGTACCAAACGCAGGATTGTGTGATTTCAAGATTGAAAGTCTGCCTTAAACGGATTACATCTATAAATCCCAAAATCTAAAATCACGCAATCCTGAAATCTCCTAATCCTCCACCCCCGAATTTGATATTCGTAATTCTCTTCCCATTAAAAAAATTCAGCGTTCAGAATTCAGATGGCAGAAATATTTGAATTTTCATGGAGTATATGATAAACTATTGCTGAATCTGAGGTTTAAGTCTTTTCAACTAATATCTTTAGGAGGTTATTATGGCAGTGACCCCTGGTTCCTGGATGGAAAAGGCGTTTCAGGAAATTATTTGCATCAAGAAGCCCTATTACTCTTTCAACACGGAGACCTGGCACCCCCCCACCGATGTCTATGAAACAGAGAATGAGCTTGTGGTAAAGATGGCAATCTCCGGTGTACGTCCAGAGGATATTTCGGTAATCCTTACAGGAGATATCCTTACAATAAGTGGTAGGAGACAGGACCCCTCTAATCATAAGAAGCTATGCTTTTACCTAATGGAAATACGTTATGGATACTTTGAGAGGAGCATAGTGCTACCAAAGAATATA
>JAHFOV010000122.1 GCA_023261505.1 Planctomycetota bacterium
GGCAATGTTATGGATTGGGGAGGAAAAGCCCATTGGTGGTGAGTATACACTTCCGGCTGAATGGATAGCGAAATGAACTTCAGACAGGTTCCAGTGTTAATCTTTCCTTTTGGGATATTGCTCCTTTATGCAATGCTGGTTGTGTCAGTCCTTTATTTTTTTAAGGGAGAATCATTTTTAGAGACACTGCTCTCTAAAAGGACCATGTTTTCTATCTTTCTCAGTCTGATTACTGCCAGTATTGCTACCTTTCTGTCTGTTGTTATAGGAATTCCTTCAGCCTATGCCCTTTCTAGACTAGATTTTTATGGGAAACAGCTTGTTGATACAATTCTTGAGTTCCCTATGTTTGTGTCTCCTGCCGCCCTGGGGGCGATGATTCTTATATTTTTTAATACTCCCCTTGGGGAGATTATTCAGAGGGGGCCTAAGTTTGTTTTTGAACCATCGGGTATTATACTCGCCCAGTTTGTTACCACGTTAGGAATTGCCACAAAACTAATAAAGGTTGCAATGGATGAGATTCCCGGGAGGTATGAAGAGGTTGCACGTTCCCTCGGTGCTTCACCTTTAAAGGCATTCCTTACCATTACTCTGCCCCTTGCTAAAAGAGGAATCCTCGCAGGTGCAATACTTACATGGGCAAAGGCCCTGGGTGAATTTGGCGCAACTATAACCGTTGCAGGCTCAATGGCAATGAAAACGGAGACACTCCCTATAGCTATATTCATGAGGCTTTCCACTGCAGATATAGAGGGTACAGTCGTTTTGATTCTGGTACTGATTGCGATAAGCCTGTCTATTCTGTTAAGTGTCAGGTTAATCTTCAGGAAGTCACTCTATGTTTGAGATAAAAGGTGTATCTATAAGGATCGACAATTTTCTTCTTCATGATATCCGCTTAGTGGTACAGGATAATCAATGCCACATAATTTGCGGGCCTACCGGCAGTGGCAAGACACTTTTACTTGAGTCTATTGTGGGCTTTAGAAGGCCTCAGCGAGGTGAAATCCTGCTGGACGGCAGAGATATTCAAGACTTGCCTGTTGAGAAAAGAGGAATTTCGTACCTTCCTCAGGACCTTGCAATCTTCCCACACCTGAATGTTAAGGAAAACATCTTCTTTTCGTTAAAGATAAGAAAAATAGAAGACAAGGAACATAACGACCTGGTATATGACCTTATAGACGCAGTAGGTATAAAACACCTCCTCCACCGGTCAGTAGAAAACCTAAGTGGGGGTGAACGCCAGAGGGTAGCGCTCGTGCGGGCACTTGCTTCTGGTTATAAATTGCTCCTTTTAGATGAGCCTTTTTCAGCCCTTCATGAAGCAATGCAAAGGGAGCTGTGGTTCTTGATAAAGAAATTACAAAAGAGATATAGGCTCACAATAATAATGGTCACGCATGACCTGGAGGAGGCGTTCTTCCTCGGCGATGTAATAAGCATATTAATAAACGGAAGAATCCATCAGACGGGCCCCAAAAAAGACGTTTACCACCAACCCAAAACTGTAGAGACCGCTCGATTCCTGGGCATCAAGAATCTATTTAATGCAGAGGTAACCGATATTAAAAATGGCACATTATCCATCTATTGCAACGATCTGAATACGCAGCTAGATGTCCACACAAATAGTAATTTGAATTTCAAGAAGGGGGCAAAGTTAATTGCAGGAATCAGGGCAGAAGAGGTAATGATTCTCAGGCCCGATTTGCTCAGGGAGAATCAGGATAATCTACTGAAAGGAGTAATACTGGAGAGCTTTGAAAAAGGCGCAACCTACACCATTATGTTCATGTCCGAGAAATCTAGCAATCTATTAGAAATAGAAATTCCCAATTACGCATTCCGTAAGTTAAATATTTCAGCAGGGAAAGAGGTGACTACATCAATACGCAGAGAAAATATATTTCTGATTTCATTAAAGACCGACTCCTGAAAAGGTATGTTCCTATCCCTTTATGTGTTTTATACTTAAGAAGAATGTACAAAATACCGCTTGACAAAAAACGAGTAAATTTATAATTATAGTCTACAAAGTCAGTAGAGATTGTAGGCAATTAAACCCATAATCTGGGGAAACAACTATACGGCAAACCTCATCGAACTTTAACCCTTTCCTTATATTTTCTTAATTTTTATACCGTACGATAACTCTAGACTCAAGGTATGAGAAACGCAATAGAAAGGAGCAAAATGAGAATGAGGCTATTTATAATTGCTTTAGTGGCTATGCTTAGCGTCGCTTCCACATCAAGGGCCTTCGCTGAAGACGACACAGCTACATTGCGTAAGGAGTTAGACGCCCTTAAGGAAAGGCTGGACGCCCAGGATGATGAGATTAAATACCTGAAGCTAAAAGTGGCCAAAGAAGAACTCACCAGGGTTACTCAGACGGGGCAAGAAGAGAAAGAGCCTGTAAAAGGAATTACGAGAGGAGAAGTAGAGGCGGAGGTAAAGGATTATCTAGGTTCAGAAGAGTTCGTACACGAATATGAAAAAGCTTACCCTGGCAAAGTAGAAGAGGAGGTTGTAAAAAAAACCGTAAGAGAAGTGGTGGAGGCGCAGGTAAAGGATTATCTTGGTACAGAAGAGTTCGTACATGAATATGAAAAGGTTTATCCTAGCAAAGTAAAAGCTGAGTACAAGATAGGCGAAGGTTTTAACTTTGAGACCCTGGATAAAAGATTCCTGCTGGAAATACTAGGCAGGCTCCAAACACGCTACGACTACAGGTTTAAAGAGGATAGGAGCGATACCAGTTCCTTCACTATAAATCGCCTAAGACTTTTATTCCATGGACATGCCTTCACCCCAAACCTTCATTACACTACAGAGGTTGAATTGAGACAATCTGGATTGAATCAATCTGGCATACCGCAATTAAAGGAAGCCTACCTAACTTACCATTTCTTCCCTGAACTACACTTACAGGGTGGACAGTGGAAGGTGCCCTATAACAGACAATTCATGGCTTCTGACTTTAGAAAGCAACTTATTGATACATCCATTGTTACTAAAGCCTTTAATCTGGATAGGGATATTGGCTTTATGTTAAATGGCGCGCCCTTTAATGAGCGTCTAGAATATTATGCTGCTATATTCAGTGGTAGGGGTATAAACTCTACGGAAAGTAGCAGCAACAAGAATTTGATAGTCGCAAGGCTCGGTTATAGACCCTTTGGCAGGTTCAACGACTACTGGGAAACGGATGTGGAATATAATAAGCACTTCAAGGCCGCTTTGGGTATTGCTTTTGCCACTAACAGCGGCACACAGATCTTTGTTGACGACAAACTCCAAACCTTCCCTGAGGACGCCCAATTTAAGCAGTATGGCATAGATAGTATCATGAAATTTCGTGGATTTTCTTTGCAGGGTGAATTTCATTTACGCACCCTTGACAGACCGGTCTTAGGCGAAAGTACCGCCAAGGGCTTCTTTGTTCAGGCAGGTTATTTTCCGATACCAAAACGCTTAGAATTCGCTGGAAGGTATGCCCAGGTAGACCCCAACGTAAGTGTTAGCCATGATTTACAGAGAGAATTCACATTTGGCCCAAACTGGTACTTCAGCGAACACCATCATAACAAGATTCAGGCTAATGTCTCGCACTTCATCACAGAAATACCCAATGGGGACGATAAAA
>JAHFOV010000014.1 GCA_023261505.1 Planctomycetota bacterium
GTATCTAACCTAGCCGGACTGTCCTATTTGGCCTTTCTTTTTTCCAGAACCTCTTTTATTGCCATCTTTAATTCAGTTAAATCAGAAGATTTTACCACGTAAACATCGGCTGACCATGTCATAAAGTTGTCCCTGAAGCTGGCATAGGCTGTATTGATAATTATGGGAATCCTATTGTTCTCCCCAAGGATTTTCCCCATGGCCTCTATACCATTCATTCCAGGCATGTTAATATCCATGACTACAAGGTCAGGGGGATTGCTCTTTGCCATTGCCACAGCTTCCCTGCCGCTGCCTGCCACAAAAACATTATAACCTTCGTCTGTAAGTTGGCTCTTATACAAAAGGGCCTGATTTTTTTCATCTTCCACTACCAGTATGGTTGCCATAGCACTATCCTCCACTCTAGTTAAGGGTTCTCTGTAATGGGGAGCAGTACGGAAAATGTACTACCCCTCCCCTCAGCACTGCAGAAAAGGAGTTTCCCATCATGGTCATCTATAATCTTTTGACTAATTGCAAGCCCTACCCCTGTACCATAGGGCTTGGTGGTAAAGAAGGGGGAGCATATTTTTTCCATTATCTCGCGACTCATACCATGTCCTGTGTCTGATATATCCGTCCTTACATATTGTTCTTCCTGGGTAGTTTTGATGGTAAGTGTGCCGCCTCCTTCCATTGATTCTAAAGCATTCTTTATAATATTTAAAAAGACCTGCTTTATTTGTGCTGGATCCAGAAAGATTGGAGAAAGGTCAATAGAGAAGTTCTTTACCAAATTTACCCCCTTTTCTTTAAGATATCCTTCCATTAGGTAGCAGATGTCCTCCAGCAAAGTGTTTATATGCACACGTACCTTTCTGGGTTCCTGAGGTTTACTGAAATCCCTTATATTGGCCAATATCTTTTCCAACCTGCTAACTTCCTCTACGATAATCCTGGCAGCGGTGGCCACCTCCTCTTCCTTTGGTCTGGCCTTTTCTATACTGCGGGCAAAACCCCCAATAGTTACCAATGGGTTCCTAATCTCGTGGGCAATATAGGTTGACATCTCGCCTATGGCAACGAGTCGCTCAGAGCGCAGCAGCCTTTCCTGGGTCTTTCTGAGTTGCTCTATCTTCTCCTCAAGGTCTCCGCAGGTCTCAGCATTTTCTATTGCCAGGGCTGCCTGCCCGGCAAAGATATTTAGTATGTTGATGTGCTCTTCCGTAATGCGTTCCTTACTATAGAGATTGTCCGCTGCTATCGCACCAACAGCCCGCCCTTTTAATGCAAGGGGGACACAGACAAATTCTTTGGAACCAAGGAACTCCCTGAACTCCCTTGTAACCCTGTGATCAGCAGCTGCATCTTTTACTACCTGAGTACGCATTTCTTTTACGCATCTCACCACTATTTCTTCTTCCCTGTTGAGAGGGTAAACCATCAGCTTTGTCCTTACACTGAGAGGCAAATCAAGTGGTTTCCTCTCTAGCACCTCTTTCAGGAGCTCTTCCAGTGTGGGGTAGGCTCTAGAGACGTCTCGCCATATCATGGCTGCCTCCTCTCCACTGGAAGGGCCTACGGCGGCCTTACCATAAACCGTCCCTTTTTCCTTATTCACCAGGAATAAGAAGGCCCGATTAAAGGCTAGTGCCTGTCCAGCGGTCACACAGGTGAGAATAAGATTGAGTAGTTTTTCTATATTAAGAGTCTGTTGAAGTGCTTGCCCCAATTCCCTGAGGAGTGATAACTGCCTTAGCCTTTTTTCCCTCTCTGTGACGTCTCTGGAAAGGAAGAGCACACGGCTCACCTCCCCCTTTTCATCCTTTAGAGGAATGGCAATATTTTCAATATACCTCCTTCTTCCTTCCCTAGACACCATCTTTATGTCTTTAAAACGGCCCTCCGCACTATCAATGGCTTTTACTACTGGGCAGTAAGACTCCTTGCAGTGGAAAATGTCTGTACACTTGGTTCCCTTGGGTATTTCTGCTAAACCCCACACCTTCGGCAGGTTTGCATTGGCCCAGAGGATATTCGTATCCCTATCCATGAGGCAAAGGCCTACCCCAAGGACATCCACAACATAATCCAGCTTCTCCTTCTCCTGGCGTATCTGCTCTTCGGCAAGTCTCGTGTGTGTAATATCCCTTAAAACAGCCAGGAAGGCTACAAGTCTTCCTGACTCATCATGTCTGGGAGTTGCCTTAAGGCTCACCTCTAAAGAATTGCCGCCCCTGGTTATCAATTTTAGTACTGCAAGCTCGCCTGCCTGGCTTTCACGGAAAAAGCTGTCAAAGATTTTTTGGTACTTCTTGGAGACAAGTTCATATATAGACTTCCCTATTATTTCCTCCTTAGGATAGCCCAGCGTCCTGGCGGTGGTCTCATTGCAGTCCAGTATGATGCCGTCCTTGTTATATGTGCAGTACATGTCTGGGGCATTATCATAGAGGTCTTTATACTTCTGCTCAGAGGATTTAAGTTTCTCGAGCAGTAGCGTGTTTTCCGTGACTAAAGCCAGGTGGGGACATATTTCCTCAAGTAAAGGAAATTGTGCCGAGGAAAAATGATATGGCTCCTTGCTACTGAAATTAATACTGCCTATGACCCTTCCCCTCACCTTAAGGGGATAGCCAAAGCGAGACCTCATCCCCTCCTTGTAAAATAGCGGGTCTGTACTGAGGACTCCTCCTTTGGTATCGTCTATAACTACAGACTTCCCGGTAAGCAGGATTCGCTCAAGGAGACTTCCCTTTAAGGGATAGGGCTTACCCTCCTCAAGGACATTGTTGGTGTTAGTGCTTAAGGCAAAAGTAATGGCCCAATTTTCCCCCTCTTCAGGGACAGAGATGCTAACCCTGTCAAAGTCCATTACCTTTTTTAATTCGTTTACAACAGAGGCGTAGATGTCTCTTAAATTGAGACTGGAAGAAATTATCCTCTGTATATTGGTAATTACTTCTTTACTTGCTGGATGTAATTCTGTCAGTTCCATGGCCAAAACCTCTACATCAAGTATATTTTACTTTGGCCATTCCTTCAAGTATTTAACTCTTCGTCTGGTTACATTAAGGAAGGCTTTTTTTTCCTGCTTTGGCTCAGATAACTTATTCAGATGCGAGGGGTTAGAAAATTTAAATCTCCTCTAGGCTTGTTTTAATACGTAAATCCCACTGATCTCCTGGTTTCATAGAGAGGTGCCATAGTGGCAGGACGGTAGAACCTTGATACACCTTTTCGAAACCTGCTTCACTCTGGGAGACAGTCAAAAGGGGCAATAACCATAGTTCGGCCGCCTTATCCCATTCCAGAGTTACTTTCAACCCCAGATTCTCATCCACCAGAGAGGCATTTTTTCTTTGGGAGAAACTCCCTTTCATGGCCAGGTGGCCTGCTCTTTCCTCCTTGTCCATTAGCAATAAGTAGTACCTTCCCTCTGCCTCCCCTGCCGACATGGCAAAATTAAACTCTACACCAAAGGCACATATAATCTCTCTCTTAGAAGTATTTACCAGATTATAATTTATATTAAGGGCGGCGGTCAGGCTATCTAAATCTACCTGTTTTTTTATCAATAAAGAATCACGCTCTCCCTGCAGGTTGCAGGAACGCTGGAGTTTCAGGCTCACTTTACCACGTCCTTCTTCAAGTTGACATTGGTAGGGGGCCGTTAATGAGTCACCTAATTGGGAAAGCCTCCCTCGGAGACAGTCTTCAATGCTGGCCTGGGGTGAAAGGAGATGGTCTATAAGTCCCTCCCTGAGGTAGCTATCGTATTGTAGCCTTGCTTTGAGCCCTTCCTCTATCTCGGGCACTACTTCGTGGATGCTCTTAACGCCTTCGGGATTTGCCCCAGGTTGAGCCTGGAGAATCTTTTTATGATAGGCCTCCTCCCTTCTACTGAGGGTATTAAGGAGGTTCAGTCCTTTGGGTTTGTAGTCCAATTCATAAAGATGTCCACCCCTATCTGGCTTAAAATATGCACTGAGGCGGGGATTGGTGAGTTTGAACTCTTCGATAGTGTCTAGGTCAAAGTCTCCAACCTCCGCATGAACCCCACGGCGGGTGGCAGTGCCATTCCCAGCTGTGCACAACGTCTCTGCTTTCAGGAGATGCTGGTAAACGGCGGAGCGAAGGTGGGGGAGATACAGACCCCCAAAGATACCGTGCCAGTAAGAGTCATTGCACTGGGCCTGGTAAAGTTCCTTCTGGGCCTGCCTTGAGGCCTTGGACGATTTATTCATGGCTGCCACCCGCCGGCTTACTTCTAGCATCCTGGCATACATCTGATAGGCCTCTTGGTACTTAACCCTGAAGTTTCTCCACGAACCACCCTTCAGGAACCGCCTTGCCATAGGACCCCAGGGCTGATTGGCTATGGCCCTGGAGACCTCCTCATACTCCAAAAGAGTCCTTGTTGGCAACGCCCACTCCATCATCTCTCTGTAAGAAGCATCAGGGAGATAGACCTTGCCTCTCGGAGGCAACTTCTCCACTGCCTCCTTGAAGGTGATAATCCTTATCCAATCCCTGTTCTTCCGCAAGGTCTGTAAAAATTGTTCCAGCCAGCCATCTTCGTAAACATGTTTATAGGTCTTGGGCCAGCTCCCAAATTTTTCCCCATCATCGGCATATACTACCAGGGCATTATCACGGCGATGGGCGACCTGGCGGAGGTATTCTATAGTCTTTTCCGGATGCTCAAACGGGATACAATACCTGAGTCGCTCACTTCCAGGAAAGATTTTCAATATCTCTCCCTCGTCTTCGGTGAGGAAGTAGCCGTCAAGTTCTTCCTCGTCCAGTCCAGCGTGCCTGAAGTGGGAGTCATCTACCACAGTGTACTCCACCCCGGCCTCTCTGAGGGAGCTTACTAAAGGTTGCTCCCACACCCGCTCTGCCAGCCAGACCCCTCTGGCCTCCGCCCCCAGGTTGTCTTTGAGCCACTTGGTATATGACCTAATTTGTCCCAGCCTGTCCCTCTCTGGAAGCATTACCAGTATAGGTTCATAGAACCCACCCCCTAGAAGTTCCACCTGGCCTGTCCGTACCATTGAATGAATCCGTTCAAAAACGTTGGGTTTGTTAGTCCTTATCCATTCAAGTAAACCGCCTGAATAATGGAGTACCAGTTTTATATCCGGGTATCTTTCCATAATTTTCAATAGGGGTTCGTAAGCCTTCAAACATACCTCTTCAAACACCCAGTCGAAGTTACCTACAGGCTGATGGTTGTGCAGGGTCAGGCTTAGATTTATAGGGCTCATTGAGCGGCCTTCTTCTTAAGACCCCGCTGGTAGAGGTCAACGTATTCCTTGGCACTTTTATCCCAGGACCAGTCCTGGAGCATGCCCCGCCTCATGAGTTCAATCCACTGGGCAGGATTGGCGTAGGCTCCCAGGGCCTTTTTAATTGCAGCGATCATCTCCTCAACACTGTTGGACTTAAAGATAAACCCTACTTGTTCATCCACTGTATCTACAAGCCCCCCTGTATGCCTTACAATTGGTACTGTACCGTATTTTAGGCTGTACAGTTGGTTAAGACCGCAAGGTTCAAACTTAGAGGGCATGAGGAACATGTCTGCTCCGGCCTCTATCTCGTGGGAGAGGCGATTGTCAAAACCAATATTTACCGAGGCCTTTCCTGGATACTTGGAGGCCTTAGCCTTCAGGGCCTCCTCATATTGTAGGTCTCCCTTTCCCAGCAGGACAAATTGCAGGTCCAATCCCATTAGCTCCTCCCACCCTTCTAGTAAGAGGTCAACCCCTTTTTGTTCAGTCAACCTGCCTATCCAGCCTATTATTGGTACGTCCTTATCCCGTAACCTTGTTGGGGCAGTCAGTCCGCACTTCCTTTGGAGGTGTCTCTTGCAGACCTTTTTCCCCGATAGGTTCTTGAGACTGTAGTTAGAGGGAATGAGTTTGTCCTTTTCAGGATTCCAGATATTATAGTCCACACCATTCACTGTTCCGAAAAGGTCTTTAGAGCGCTCTTGTAGTACCCCCTCAAGCCCACGGCCGAACTCCGGGGTCTGAATCTCCTGGGCGTAGCGCTTGCTTACAGTAGTAATAATATCTGAGAAGGCTAGCCCTGCCTTAAGTATGTTTATCTTTCCATAGTACTCTAATTGTTTCCAGTTAAAATAACTCCAGTCCAATCCAGTGGAAGGCATATCCTCTTTTGGAAACAACCCTTGATAGGCAAGATTGTGGACGGTAAGGACTGTAAGGGCATTGAGAAAGAAGGGGTCTTCCCGATAAAGGGTCTTTAAGTAGGTCAGCGCAAGGGCAGATTGCCAGTCATGGGCATGGAGGACGTCCGGAGGCTGGCCCAGGGCCTTAAGGATCTCAAGTGCCGCCCTGGAAAAGAAGGCAAACCTCTCACAGTTATCCTTATAGTCCTGTCCTGTAGCAGGGTCTTTGTAAAACTCTGCCCTTTCAAAATACGCTGCGTTTTCAATAAAGTAAACTGGTATACGCGTCTCAGGCATGTAAGAGGAGTAAACAAGTCCAATAGAGGTCTTGCCCTGCATGGGTATAGCAACGGTTATTTGGGTAGATAAGAGGGAGAATTCCTTGCGGCTCACCTGCTTGTAAAGGGGCATAATTAGGCAAACCGTGTGACCCAGCTTTGCTACGCTCTTGGGCAGTGCTCCCAGGACGTCTCCCAAACCGCCTGTCCTTGCAAAGGGTTCTATCTCAGGGGAGACATAGACAACGTTCATTTTATAAGCTCCTTTTTAGTTGGTGTTAACTGTCTAAGGTATTCAGCCGCATTTTCTGGAGGCACAGGGTTTATATAGAATCCAGTACCCCATTCAAAGCCCGCTATCCTGGTGAGTCTTGGAATTATCTCTATGTGCCAGTGATAATAATCTAGTTCTGGCTGGTCAAAGGGACTGGTATGAACAATGAAATTATAAGGAGGTTGCTCCAGAGAGCCTTCCAGCTTTGCTAGGGTAGTCCATAGAGTCTCCGCCAGCTCTTCCACCTCAAACTTCTGGATGTTTTCAAAATGAGAAGAATGGTTCTTTGGCAGTATCCATAGTTCAAATGGGAACCTGGAGGCATAGGGAGTAAAGACGCAGAAGTAGGTACCATCTAGGACTATCCGCTTGCCTGTAGATATCTCCTGCCTCATCATATCACAGAAGAGACATCTCCCCCTGTACTTGTAGAAGGCAAGAGAGCCTTCCATCTCTGTGGCCACTACGAGGGGAACGATAGGAGTGACAATAAGCTGGGTATGGGTGTGTTCAAGGCTGGCTCCAGCCGCAGCGCCCACGTTCTTAAAAAGCATGCCATATGCCATCCTCTTATCCTTCTTGAGGTCAACCAATCTGTCCCTGCATATCCAGATAACTTCCTGGATGTGCTTGGGGTGCAAGTCCGTAAGGGAGACTGTATGCTGGGGGCATTCGATTATAACCTCATGGGCGCCTATACCGTTCATAAGGTCGTAGATACCTTCCCCTCTTTTGCTAAGCTCTCCTTCTATTTTTAGGGCGGGGAATTTGTTCGCCACCACCCTTACCCTCCACCCCCGGGAATTGGGGCTGGTTCCACGCTCCCTGTAGGCCACAATCTCTGGCGGGGTCTTATCCTCATTGCCCTCACAAAAAGGGCAGAAATTGCCTTTAATGGCCGTCGGTGTAGGAATAAAATCTGAGGGCCTGAGGGCCCTTTCTGTAGCGATGATTACCCACCGTCCAGATACGGGTTCTTTTCTGAGTTCAGGCATACAATCTCCTTTTTAGCTAGGGGGCAGGGTCCAGAGATTAGTTTATTCACTAACCCCTAGCCCCTAATCCCTGGTTAGACCTGCCAGAGTATCCTCTCAAAGTCCTTAGTAGGGATAGTGAAGGCAAAGGGGAAGTGGTCTGGCAGCCTTTCCATTACCTGGCCATCCCTCTCTATCTCTACCAGAAATTCGGCATTTTCTTCAGGAGAAAAGCCGATTTCCCGAAAAGGACATCTAAGTTCCAGCACCTCCTTGGCTGCTGCCGATTCTGCTAATACCTTGGGGGCGGTTTCGTCCTTTTTGAGGACTTCTAGTGCTTGTATGGGCTGAAGCGGTCCGGCCACCTGAAGCCTGACTTCAGAAGGGTTGAGGAAAATCACAACCAGACGGTCGTGTGCTGAAAAACGCTCCAGGGCTCCTTCTTCAAAGTCCACCCTCAGAAGGAAGTTCTCTTCATCAAAACCATAATATACCTCTCTGATGATACCCCCGGAGGCCCTGTGCATCACCGGGGTATCCCTTGAGGCCCTGTAATGACCCGCCGCTACCCACTCCAGGAAACTGCTAACGCGCCCGTCCAGTCTTACCCTGAGGAAACCTTTTGGTGTGGTGTAAGGCTTCTTACGGCCGAGCTGGGATATGGGAAGATCAAGAACCCTGGGACCAGGGGCGTTACTAAACTTATATACATTCTTGAGGTGCGTACGAAAGAGCCTATCAAAGACGTCATTATAAAAAGAGGAATGGTCATCCCCATACCACCAGTACCAATCGCTACCTTCACTAATGTATATACATTCCCGTGCCAGTTCCATGAGATTCCCACCCAAATAAGACTGCTTCTTCAAAAAGTCCCTGGCCTCTGCCAGGTACTCCCAGGCACGATTCTTTTCCGAATGGCCTATCCATGTGGCTAGATTGTGGTATATCCAGGAACCGGCATAAAGATCGTGGAGGGTATCACGAGGGGGATACCTTTCAAGGTAGTCACTTATACGGATAGTCTCAATCCCTTTATGTTGAAGAATTCCTCTATAAAGTTCTCTTAGGAAATCCATGCCACTATTAGGATAGTATTCCCACGGGTTCTCTCCGTCCAGGATTATGCTCACAAGCATCGGCTGTCCACCTGGGAGAGTACCCTTTATGGCCTCTATTTTTTTTACAAAATCTCTTCCTGCAGCAGTAGCACTGTACTTCTGGTACTCAAAGCCGATGAGGTCTGAGAGGCGATGGTCTCGGAAGATTATCTGAATCTGTGACCCCTGGTATTCCAAACAGTAGGGTTTATATAAGACTTGAGGTTGGTTAATTACTCCTTGCTGGTCGCGGCTAAACGAGGTATGCAGTGTCCTGGCCAGGATGTCTTCATCTGAGGCCATCCATTTAAGATTAGCCTCTTGCAGTATAGGTACGATATGTGGGCTGACAGCCCCCTCCGAGGGCCAGAAGCCCTTTGGTCTGCGATTAAAGAATCTTTCGTGAGTCTCGACCGCTTTATGTACCTGGATGGCCGCATCCTCCTTAGCCTCCATCCTCCTCTTGGGCAAGGGAAGGTTTGGAAGGGCCTGTTGGGCTGTCTTGGGTTCGCAAAGTAGGGGAAGGATTGCGTGATAGAAAGGGCTTGTAGTGGTCTCTATCTGCCCAGAGGCCTCTAGCTCTCTGTAAAGCTTTATTGTCTCTGCTATAACCTCAATCTGTTTGTTCAATACCATCCGCTTTTCTTCCTCAGTGAAGCTATGATCTTTAAGGAAGAGGGACTGAAGGTCTTTATCTCTCTGGATTACTAAAGGATGGAACCAGGTGAGGTTGGCCCATACTTGAAGGTCTCTCAGGTCTCTTTGGTTGAACTCCCGTGCTGCACTATCAACAGTTTTTTTCCCAAACGACCTCTTTCTGAGGAGTTCCCTGTAGCGTGGATATGGTTCTATCATCCGCTCCCAGTTGGCAGAGAAGAAGTTATCCAGAAGAAAATGGATATCCTTTTCTAGTAATTCACTGGGATCCAATTCACTAACCTTCTGGAACTTGTCCCTGGCCTTTCCCTGGGCATACTCTTCCAGTTGGACAAGGAGGCATGGGACAAAATTAAAATTCTGTCTTATCTCTGGGAATTCTTTTGCTATAAGTCCCATACCTATGTAACCTTTAATAGCGTGAAGCCTTACCCAGGGCATAAGATATTCCCCGGTACTGAGGTCTTTATAAAATGGCTGGTGGAAGTGCCACAAAAAGGCAAGATTTATCATAAGTATTTGTACATTGAAGCCTTACGAAAAGTATTCATAAAGAGTATTGTAAAGGCGATTACAATTAAAATCAAGGGGAAAGACGCTAGGTGTGTATACAGGTGCTAGATATGTCAATTAAAAGGCAGCTTTGTAAATCATTTTGGATTAATTTTAAAGGAGTAAAAACTCCATTTAAGGGTTGAAAATGTAACTTATTTACTTAAATTTTAAGACCCCGATCAATCCGGCAACAAAAAAGCCAATAGTATCTGTCATCATATACAAAGAATACCCTACCATCGGCCTTTTTGTACACATTGCCGCAGTATTACTTTACCGAGGCCTTTATCCTTTTCACTCCATCCTCCACCGCTGCCACTACTGCCTTGGTGGTGATAGTAGCTCCGGTGATGGCCTGAATCTTGTTAGGGTCTGCCTCTCTGACCACGGTTAGCTGGTTCAGGGCCTTGTCTTTAAACTGATTCTGGAACCATGGTGTTGATGGTTCGGCCGCAGCGGTCTCTCCACCTCCCATAATTAGTCTCCAAAGGGTACGGGTGGTAGCTATTTCCGTGACTCTGGTGCCAAGCCCAGGAGTCTCTGACTGGGCCAGAACCTTGATGGCCAAAACCTTTCCCATATCTGAGGATAGTCCAACCATGGTCTTTATGGTACTGGAGTAGCCCTGTGCCTTACCAAGGGCGGCATAGCCGATAACTTTTTGGTCTTTGTCTAAACCCTTATATACCTTCTCCTCAGGGTCCACATTTGGAGGTGTAACCTCTTGTGGCTGTCCGTCAAGCCCTGGCAAAGCGGTCAATATGGCCTCCATCCGCCTGGCGTCTTCCCGCGCTCTTATCTTTTCCTTTGTAGTTACATAAGTGGCGCCTACTGCTACTGCTGTAATTACGGAGATAATTCCTAGTACCAGCATGTACCGTAGTTTCTTTCCCATTTTATTTTTTCCCCTGTCCAAGTAGTCTCGGTTGAGTGTACCTGTCAATAATGGGCGTAGCTGTGTTCATGAGGAGTATGGAGTAACAGACCCCCTCAGGATAGGCCGCATAGAATCTTATTAAGGTGGTCAGCACCCCACAGCCTATACCGAAGACTAGTAGCCCCTTCTTGGTAAGAGGAGAGGTGACCATATCCGTGGCCATGAAGAAGGCCCCTAACATAAGCCCTCCCGCAAGCACATGGTAAATTGGGTCGTTGGCCCAGGGGGCCTCTATTTTGGCGGGTAAAAATTTTGCTAAGATGAAGACTGTTGCTATATATCCAGCAGGCACCCGCCAATCCACATACCCCCTGTAGATAAGGTATAACCCGCCCAATATCAGGGCAATGGCTGAAGTCTCTCCGATACAGCCTGGCACGTTTCCTGTCAATAGGTCGGTATAGTTATAGGTCTTGCCACCGAATTCCTTGAAGAGGGGACTAGCCTGGGTGATAGAGTCTACACCAGTAATGTTAGAAAAGATTCCGCCCTGTTTTAAGACCCGCCAGTCGGAGTTGATGGGGGCTGGATAGGCCACCTGGAGGAAGGCCCTGGCAGCCAGGGCAGGATTCCAGATATTGTTGCCCAGGCCACCAAAGGCATGTTTTACTATGGCAATAGCAAAGATAGCCCCTACTATCGGTATGTACCAGGGCACTCCTGGAGGTAATATATAGGCCAGAAGTATTCCAGTAATTACAGCACTGCCATCCTTAACGGAGACCGGCTGGCCGAGGAGATATTTTTGTATAACCGCCTCTGTCAAAACAGCGGCCAGGACGCTCAGGATTACGATAAAAAGTGCATAATAACCGAAAAGATAAACCCCCACTAGGCCCGCAGGAGCCAGGGCCCCCACCACTGTCCACATCACCCTAGGTATATCCTCCGGGCCTCTAATATGCGGAGAGGTGGTGACAAGCAACACCTTCTCTTGGGCATTGGACATAAAAATGTTCTCCTTTTTTAGAACTTAGGGTAAACTAACCTACTTGGACTTCTCCCGTTATTTGGGCGCAGTGGCAGTAACCGCTGGGGCTGCTTGGGCCTTTTGTGCCTCTTTAGCCTTCTGGGCCTCCTGGGCCCTGGCTTTCTGCCTGGCAAGTTCATACTTGGCAGTTTTTATAAGATGGACAATTGGCCTGCGGGAGGTGCAGACGTAAGTACAACACCCGCACTCTTTGCATTCCATGAGATTGAACTCCATGGCCTGCTGGAAGTGCTCCGACTCACAAAGAATGCTTAGCAAGCTGGGGTTTAAACCGTAAGGACAGGCATCCACGCATTTGCCACACCGGATACAGGCACGGGACTGCCATTCCCCTGCATTTCTCATGACCAGTAACCCACCTGTACCTTTGACAGTAACTGCATCGGCAATGGAGGGTTGAGCAATGCCCATCAGTGGGCCACCATATATGACCTTATTGGCATCCTCTTTGAGGCGGGCGGCTTTAAGGAGTGGCTCAATGGGAGTGCCAATTCTCACGAGCAGGTTATTGGGGTTTTCCACACCGTCCCCAGTTATGGAAACCACCCTCTGGATGAGTGGTCTCTTGTACTTTACTGCTTCATAGATGGCATAAGTGGTACTAACGTTATGCACCACTGCCCCAGCCTCTATGGGGAGCTGTGTGGGCTTAAACTCCCTTCCCAGGATGGCCTTTATAAGTTGATGCTCAGCACCCTGCGGATACTTTACCTCCAGGAGTTCTACTTTTATATGGGGGTCTTCTCCCACAGCGGACCTTACCTTGTCATATGCATCGGGCTTGTTGGCCTCTATGCCCACATAGGCATTTTTGCAACCCAGGCACTTCATGATTATCTTCAGCCCCTCTATAACCTCTTTTGTCTTTTCCATAAGAAGGCGATAATCACAGGTAAGATAGGGCTCACATTCTGCACCGTTAAGGATCACAGCATCTACTTTTTTGTCCTTTGGAGGGCTGAGTTTTACATGCGTTGGGAAAGCAGCACCACCAAGACCAACTGTCCCTGCCTCTCTAATTAAGTTCCTTATATCATCAGGGGACATGGCCTCCACGTCTTGAGGCTCATCAAGCCCTGGGGCCCATTCATCATCGCCCTCCCTCTGTATGACCACCACCTGTGTTCTGGCGCCGGTGACCGGGTGGGGCTTGAAGGTAATATCTGTAACCTTACCTGCTACGGTGGCATGAATATGGGCAGAGACCAGGGCAGGCGCCTCACCGATTTTTTGCCCTTTCTTTACCACGTCACCTTTAGCTACTACTGGCTTGGCTGGTACCCCTATGTGCTGACTCATGTATAAGTAGGCCACCTCTGGTAAGGGAGCCTGGGTTATCTCTTTATTTTTAGAAAGGGATTTTCCATCAAAAGGCGGGTGAATCCCTCCATTGAAGCTCTTAAGTTCTTTCACTCCTGCAAGCATAAATCCTTCTCCTATTCTATTTATTAAGCGCCTTATGAATCTGACGCACTGCCTGTTTTAGCCTCAATTCATTCTCTACCAGGGCGAATCTAAGAAATCCTTCTCCTTCTTTACCAAAAGCTACGCCTGGAGACACAGAAACCTTAGCTTCGTTTAAGAGTTTGAGGCTAAACTCCATAGAACCCATTGCGCGGTATTTTTCAGGAATGGGGGTCCATACGAACATAGTAGCCCTGGGTTTTTCTATCTGCCAGCCTGCTCGGCTCAGGCCCTCGCAGAGGATGTCTCGCCTCTGCTGGTAAACCCGTGCCTGTTCTACGGCATGAGCCTTACATTCTCGTAATGCTATTATGCTGGCAATCTGCACTGGCTGGAAGAGGCCATAATCGTAGTAGCCCTTTATCCTGGCCAAGGCCTCTATAATCTGGCGATTCCCTACACAGAAGCCAAGACGCCAGCCCGGCATATTAAACGTCTTGGACATTGTGTTAAACTCTACACCCACTTCCTTTGCCCCATTTACCTGAAGGAAGCTTGGGGGATGATAGCCCTCAAAGGCCGTACAGCAGTAGGCAAAGTCATGAATAACAATTACATTATACTTAAGGGCGATATTCACTATCTCTTCAAAGAAACCGAGTTCTACGGTCATGGCGGTAGGGTTGTGGGGAAAATTTAGTATAAGTACTTTTGGCCTCTCTAGCTCAATTGCCTTAACTATCTCCCTCAGGAGTTCTTCCTGTTCTTTTAAAGGAATGGTGGCTACCTTTGCTCCTGCCAGGGCAGGACTGTGCAGATGCACAGGGAAGGCAGGGCTGGGTACAAGGGCTGTGTCTCCTTGTTCCAGCAGGGCCAGAAAAAGGTGTGAAAGCCCTTCTTTAGAGCCAATTGTGCATACTACCTCTCTTGAGGGGTCTAGCTCCACCCCCCACTCCCTCTCATAAAATTGGGCTATTTCCCTGCGCAAATTAAAGATACCAATAGCATTTGCGCTATAACGGTGGTTTCTTGAGTCATGTACCGCCTCGCAGAGTTTTTCCACGATGGGCTGGGGCGTGGGGTCTATGGGATTACCCATCCCAAGGTCTATAATATCAATACCCTGGGTGCGTTTTTCATACTTTATCTGGTTCAGCCTGCCAAACAGGTATGGAGGGAGGCGTTTAACCCTTGAGGCTACTTCTATTACAAACTCGTGAGGCAAAACCTCGTCCCGTACGCCAAGGGTATGGGACTCGCACTTTGTATCCTTCGTCATAGGGGATTATTAATAAGTAATAAGATATTTCTTTATCTCTGACCTTTCCAGTAAGCTATCCAGCCAGGGTTCACGCCTCTTTCTTACTATCCTTTGTTTCACCAGTTTTTCAAGTGCTGGTTTAACGTCATTAAATTGTTCATTTCCCCTGGGCTTTTTATTAATGACCTTAAGGATGTGATAACCGTCGTCTGTCTTAATAATGTCACTTAGTTGGCCCTTTTCCAGCTTGGCAGTGGCTGGGCCAAAGACTCCCTCATTAGGGCCGAAAGGGCGCATCTTACCTCCATTGGCTGCGGAGAGCCTGTCTATAGACTCATTCCGGGCCAGGATATCAAAATCTGCCCCTGCTTTAAGTTTTTTCAGTATCTCTTCGGCGTCCTTCTTTGTGCTTACTACAATCTGAGCGGCCTCTATCTTTTCTCCATACTCATCCTCAAAGGCCTGACGCAGCTCCTCATCGGTTACGGTAACAGTCCTTTCCACCAGCTTTTCTAAAAGAATTTCCCCCTCCATCGCCTTCCTTATCCTGGCAGCAGTCCGTTCTTTTAAGGTGGGCAAGTCCATACCCTTCTTGCTCAGTTCCTCCGACAATTCCGCCTGGTCCTTCATCCCCCAGGTCTTCACCAGGCGCCCTATTTCTCCTTCCAGGAGGGCGTTGACCCTCTGGTTTACCTCTTGTGGGTCTGCAGTTATCCCTAGTTTTTGCGCCTGCTGATGGATTACTACCCTCCTGATAAGGACGTCAAGGGCCTCCTCCCCAAAGCTCTCAATGAGAAATTCAGAAAGTTCCTGGCGTGTAATCTTTTGCCCATTTACTTCTGCAACAATATCACCCCCTGGAACCGCCATCTCTTCCAGCTCTGGGGGTATCGTATCCTGAGCTGCCATAGAGGCGCTAGGAAAAAGATTAGGTAGGAAGATTAAAACACAAAATATATATAACATCCCAAAAAGATTGGGCATAAGATAGCTACACGCTTTTTGTTATAAGGTTATATATCTTAAAAACTTATGGTATTATAGCAAAATCGTGGCTTCTGTCAACTTCTTTTTGTTTATGTGCCCTTCAACAAGTTTGAAATTTATAGCATTAAGCACGAACTTTTTTGTTGCATCTCAAGGAACCCGTGTTTTAATTCTTTGTATAAGCAATTGCTGCCAAAAAGCAAGGTAAGTGCTTTCACTAGTTCAATCTTTTAGATCGAACTAAAAATTAAAATTTTATGTATAAGAAGTACTGCAATGCTGGAAAAAATGATGCTGGAAGATATCCAGAGTATGTTGGAAGAATTGGAATCTAATCCGTCAAAGGTGCGGGAAGGGGACCTGAAAAAGTTAGAGGTTTTCCAATCAAAGCTGAATGGAGAAAAATTCTACGGGGAAGATTTAAATGACCTTTACAACCGAGTTTCCGGCCTATGCAGAGAAGAGTCTTCACTCAACTTCGAGAAGGCCAAAGTACCCCTTGTAAAGGAGTCCGCAAGGAGTGAAAATTTTGCAGAAGAAATGATTAAAAACTGGAAATTTAACGAGATACTGAATAACATTATCGTAAAAGCTAAACAAAGATAAAATGTCCCTGTCAGAACCAGCCATCTTTAAGATATACTTTTTTACTGAAGAGGAGTGGGCCTCTTGTGGCCGGGCCGCTGAGGAGGTAAAAAAGGCGTTAAATCTTGAGCCAGGGGATAAGAACCCCGTCGACTCACTCCGGAACTTTTTGGATGAGCTGGCCAGACAGAACGTTCTAACCGGTGATGGCCTTCTGGATACCCCTTGTGAATTTGCCTCTAACACGCACCAGCTTAAAGTAAGATACTATCCAAGAGAGCAGGTAGGGGCAGGTTTTACACCTGCCCCCACAGAAGGGATATTCGTCCTTGCGGTGGGCATGAATTCTAAATCGGCTGATGTAATACCGGGGTGGCAGGAACTTGAAAGGAAATTTCCCGCAAATCTTCCCAATGGCCTCCTGGACCTTATCACGATTTATTATGCTATCTCTGATAAGGAGGTTATGGACCGTGAGGTTATAGAACTTGCCAAACCCATGTTCCCTGAGGTCTCTCGGGTGGATTTACAAAGGGCACTGAAAAGGGCACCACTTCATTGTGGAAACCTTTATCAGCTAGTCGGCCTAAGGCGGGTTGCGAGCTACTTCCTCTTTTCCTCTAAAGAAAAGGAGTTAGAGGCCAGCAGCTTTGCCACCCTTTCCCTGCCCCTGTTAAACATTTACCTGTATGGCGGTGACGTGAGAATCCAGGATAAAGAGGGCAGGCTACTGGCTGCAAGAAGAGACGTGAAAGAGGTCTCAGAAACGATAAAAAATAAACTGAATCACTATTCCAGCTTAGGATTCGGCGCAATTACGAGTGAAGAAGAAAGGATGGACGTCTTTAAGCTTGCAAAGGATTTGTGGCTCCTCAACAACAACGCCCGCCAGATGCTTAATCTCCTTGAGACTGTAAACATCGCCCTTTACAACTTCAGGAATCTGAAGAATAGGTTGCTTGCTCCTGGCGCGGAAGAAATCTTTAGCCAGAAGGAGAGGCTGCTGGAATTACAGAAGGTTCGGCTACGGGCCGATGCTGCTTACCTGCACAATACCTTTGAGTCGGGCAGGGTGGTGCTGGACTCCATTGAAGACCACATGGAACTGGAATATGCCAAGGAATTGAAGGAGTCTAACAAGAAGTCTCTTAACCTACAATCAGCCGCTTTCCTTGTGGAATTTGCTATTGTCTTTTATTACTTCCTGGGGAGCTGGCATTACATCATGGGAGAAAACTTTTATAAATTCTCATCTTCTGCTCACCTGGCCTGTGCCTCCATTATAGCCTCCCTGCTTTGTGCAGGCACGCATCTATTTGCCAAGTGGCGCTTTACTAAAGAGAAGTCCTATTTATACGCCCTCCTGGGTCTAATGTTTCTATTCCTTTTGACTATAGTTTATATAGTTGTAACAGCAATTTCTTTTACTTGATTACATAAAGCCGGTTCAGTCTAAAAGATTGGACCGTCTGCCGAATCATCATCCTTGAGCCTACCCCGCTAAGGCGGCGCCAGGCCCGTGCAGGGCGGGCGGGGCAGGGACGTACCAGGGGGGCTTTCCCTCAACTTCTGGTTTTTTAGCAAACCACTGGTAAAGGGAGGGCAAAACCAGAAGGGTGAGAAATGTAGAGAAGATTAGTCCGCCTATAACCACGGTGGCCAGGGGTCTCTGTACCTCTGCCCCAACCCCCCAGGAGACGGCCATAGGTAAAAATCCAAAGATATCGCAGAAGGAGGTAATAAGCACGGGCCTGAGGCGTTCCTCTGCCCCCCTGAGAACGGCCTCCCTCATGGGGAGACCTGTTGCCACGAGGTCATTGATACGACTAACCATTACTATCCCGAAGAGCACTGATAACCCAAAAAGGGCAATGAAACCCACCCCAGCGGAGATGCTTAGTGGCATTCCCCTTACGAAGAGGGCGAAGATTCCACCTGTAGCGGCGATGGGTACATTGATGTAGATTAGAAGGGCATTCCTAAGGGAGCCGAAGGTGCTAAAGAGCAAGAAGAAGATGAGGAGGAGGGCTATCGGCACTACAATCAGAAGGCGCAGCCTGGCCCTCTGCATGTTCTCAAACTGCCCGCCCCACTCTATGTAATATCCGGAGGGTAGGCTCACATTTTTTGCCACCTGGCTTCTGGCCTCAGCGACAAAGCTCCCTACATCTCTACCCCTAACGTTACACTCCACCACCATAAGTCGCTCACTATTTTCCCGCCTTATTTCAACCTGACCTTCCACCAGCTTGATGTCTGCCAACTGGCTTAAAGGTACCAATCGCTTACCAGGGGCGCTTACAAGGATGTTCTTTATACTTTCTATGTCTTGCCTGAACTCTTCTGGGAATCTCATCACCAGATCGAAACGTCTCTCCCCTTCCAGTACTTGGGTGGCGGCCTTGCCTCCTATCGCCGTTTCAACGATTTCCTGAACGTCCGCTACATTTATACCGTAACGGGCGATGGCCTCCCTATCTATCATTATTTGTAAAACAGGTAACCCGCTAACCTGTTCTACCCTCACATCCTCCGCCCCACGGATGTCTAAAACTATATGCTCTATACTATCAGCCTTTTCTTTAAGGATGGTATAGTCCTCGCCAAATATCTTTATGGCGATATCAGAGCGTGTCCCTGCAATAAGCTCATTAAACCTCATCTCTATGGGCTGACTGAAGGCATAAGTCATTCCCGGGATAGTCTCCAGTTTTGCCTTCATTTTTTCAATAAGCTGCTCTTTAGTCCTGGCAGTTTTCCAGTATTTCCTGGGCTTTAACATCACATAGATATCACTAACCTCTGGCCCCATGGGGTCGGTAGCAATTTCAGGACGCCCTGACCTGCTCACCACCGTCTCCACCTCCGGAAATTTCAGGAGTACCTTTTCTATTTTGGTAGTGGCATTAATAGATTCGGTAAGGGAGACACTGGGGAGCCTTATGGCATGAAGGGCAATAGAACCTTCGTCGAGTTTAGGAATAAATTCTGAGCCCATAAATGGTAAAAGGGCAATGCTCCCTGCGAATATCCCACCGGCGATAGAGATTGGAAGGTAGTTATGCCGCACCGCCCTCTGTAGTATCGGACGATAAAGATTTAAAAGGAGCTGGTGGAACACATTTCCCCTTTCTCTCCTGGCTAACCCCTTTCTAAATAAGAAACCGCATAGGGCAGGGGCAAAGGTAAGGGAGAGTATAAGAGCGCCTACCATTGCGAAGCACACCGTGAAGGCCATAGGTTTGAACATCTTCCCTTCTATGCCCTGGAGGGAAAAGATGGGAAAGTAAACTATGATGATTATAAAGATAGCGAAGACAACGGGACGGCCTACCTCTCTGCCGGCTTCGATGATGGTCTCAAGGACGCTCTTGTGGGGCTCTCTGTGGTGGAGTCTGCGGATGATGTTCTCTATCATTACCACAGAACCATCAATAACAATACCGAAGTCCAGGGCACCAAGGCTCATCAGGCTGGCAGGAATACCTGTTTTATACATGCAGGCGAAGCTAAACAGGGCAGTAAGTGGTATTGTGAGGCTTACAATAAGGGCCCCAACCCAGTTGCCAAGGATTAGCATCACCACACCTATAACCAACAGGATGCCTATGCTCAAGTTTTCTATTACCGTACGGATGGTATGATTCACCAGTTCTGTACGGTCGTAGAAAGGAACTATTTTGACCCCAGCAGGAAGGGAGGGGATAATTTCCTTTACCTTCTCTTTCACCCTATTTACCACAGTACGACTGTTTTCCCCCTTTAGCATCATTACAGTACCCGCTACTACTTCCCCCTTTCCGTCCTTGGTGGAGGCGCCATATCGGATCTCTGGCCCAATGGTAACCTCTGCCAGGTTTTTGACGTAAATAGGTGTACCCTGCGGGTCTACTTCAACTATAATATTTTTTATGTCCTCTATTGTCTGGACAAGGCCAATCCCTCTTATAATGTATTGTTCTGAGACATGTTCTATATAGGCACCGCCGGCATTGAGGTTATTGGCTGCCAGGGCCTCAAAGACCTGACTGAGGGGGATACGATAACTCACCAGCTTATTGGGGTCTACCAGTACCTGATATTGTTTCACAAATCCACCTTCACTGTTTACCTCAACCACCCCCGGGACATTGAGGAGTTGAAACCGTATCTCCCAGTCCTGGACAGTCCTAAGTTCATAAAGGTCGTGTCCCTCCCCTTCGACTACGTACAGGTATATTTCTCCAAGGCCTGTACTAATAGGTCCCATGATGGGGATACCGAAACCATGGGGTATCCTCCCCTGGGCTGTCTGGAGGCGTTCCAGAACTTGCTGGCGGGCCCAGTAGATGTCCACCCAGTCTTTGAAAACGACCGTCACCTGGGAAAGAGCAGATTTGGAGAGGGAGCGCACCTCTTCGATGTCCTTTATCCCCATCATAGCCGTTTCTATTGGGTAGGTGATGAGCTTTTCTACTTCTACAGGGGCTAGCCCGGGGACCTCAGTGTTTATCTGTACCTGGACAGTAGTGACATCCGGCACGGCATCCATCGGAAGATGTATTACAGAATATACACCGAGGCCCACCAACAACCCTGAAAGGACAACGATGAGAATACGGTAGCGTACGGAGAAACTTATAACCCTTCCAACAGGCATGACAGCCTTCTCCTAATCGGCATGTTGATGTATAATGATATTTTTAAGAAGTTCAGACTTTAGATAAAAGGCCCCTTTATTTACCACTTCGTCACCTTCTTTTAGCCCTTCCACAATCTCTACATAGCCATCAAATTCCTCCCCCGCCTTTACCTCCGTCATCTTGAAGGCATAATTTCCCAGTGCCAAGAATACCACCTTTTTCCCCTCGTAGGACTCAATTGCTTCGTGGGGTACTACCAATCTTTCTACAGCCTCCGGGGCAGCGGTAGAAATCTTAGCTGTGGCAAACATCCCTGGCTTCAGTTTCTTCTCACGGTTATCTATATCCACCCTAACCTTCAGGGTTCTACTCTTTTCATCCACTACATCACTGATATAGGCAATCTTTCCCCTAAATTCTTCTTCAGGATAAGACCTTACGGCCACGCCTACTTGCTGGCCCAGTTTTATCTTAGGGAGGTCTTTTTCATAGATATCAAGGATAATCCACAGGATGCTGAGATCCGCAATGGTAAAAAGCTTGGTGGCAGGCTCGGTCATCTCTCCCAGTGCGATGTGTTTTTCCACTACGGTACCATTAAAAGGGGAAAGGATAGGGAAAATGGCAGTGGCATGGGTCTGAGGTTTCAATGTTTCTATATCTTCATCAGTTAGTCCCAGCAGGTGTAATTTGCCCTCGGCGGCCCCAAATTCTGCCTGAGCCTGCAAGCAGGCGGACTTACAATCCAACATCTCCTTTTCCGAAGTTATTTTCTTTTCCCACAGTCTCGTCTCTCTAGCAAAGTTGGTCTTGGAGACTTCCAGCTTTGTTTGGCTCGTAAGATATTCAGAGATAGCCTTACCAAGCTCTACACTGTCTAAAAGGGCCAGTTTCTGTCCCTTTTGCACCTCGTCTCCCAGGTCCGCAAATACCTCCACCACCCTACCAGGAACCCTGGGACCAATATGAAAAACCTTGTTGGCATTAAATTGTATCTCTGCAGTGACCTTGAGCTGCTTTTCTATCTTTTTCTTCTCTGCAATGGCTGTTTGAAACGCAAGAAGTTCGTAACTCTCCTTGGTCAGCCTCACCACTGCCTTATCTTGCTGACTTGGTTTCTCTACCTTTCTTATGGTTTTATTTCCAGAAGGAGGCGCCGCCGCCCCTTTTTCTTGGCATGAAAAGGATAATAAGAGTGAAACCGTAATCAAAATTAACCTAAATAACCACATAACTACTCCTATTCTATGAGTTTTTTGGTAGCGGCCCTTTCCAGGTCTACTATGGCCTGATAGTAACCTAGTAGGGTCTCCAGGTAAGAGACTTTTGCCTCGATTATATTATTTTGCAGAAGCACAAATTCTATGAAACCAACCTTTCCTTCAGTATATGTAATCTCATTGAGTTTAAGACTTTCTTCCATCTCTGGGACAACGCCTTCGTAGGCCTCGAGTCCATTTTGAGAGGCGATAAAGATTTCATAAGCGCTCTGCACCTCCTTGCGCGTCTGAAGGTGTTTGTTCTCCAGAGTCAGCCTGGCAGCCTCCTTGGTGGCACGTGTCCTTTGAAGCTCTCCCTGTTTCCTATCTACAGCAGGTATAGGTATAGAAACAAAACCTCCCGCTATCCTCTGATTTCCTTCTTCTCTCCCAACGAAGCCAGAAATCAGGGGGTTTGACACTCTTAAAGACTTGATAAAGTCTATCTCACGGTCTACCCTTTCTAATTCCCGCTCAGCAGCCCTTATATCTGGTCTAGTCTCTAGCGCCCATCTTAGCAGCCCAGGAAGGTCTGGTCTGAGGGGTCCATATTTAATTTCGCCTGTGGGTTCAATTGGATAGTCCTGTGGTAGGGCAAGGAGGAGTTTCAGCCCCAGTAGACTGCTTTTGTATCTGCCTGAAGCGGCCTGGTATTCTTTTCTGGCACGGCTGTACTGTATGTTAGCAGTGTTCAGCTCCAGAATGGTAGAAGCTCCTTCCTTGTACTTTAACCCCATAGCGTCTCTCAATCTTTCATAGAGTTGCATAATGGCCTGCCTTGCTTCCATTATCTTTTTAAGGGCGAGGATCTCGTAAAAATTTTTCTTAACCCTGGCGGTAATATCCCACTCCAGCGTCTCAATCTCGGCGCTTACCTTTTCCATGTTCTTTTCCGCCACAGAAATCCTTTTACCCCTCTGACCGGCTATAAAAAACTCTTGAGAAAGAGAGAACATGTAATCTGTGGTTATTCTGTTCTCTTTGGCGATGTTCCTTTGTGCCATCTTTGACTCTAAGCTTGGGTTTGAGGGCAATAAATATCTGGCCTTCGTAAGGTCCCCTTTAGCCTCCTCAAATCGTTTCCGGAAGGCCTGTAGTTCTAGATTGTTCGCCAGGGCCTTTTGAACAGCCTCCTCGAGGCTTATCTCCTCAGCAAAGGTGTTCTTTCCTGCACAAGAGACAAATAAGATTGTAATTAGCAAACTAAGAAACCATGTGCCTCGTTTTGACACTTTTTCTCTCCTTGAAATCTGGGTTAAAAGGAGTTCGTGCGGGAGGCAGCTATAGTAGCATCCTTCTTAGATGGATACACTTCCTAATGCCTCCCTCCCTATCTTGCGTCTATGGCGGAACAGGTAAGCCTTGGCAAATCTACTTGAGGCGTACCAGGCTAGACCCTGTATCCGCCTTAGGCAGACTCAGGAGGGTGGAAGATACTTTCTGATAGAAAAGTAGGTAGGAAAAAATGTTCCTTTAATGGGGCCCGTCCAGAAAGGTTTGTAGGTGATAAAGGCCACCCATTGCTAGACTCAGACACAAAGTGGTGGGAAAAATTACAACATATTTGACAATGATGTACTGGCTGAGAAGTATCCATTGGACAATGATGGTCTTTACAACTGCTATTGTTGAAGCAAAGTTCGTCGTGAGAAATTGCCAAATCTGGCAATATTACAAATAAGATTACCAGCCCCATTAAGAGCCGCCAGACTGGGGATTGCCACAGCGGTTTTCTCCTCAAGACCGTCCCCCTTTGAACAGCAAGAGTTTTAAATTAAGCTGAGTGCATGTTGTCACGATTACTTTTACCCGCACAAGTGTTCACAGCCCACTTTTTAGGCTGCCACTTTTACCTGAACCTACATATATACTCTTCTATAGATATTGGCTGCCCTCTTGCTAAGCTTTTAATAGAATGTTCATAACATGCTACATGATAAAGACATTTTACATTCATAACCGCAAGATTTCAAGGTTTATTATTCTCAAAGTTAGTGCAATAAATGAGGCTACTTTAAACTCTTACAGTTTTGATGCAATAGTGAGAGACACTTATCTTTTATCACACCTTTGCCAAGTCTTTGCTCAAGGGATAGCCTCTCACTTTCCATATGCGTAATAATTACCCTACTTTCCGCATTGAGCCTGACAGTTACACCGTATAATCTCTGGAATCCCTCGTAACCGAACTCTTGTCCGAAGTTCAGTGTAAATTCCTTGCTGAAGCCTTTGTCACTTGCTATAATTTTGCCAAAATATTCCGTTCTGTGGATATACTAGCGTATTTTGTGTATTATTTATTTAGACTAGGTAAAAAAGGAATAATCTGTAATTAATATCGGAGATGATTGTGTTTAGGAGACGCACCTTACCAAGCGATGGTCATAGCCCCTGGACTAGGCGGTTTAAGCAAAAGATAGCGGCCTTTTACGACCTTCTGGGGGAATTAGTGTACAGGGTCATGTGGATAATGTCCTATCCGGTGGTACTGCTTTTCTTTAGACTAGAAGTTCAAAACCCAGAGCGGATTCCGGAGGGCCCTGTAATCATCGCGGCTAACCATCATAGTTACCTAGACCCCTGGGTGCTACAGATGGCCTTCCCCAGGAGGATAATTTACATGGTAGGGCATGTTTTCTATAGGGGGCTGGGCTGGTGGTTTTATCGCATGCACAAGGCCATACCTCTAAAACAAAAAGGGCTGAACCTAGAGTCATTTAAAAAGGGGCTGGAGGTGCTACAAGACTCAGGAGTTATTGCAATCTTTCCAGAGGGATGGGGAAACGGTAACCGGCAGGCATGGCAAGGAAATCCAGGGGTGGCGATGCTCGCTGCCAAAAGCCATGTCCCTGTCTTGCCAGCTAGAATATCCGGAGCGCAGGATATACTTCGCAAAGGGTCTTTCTTTCCTCACTTTGTAAAGTTAACTGTAACGTATGGCGAGCCTATTCATTTCAATGGCGAAGAAAAACCCGATAAAGAGGCATTGAGAAAGATGACAGACTTAATAATGGAGCGGATAAAAGAACTGGCATGACTAGCATGACCAACTTAATCGCTAATTACAAATTACAAATTTACAACTTGAAATCCGCAATTTCTAATCTGTTTGATTCCTCTTTAAAGGTTCTCCGACCCCGCAAAGGACTTCCTTTAATTAAGGACATCTCTCTCTATAGGAGAGAGTTTAGATTGGGGAATGGCCCAAGGGCGTGCCTGTTAATCCACGGTCTTGGTTGTGGCCCTATTCAGATGAGAGAGCTGGCAGAGCGGCTCGCCCTTTCCGGCTTCACTGTAAGGGGTATACTCCTACCTGGTCATTGCGAGGACACAGAAGCCTTGGGAGCTGCTCACTGGCAAGACTGGTACAACAAGGTGGAAAAAGAGTACATGGCGCTGAGGCAAAACTTTGAGCATGTCTCTGTAGTGGGTTTTTCCATTGGGGGACTTCTGGCCTTGAAATTAAGCAGCCATCATCCAGTGGATAGGATGGTCAGCCTCGCAGCCCCAATGTTTATAATTAGTGAGCATTTTCCTTTTAATAAACTTCTCGGAGTAACGGAAAAATTTTTTACTAAGATAAAAACTATTCGAAGGAGGTGGCCCATCCATTCCAGAGAAATTAAGGGTCACCTTATCTTACCTACTGTCTCCCATTTTCCAATAGCCACAATAAAAACCCTGGGAGAACTTATCAGGGTAACCAATATGTCGCTCGAAGATGTCCGCTCTCCTCTTCTAGTAGTTCACTCAAGGAAGGACCTTGTGGCAGCCCCCTTCAGCGCTTTTTACATCTACCACTATGCAGGCTCCAGTGAGAAAAAGCTGGTATGGCTGCGCCACAGCAACCACCTGATGATGTTTGGTAGAGAAAAGGCCCTTCTCTTTAAGACAGTAAGAAGTTTCCTAAAAGCAGATTACAAATTAGAATTTTCTGATATATAATTTGTAATTTTGAATCTGTAATTATTCTTTCCGGGGGCTACCTATTGCATAGACGTAGTGGTCGTTAGCCCCAAAGTATACGGTACCGTCAGGGTCTATTGCTGGAGAGGATTCTATCCAGTCCTCGGTCTTAAAACTCCACATTAGCTGGCCCTCTGGGCTTAAGGCATAAAGCCTACCTACCCGTTGCCCACCTTCATCCAGTTCTCCAGTACCAAAATAAACTGAACCATCTACACCCAGGGCCGGGGAGGACTCAATCCAGCCCCCTGTCTTGTAGGACCACTTTAAGCTCCCCTTTGAACCCACAGCATAAAAATTCTTGTCGTAAGAGCCGAAGTACAGCGAGCCGTCTGAGCCAAGAGCTATGGAACTCTGAATAGCCTTTCCTGTCTGAATCCTCAACCTAACTTCACCTTCAGGTGTAAAACCATATACCCTGCCATTCTCAGAACCTATATAAACCTGCCCTTTGGAATCCACGGAAGGTGATGAAAAAGAGGAATAAATATCCCTACCGTAACGCCTAGTCCATTTAAGGCCCCCGTTGGTGTCAAATGCGAAAAGGAGTCCTACATTTGTACCGATAAAGACTGTGCCGTCCAGCCCCAGGCATGGGCTGGAGGTGATGGGGCTGCGTGTATCGTATTTCCAGAGGCCCTTCCCTTCGGCGCTAAGGCAGTAAAGTTTACCATCGCTTGAACCGATATAGATAGTTCCCTCGGGACCAATAACAGGAGAAGAGAGTACGCTGTTACCTGTTTTGTAACCCCACAGTAGTTTGCCATCCGGCCTTAAGGCGTAAAGGTTGCCGTCTCTTGAGCCGATGTAAATATTACCGGCCTGGTCAATGGCAGGAGAGGAAGTTATACCCTTTTGTGCAGAAAAAACCCACTTCTTCTGACCGTCTGGTGTGAGGGCATAAAGCTGACCATCCTCAGAACCTATATAGATAGTGCCATCTGCACTAATGGCAGGAGATGAGGTAACTTTATCTGTTGTAAGAAATCGCCATTTAAGAGTTCCATCTTTTGCGCCTTGATAAATACTCTGGCCAGAATGCGAGGGATTATGCCTGAACATCGGCCAGGGGGCATCAGCCAGCGCCTCTCTGCCAGCAGTGTTGACCTGCCAAATCATAAATACTATAAAACTGACCAAAAAATACCTCAGTATGATATGGGAAGATCGTGTCATCAGTTATTTCCTTTTCCTCTATTATTCCAGGGCATATAGCCCGTCGCTAGAACCTATGTAAAGTACTCCTTCTGGAGAAATAGCTGGGGAGGAATGGATAGGCCCAGCGGTTGAGAAACTCCACCTAAGCTCTCCCCACCTCCCTATAACATAAATTCTACCATCCCATGAGCCCACATAGACGTTGCCTTCTGGGTCTACCACAGGGGAAGAGGTAATGGCCCCTGCCGTCTGATATTTCCAAAGAAGGGGTCCATCCTTACTTAGAGCGTAAAGACCACCATCGTTACAGCCAAAGTAAATGATGCCGTCTGCCCCGAGGGCAGGAGAAGAGTCAATCCATCCGCCTAAGGCGGATACCCTTCCCCTCCACTTCTCTTTCCCCTGAGGAGTGAGGGCAAAGAAAAATCCGCTACTTGAGCCAACATATATAATGCTTTCATCATCTATAGCCGGGGAAGAAGTTACTGCACCACCTGTGTTAAATTTCCATCTTAATGCCCCCAATGGGCTGAGGGCGTAAAGGTATCCGTCATCAGAACCAAAAAATATTGTACCCTCAAGGTCAATGGCGGGAGAAGATTCTATATATTTCCTCGTAGTAAAGATCCACTTCACTTTTCCTGTACTATCTATGGAGTACAAATTATAGTTATCAGTACCAACATACAATCCACCATCTTGGTCTAAGGCGGGAGAGGAGGATACCCTTCCAGGTATCTGGGTCAGCCACTTCTGGTGGCCCTGGCCGTCCAGAGCAAGGAGCTTGCCTCCCCAGGAACAGCAATAAATATCTCCTTTGGGTGTTAAGACTGGCGTTGAATATATCTTGTCTTCTATTGAGAAGCTCCACAGGAGAACTCCTTGGGGGTTGACCGCATAAAGTTTACCGTCCAAACAGCCGAAATAAATCGTTCCATCCTGACCTATCACTGGGGAGGAGTCCACAGGTTTGGGCGTCTTAAAATGCCATTTCAAGACCCCTTTAGAAGGGCCTGGGAAAGGGCTAAGGCCTGTACGCCTCTCATCATGGTGAAAAAAGGGCCAAGGAGACTCTTTTTGAGATAAGGCGGTATCGCCACCAGAGAGGGATCCCTGGCTTAAACAAAGCATGCCAAAGAGTGTAAACAGGGTCACCGTGAATAGAATACAGGTAACGGGGAAACGTTTTTTTACCTGTCTCCTGTTTCCTGTCACCCGTATCCTTTCTCCGGCTGCTAGCTTGACATATTGCTGAAGCACTGTAATATTTTATAGAGGTTTCTTTTAAGCGAATCTATTAGACATGAAAAAAGGCACATTTATTTCTAGGTATTATGTATATTATACAGTTCTTTTTTGCATAGGATACTACGGGACAGAGGGTTTATGCAACACCACTGCAGTCGGAGCTGACATAAATGGAGTCCCACGGCTGAGTGTCCCTGAGAGTTCCCATTCCTTTGGTCAGATATACCGTGGGGAGAAGGTCCAGCACCGCTTTTTACTGAAGAACATCGGGGATGGAGAGCTAGAGATACGAAAGGTCAGGGCTTCCTGCGGGTGTACCGCGGCCGAACCCTCCCGAAAAATCGTTCCACCTGGAGGTGAGGCTTACATTGAGGCAACCTTTAATTCTCACAATTTTGTAGGTAAAGTAACCAAAACGGTGATGGTAGACACCAATGACCCGGCAGAACCTACCTACACCCTTACCCTGGAGGCCTTAATCCTGGAGGAGGTGGTGGCCGATCCTTCCAGACTGATTCTTGGACAGATAAGGCAAGGAGAGGGAAAGAATATTAACGTAGTTGTAAAATCGCCCACGGGCTTGGACCTTAAGGTCCTTTCTGCCCAATCCTCTTCCAAGGCATTGCAGGTAGCCTCCACAGAGAAAGAGGCAGACGGCGTGTATGCTGTAAAATTAGAGGTAAAAAAAGATTCTCCCATCGGCAGGTTCAGTGGAGACCTGGTAGTGCAGACTAACAGCCAGCGGCAACCCACTATTACTGTCCCTTTCTACGGAGAGGTTGTTAGCGACATAGCGGTCTTCCCCCTGCAGCTTTCTTTCGGTCTCGTCAAGAAAGGCACTGAAGCGGTAAGACTGGTTCTTGTTACCTTTTACAACCAGGAGGTCAAGCTGGCCAAGGTTGAGGTAGAATCTGAGGTTTTCAGCCTCCGCGAAAACTCGCAAAGTGAAGGGGGTTTTTGCCGTTTAGATATAGTCCTTAACAAAGAGGCCCCCGCAGGCAGGCTATCAGGGAACCTGAAGATTTATACGACAAGTAAGTCCCAACCGCTAATTACTATTCCCCTCTCTGCAACGGTAAAAGAATGATGTTCTGGGTGTTCCTGCTCCTTAGCTGCTTCGTTGGTTCACTGCAAGCTCAGGATATGCCCTTCCAGCATTCTGTTATCGACACATCGCAGGAATTACAGAGGCATAATCCCCCTCAGTCCCCCTTTATTAAAGGGGGAAATAGGGGGATTATTAATATCTGTATTATCTTCAGCGGCGAGGAAAGGGGTTATCTAGAACCCTGCGGCTGCGCGAAGCCTTCATTGGGAGGTATAGCCAAGAGGCATACCTTCTTGAAATCTCTCCCTGAGCCACGGGTGGCTGTAAGCCTTGGTGACCTGGCAGGTCATGACGGTACCACCACTGGCATCTTGAGACAGAAAGAGTTACAGGCAGAAACCCTCGCCCAGGCCCTGAAGATTATGAATTATTCTATACATAATCTTGGCGAGAGAGATTTAGAAATGGGATTGGATGTCCTGGCTTACCTCTTTCCTCCTGGAGCAGTTCCCCTGCTCTATTCAAATATCAAGCTTGCAAGCCCTTTTATTGAAGTAGTCCCTTATAAAATCCTTGAGGTAAGGGCAACCCTCGCGGTTGCCCAAGATAATGAGGCAGGGGCAAACCTTATGGAAAAAAATCGGACAGGGGAGAGCCCTGCCCCTACGTTGAAAATTGGATTCCTGGGAATCCTCTCCCCCACCCTCCTTGGGCCACCACCTACGGGGGTGGAAATAACTCCACCTGCTGAGGCCCTTCCACCACTAATAAAAGAATTAAAAGATAAAGTAGATGTCCTGATACTCCTCTCCCATGCCAGTATGGAAGAGTCACTTAGGCTAGCAAGGGATTTTCCCGAGTTTCATATTGTCGCCTCAGGACACGGGATAGACCATCCTATAACCGTAAAGGAGGGCAATACCTGGGTTGTTAATCCAGGCAATAAGGGTAAGCACTTGGTGTTGTACCGCTATAATCCACCTTTATCCCCCTTTGATAAAAATACTTCACCAATATCCCCCTTTTATAAAGGGGGAGAAAGGGGGATTAATGGCACGGGAGTAGTAGAGACTGTAACCCTGGACGAACGCTTTAATGACTCAGATACAATGCTCAACCTGCTTGATAATTATCAGCAGAGGCTCAAGGATGAGAATCTCCTCTGGCAAGTCGAAAAACTCCCCCTCCCTGAACAAACCAGCTATGTCGGTAGCAGCGCTTGTAAAGCATGTCACCCCGCCGTGTTCCAGCACTGGGGCTCAACCCTCCATGCCATGGCCTACGAAACATTGCTTAAGGTGGGGCGGGCCTTTGATCCCGAGTGTGTGGCCTGCCACGTCGTAGGTCTCAATTACAGTACCGGCTTTCAATCCAGGGAGAAAAGCCCTGACCTTATAGGTGTAGGCTGTGAGGCCTGTCACGGTCCCGGTAGCCTCCATATCGGCAGCATTCATATGGACAGACCTTCTGGTCTGTCCAGTACCCAAATTCCCTCTCCCTCGATGGGAGAGGGTAGGGAGAGGGTGAAAGAGACAGACAGGTCTAAAGATTTGTCCCTGCAAAAGGACGGCTACGGCAAGGTCTATCCTGAAGACTGCCACGGATGCCATGACCCAGAACATAGCCCCCCTTTCAAATTCGAATCCTGCTGGGAAAGGATAAAACATCCAGTGGAAACCCCGATATACCCAAACGCAATTAAGTAGACAGTCGAGAGAATATAGTAGATAGGAGAAAAATATAATCCCCCTTAGTCCCCCTTTAGAAAAGAGGGATTATAAAATTTGTGATTTATAAGCGCTTTGCCATTTCAGCAAAAAAATTTGAAATCCATAAAAAACTTGTTATATTGAATTTATGTTCAGAGGAATATTATCTAAGGGGGTACAACCTTCTAAAGAAAGTAAGATGAACGCAGACGCCCTGGATGCCCTTTATAAGGCTCTAGGGAAAGAGAAGGTTATCACCAATATAGAGGATAGGATTTGTTACTCCCACGATGCCACTTCTATGGGAGTGGCCCTGCCACCCAGGCAAAAGGCCATTGCAGATGTGGTAATAAAGGCCTCCAGCACCGAGGAGGTCTCTGCTGTAATAAAGGTAGCTGATAAATATACCATCCCTGTATACCCCTGCGGGGCGCGTTCCGGGCTTTCTGGGGGTTCAGTACCTTTATATGGAGGTATTGTTCTGGATACTACAAGGATGAACCGTATCCTGGAGATAAATCCTCAGGACCTCATGGCCACCGTGGAGCCAGGGGTTGTCAATAAGCGATTCCAGGATGAGGTAGCTAAATATAAACTATACTATCCGCCATTCCCTGGCAGTGCCGAATTTTCTACGTTAGGGGGAAATGTAGCCGAGTGTTCAGGTGGGATGGCAGGACTTAAGTACGGAGTTACAAGGGATTACGTCCTTTCCCTGGAGGTGGTTTTGCCTGACGGCAGTGTGATAAATACCGGGCGCAGGACCTTGAGGAGTGTGGCAGGTTATGACCTTACCAGGCTATTCGTAGGCTCAGAGGGTACGCTGGGCGTATTCACTAAGATTACAGTAAAACTCATTCCACTACCAGAAAAAGTGGAGACCCTTTTGGCCTACTTCAAGGACCCTGAGGAGGCCGCAGATGCGGCTGATGCGATAATATTAGGGCAGCGGGTAATACCCAAGACACTGGAGTTTGTGGACTCCATTTGTATAAATTCTATAAGGGGCTATGGGGGCGTAGAGATTCCTCAAAAGGCTAAGGCCTTTCTCTTAATAGATGTGGATGGAAAAGAATCTGAGGTAGGGAAGGACCTCGCAGCTGTGGAAAGGGCTTGCAAAGAGAACGGGGCCTTCGAGATTATTGTGGCTAAGACAGCAAAAGAAAGTGAAGCCTTATGGGCTGTCAGGAAGTCAATCTCTCCTGCCCTCTTTAAGGTAGCAGGTAGGAAGCTCAACGAAGATATTTGTGTCCCCAGAAGTAAGATAAAAGAAATACTGAGAGAACTCTACTCCATCGGTGAGAGATACTCCCTGGCTACCGCCTGTTTTGGCCATATAGGGGATGGCAACGTCCATGTGAATTTTCTATATGGCTTTGAAGAGGAAGACGAAAAGAAGGTGGGGGAGATGGTGCGGCACATGTTAAAAAAGGTAGTTTCCGTCGGGGGTACAATAACCGGGGAACATGGCGTAGGCATTGCCAAGGCAGAATTTTTACCTTTAGAGGTCCCCCCTCAAGAGCTCCAGTTCATGAAGTCCCTTAAGAACTTCCTGGACCCCAAGGGCATAATGAACCCTGGAAAGATTTTTATCTGAATGCCAGAAAAATTGTAGGGGCGAACCTATATGTTCGCCCTGGTAATTTATTGGGCAGACACGTGGGTCTGCCCCTACGCGGCACAGGCCGAGCGACCGCAATCTAAAATTGGTGCGGCCACAAAGCCTCTAGTCTGCAGAAGCCTCAGAGGCTAATTCTATCCTGATAATATCTGGAGGGGGAATATACTGGAAAGTAAAAACCTCTTCGCCCAGGCCTGGATGGTTCTCGTCTCCCCTTATTGACTTTTCAAGGCGTCTTTCAACCTCTGACTTGCTTAATTTTTTCCACCAGGAAGACTTCGGCCATTGATTTCTGTCTGCGCCCGCCTGAGGCTGTTTCCCCTTTAAGGCCTTTTTAAGCCCCTTTTTATCCTTTAGCAAAGGCGGAAGATTCTGAAACTTTGAGAGGTCGGTGCGCACATATACTACCACCCCCCGGGAGCTAAGGTGAAGGTCACATATCCCATTGCAGGAGTAACTCACCCGATTGATGGTTAACTCTGCCAGGTCTGAGTCCTCGCACATCCCTACTCTCTTTCTAAAGGTCTCGCAAAGCCACTGCAGGGCCTCCAGCCTCCTGGTCTTCTTCCTGGCGAGGTAAAGAGCCTGGTGGTAATTAAAGGTCAGCTTAAGTCCGTCTGAGGTGGATAACCTTTCCCCATGTTCCAGCAGGATTAGTTCAGCCTGTTCTACTATCTTTTGATCTCCTAGCTTTCTGGCGGAGGAAAGGACATGGTGGACTGTGGACATCAGGTTATCCTCCCCCTCCATCCCCGGAGCTAACCCTTTTTCCCCAATCTTGCGAATGTGATTGGAGCTGGTGCCATAAAAGAGAATAGGCGGGGTGGGGTTCTCTTTCCAGGTCTTTAACCAACTGTAACTGGGGTCAAAGGTGTCAGGCATGAGGGACTATTTGCCTAGCTTTTCTTGTACTACCCTTAGAAGTGTTTCCTTTGAAAAGGGTTTCTCCAAAAAGACCAGCCTTGGGTCAATTTCACGAAGATTGGGGTAATCCTTGGCAGAAAAACTGCTGGTAATGATAATGGGGATGTCGGCATACTCCGGTACCCTTTGCAGGTGGAGAAAGAGGGCATCTCCCATCATTGCCTCTAGCAGTATATCCAGAATGATAAGGTCGGGTTTCTGTTCTTCTAGCTTTTTCAGGGCCTCGGTACCATCATAAGCCTTTATAATACGATACCCCGTATCTTCTAGCATCATGGAGAAGAGTTCCTGGAACTCCTCATCGTCCTCTACTATCAATATGGTCTTATTATCAGATTGGTTCATCCTTTTGTCCTGTTAATGGTATGGAGAAAGAAAAGATAGACCCTTTACCTGGCCCCTCACTTTCCACCCATATTCTTCCGCCGTGAGCCTCTACAATGGCCTTACAAATAGCAAGGCCCACCCCTACTCCGTCATAACGGGGCCTTTCCTGGTAAAACCTTTGGAAGAGCTTGTCACGTTGTTCCCTGGGTAGGCTAATGCCCAGCCCCGTGTCTTTCACATGGATCTCTACACTACCATCCCTTGCTTTCCCAGTGACCAGTATCTCTCCTTTGGGAGTGTACTTGATAGCATTATCTATCAAGTTAGAAACAACCCTGGCGAGATGTTCCTTGTCCCCGTAGACTTCTGGAAGCCTGGATGGGAAGTTTGTCTTTAGAGAGACACCCTTTTGCTCCGCCGCTAATGTATAACCCATTATAACCTTTTGAACCAACTCCTCTAACTGAAATTTCTCCTTTTTGTATTTTACCTGACCCGATTCTATGCTGGAGATGTCCAGTACTGCTGCAATAGTTTTTTGTAGCCTCAGGATATTATGATCTATTATATTGGTCAATCTTTCCTCTTTTAAGACATCCAGTTTCCCGGCCTTTTTTTCTTCAAACCACAAGTCGAAGGCCATTTTTACCTGGGCAACTGGACTCTTAAGTTCATGTGAGACATCTCTGATGATACGATCTTTTAGTTTGTCTAACGTTCTTAGTTCTAAGTTGGCCTTTTCCAGCTGTGTATTCTTTTCTTCAAGTTCCTTATTGATGAGCGTCAACGCCCCGGTCCTTTCTTCCACCGTCTTTTCCAGGTCAAGGGTGTACCTCTGGAGTTTTTGTTCCAGCTGCTTTTGTTGGGTTATATCCCTGGAAATCATTATAATAGCCTGTAGCTTACCCCTGGCGTCAAGGAGCGGATAGGATTCGGTGAAGAATATCTTCTCCTTACCGGGAACTTGATGCTCTGCAGAGGCAGGCTTTAGTTCCTCGGCTACCTTCAGGTTCACGCAAACATCGCATCTGCAGTTGCGTTCCATGAAGACCTCGTAACACTTTTTTCCTATGACGTCCTCTCCATACTCATCTATGGCAGCCTGATTTACCCTCAGGATAGTTCCCTCCTTATCTACTGCAGTGATGCAATCCCTTATAGAGTCAAACATACTCTCAAGGTACTGCTTCGTGGATTCTAACTCCTCATTTCTCTTCTCTATGGTTTCCACCATGGTGTTAAAGGATTCTGCCAGTAGCCCGATTTCATCCCTGGAGCTTATAGCTGCCCTCTGCCGGAGGTCTCCGCCGGACATCTTTCTGGTGACTTCTGTTAGGTGAAGGATGGGGGCCGTGAGTTTCCGCCCAAGAAAGACCGCAGCTCCAATTATTACCAAAGTAAAGGCAAAGCTAATGGACATAAGGGCCCTATCCAGCTCATACAGGTCTCTATAGGCCTCGTCCACATCAATTTCAGACATAAGCCCCCAGTGGTACTCAGGTATCCAGTGCCAAAAACCCAGCACCTTTACACCACGATAGTCTGGATAACCTTCGGCATCATATCCGAGTTCCCCCTTCAAGCAGGCTTGCACCCCCCTGGTAAGTTGACCGGTAGTGGGGTCTACAAGTTTTAATTCCAGAGAAGTCCGCTTCTTTATCAAGCCCATCTCTCTGATGGTGGAGACAAAACGAGACTCGGTAATCATGTTACCGTTCTCATCCACAAGATAGGTCTCACCCGTCTCACCCAGTTTTACCCTGCGCATCTCCTTTGATAAGGCCAGGACGTCTACTCTAAGATTCAGCACCCCAATTATCCTGTGCTTGTCATCCCTTATAGGACCAGAAACACAGAGAGTAGGCACCCCCCTTTCCATCTCTCCAAATTCATTAAGAATGGGAAAGACCGAGGGATGGACACGAGTTACAAAAACATTGCCCTTTAATGCCTCCCGGAAGTAATCAAACTCCGCTATACTTAAGCCCAGGAAGTCTTCTCTGGTAGATACCCTAATCTTACCCTGGTCGTCAGCTAGGGAAATCTCTTTGTAACCATAATTATCCCTTACAAATTGTAGATAGGAGGTAATATCCTGAAATTCTTTGTCGCCAGGCTTAAATTTTAAAAAGGAACTGGTAAGATATTCCCTTGCCATAGCCGCAACATCGCCCTTACGCTCTTTCATCCATACACTGATGAGCTCGGCCTGCTTGTGACCCACGCTTTCCAGGTCCCTTATCCTCATCTCTTGAAAGGCCTTCCGGACATTTGAAAAGATTATGAGCCTAGAGGTCATTAAAGGGATAAAAGAAAAGAGAAATAGAAGAATTATCGTTTTATTGCGTATGGAACTGAACATTTTTAGTTTTTTTTTTTAATAACTCCTTATAATAACTCCGTCAACCATCAGTGACAAGGGTAAAGTCCCACTTCCTCTCGCAAAAAGAAAATTATGAAAATAAATATTGACTTTGCCTACACTACTAGCTAGCATTGGGAAGTTTTGCTAGGGTTTGAGGGTTAGTTCATGAAGCTATGTCAAATGGAATCTTCGGGGGCAAAGTCAAAAAGATACCAATTTAGCGTTATTCTTATACATTGCGTCATTTTTTTCATTTGTCTAATCTATGTGCCTGCCTTGTCCTTCGCCGAGATTAAAACAGGCGGACTTACCGCTTATCCCTATGCTTCGGTTGGATTAGGGCCTAATCTGTTAACTAATCCCAGTTTTGAGGTGATAGACACCGGAACTGGCAAGCCCTCTGGTTGGGCTAGCCTCGGGTTTACCTTAGACTCCACCGTGGCTCATACGGGCTCAAAAAGCTATCGCGTTAAGGATGCAAACTTGACTTCTGGTTCCGAGTATGTACAGCAAACGGTGTCCTTAAAGAAAGGCACATATCGCATAAGCGCCTGGGTAAAGTTATATAAGGTGGATGGGGGTAGTGGTAAGGGCGTAAGGCTTGCCCTGCGCCCAAGTTACAACCAAGTGGGTGGCGCTGGCATTACACCGACTATAAATGGAACAAGTGACTGGCGGTATCTTGAAGCCAGGAATATTATTATTACTCAAGATACGACTGCAAAATTTAGAATCGAGACCTACCAAAATCCCACTGGTACTGCCTGGTTTGATGACGTAGTCCTTCAGGAAGAACTCCCATTACCAATGGAGGTCTTTTGCCTTTATCCTAACTATCGTGGAATGCTCTTTGGTGACCAATCTCAGATTGCACGTTTTAATATCAAAACAAACCCACCCGCTGGGACTAGTGCATCAGATTATTACATTCGTATCATGGCGACAGATGAGACAACAAGTAGTGTGGTCATACAGAGTACCTTATATCCATCCCAGAAACCCGAAGGCGATGAGGCAACACTCAATTGTACGTCTTTTATAAATGACCGTACTTATCTAGTAAAGTTTTTCCTTACCAAAAAGTCAGGCAATGCTACAGTCTATGAACACCCAGCCTACAGGATTTCAAAACTTGCCGGCACTAATCGTTCTTCAATGACTATGTCGTTTGATAAATATAACCGTTTTCTCGTACGTGGAAAACCGACGTTTATTCTCGGGGTTTACGATTCAGGCATGGCCTATACAGATGACGAAACTCTATGGGAAACGCAACAATTTGGCACCTGGAGACGGCTCTTTGAGATTCCTATCAATTTATACCTGAATTACACGTATGCACTAGCACCAGTTTCAGCAATGACTTCTATGATGAATGTGTTGCAAAGGCACGGGGTTCTCTATCTACAGTCTGGACAGGCTAACCAATGGAGACTTTCTAGTGCTCTCATTACCACCAGTGACAGCTACGCAACGGCCCTGGCCTCTCACACTGGATTTGCAGGGGTTTACACCATGGACGAAGCTTATGCTCAACTGGCCCCCGCAGTATTTGAACAGTACGTGCGCCTTAAAAAACTTGACCCTGATGGGATAACCTTTGGTGCTTCAAACAGGCTCGAAGAACTCTTTTACTGGCGGGATACGATTGATGTTCTTTCAACAGACCCGTATCCGCTCTATGGAGCAGAGCCACCAGAAGGCTATCCACTCAATAAAGTTGCCGATTGGACAAGTGCTTTGCGTAATACAGTAAAATCCAGCCGCCCCTTCTGCGCTGTACTTCAATTTTTCCAATCTACAAGCAATTCACGCTGGCCTACCACAGGTGAGTTACGCAATATGAGCTATATGGCGATTGCGGAAGGTGCAAACGGATTATTTTACTGGAGCCTAGGGGACAGGGCATTGGCAAATATATGCAACCCAAGCACATCCTGGTGCCCTACAAAGGAGGAATATTTTGCGCGTCTTAAGCCCGTACTGAACGAGCTTAAGGGGCTTGAGCCTGCACTTACCAGCATCGACACCCCTAATTATCTTGTAGGCAACAATAACCCCTCTGCTGTTCGTACACGGGTCAAATATGCTAATGGCAAAGGGTATCTGATTGCCTATAATTACACTAATACTCCAACCGGTGCAACCTTCACCTGGAGGCGAGCCCCTTCAAATATTGAAGTTTATAATGAATCGCGCACGATTACGCCTTCTGGAAGCTCTTTTTCGGATACCTTTGGTAAGTATGAGGCACATGTATATGTAATTTCTGAGTAAAGGCATCCAC
This sequence comes from Planctomycetota bacterium, assembly GCA_023261505.1. Lineage (GTDB taxonomy): Bacteria > Planctomycetota > Brocadiia > Brocadiales > Bathyanammoxibiaceae > JAHFOV01. The sequence continues at coordinate 38,719 of JAHFOV010000014.1, forward strand.
TTAAGGCAAAACGTGGTTAAATTCTTAATCTATATTAGCACTTTGCCCGTGAAGGTTTAGCTAATGAAGCTAAACAGGTATGTCCCTCTCTATTAAATATGGTGGCAGACTGCTAGAGTTGGTGGTTAGCCAATGAAGCAATATCAAGACCTAAAATCTTTGGTCATAAAATCAAAAAAATACAATGTTGTAGTTGTTGTTGAGTATTCCATTCTATTTCTTCTCTTTGTTGGGCTTATCTGCGTGCCTGCCTTGGCCTCCGCCCAAGTTAATTTAGGACCCAATCTGTTAAATAATACCAGTTTTGAGTCGGTAGACATAGTAACAAATGCCCCCTATTCTTGGTACAGCATAGGGTTTGTCTCAGACTCTACCGTAGCCCATACAGGGTCAAATAGTTATCGCGTTAAGGATGCGAACTTGACGACCACCACCTATGAGCTCGCGTCTCAAAGAGTGTCCTTAAAAAAAGGCACATATCGTATAAGCGCCTGGGTAAAATTACAGAATGTGGGCGGTGGAAACTCCGGTGTAAGGCTTGCCCTGCGCCCAGGTTACGCCCCAGTGGGCAGTGCTGGTGTTACAGCGACTATAAATGGAACAAGTGATTGGCAGTATATCGAAGTCCAGAATATTAATATTACTCAAGATACTAAGGCAGACTTTAGACTTGAGACCTACTACAATCCAACTGGAACTATCTGGCTTGATGATGTAGAACTTCACGAAGAACTGCAGTCTCCTCCCCCACCCTCCACCGCGAGTAAACCTGGCGGGCTTACTGCCTATCCTTATGCTTCGGTTCAATTAGGCCCTAATCTGTCAACTAATACCAGCTTCGAGACGATAGATTCAAAAACAGGTACTCCCTCTGGCTGGAGCGGCCTCGGTTTTACCTTGGACTCTACCGTAGCTCATACGGGCTCAAATAGCTATCGTGTTAAGGATGCGAACTTGACGAGTACCTCTGAGCTCGCATCTCAAACAGTATCCTTAAAGACAGGCACATATCGCATAAGCGCCTGGATAAAGTTAAACAATGTGGGTTCAGGTAATAAAGGTGTGAGGCTTGCCCTTCGCCCAACTTACAACCAGGTAGGTGGTGCTGGTATTACAGCGACTATAAATGGAACAAGTGACTGGCGGTATCTTGAAGCCAGGAATATTATTATTACTCAAGATACTAAGGCCTACTTTAGACTTGAGACCTACGGAAATCCAACTGGAACTGTCTGGTTTGATGATGTAGAACTTCATGAAGAACTCCCACTACCAATAGAGGTCTTTTGCCTTTACCCTAACTATCGTGGGATGCTCTTTGACGACCAACCTCAGATTGCACGTTTTAACATAAAAATGAACCCACCCAATGGGACTAGTGTAGCCGATTATTCTATACATATTACGACAACAGATGAGACAAGCAATAGTGTAGAATTCCAACCGGATTTTAATCCCTCACAGGCCGAAAATGTTATAGAGGTCGATTGCTCAAGTTTCATAAATGATAACACTTATCTAGTAAGGTTTTATCTTGTCAGAAACTCTGACCAGGCTATAATCTACGAACACCCTGCCTACAGGATTGCAAAACTTGCTGGCACTAATCGCTCTTCAATGACCATGTCATTTGACGTAAATAACCGTTTTCTTGTCCGCGGAAGCCCGACGTTTATCCTTGGGGTTTATGATTCCGGCATGGCCTATACAGATAACGAAACTACATGGGAAACGCAGCAATTTGGTGCATGGAGGCGTCTCTTTGAGATTCCCATTAATTTCTACCTCAATTACATGTATGCACTAGCACCAGTTTCATCGATGACTTCTATGATGAATGTGTTGCAAAGGTACGGGGTTCTCTATCTACAGTCTGGACAGGCTAACCAATGGAGACTTTCTAGTGCCCTCATTACCACCGATGACAGCTACGCAACGGCCCTGGCCTCGCACACGGGATTCGCAGGGGTTTACACTATGGACGAAGCTTATGCTCAACTGGCCCCAGCGGTATTTGAAAGTAACTTACGCCTTAAAAACCTTGACCCAGATGGAGTAACCTTCGCAGCCGCAAGCAGAATCCTTGAACTCCCCTATTGGCGAGAGGTGGTTGACATCCTTTCAACGGACCCATATCCACTTTATGGGGCAGAGCCAGCACAAGGCTATCCACTTAATAAAGTTGCCGATTGGACTAGAGAGTGCAACAATGTATTGAAATCCAGCCGTCCATTCTGCACGGTTATCCAATTTTTCCAATCTACAAGCAATTCACGCTGGCCTACCACGGGTGAGTTACGCAATATGAGCTATATGGCGATTGCGGAAGGTGCAAACGGATTATTCTACTGGAGTTTGGGGAACAGCGCATTGGCCGTTACATGCAGCTCAAGCACGTCCTGGTGCCCTACAAAGGAGGACTATTTTGGGCGTCTTAAGAGCGTAATGAATGAGCTTAATGGGCTTAATCCCGCACTTACCAGCATCGACACCCCTAATTATCTTGTAGGCAACAATAACCCCTCTGCTGTTCGTACACGGGTCAAATATGCTAATGGCAAAGGGTATCTGATTGCCTACAATTACACCAATACGCCAACCGGTGCAACCTTTACCTGGAGACAAGCCCCTACAAATATTGAAATTTATAATGAATCGCG